>MGSS01000096.1 GCA_001798595.1 Deltaproteobacteria bacterium RIFCSPLOWO2_12_FULL_60_19 | reverse complement strand
CGAGCTCGGTCGAGTTTTTCATCCGGCTCAAAAACGGCTGGGGATAAATTCCCATGAATACGATCAACCCGACGATCGGCGCGATCACGATGACCTCTCTCAGGCTCATATCTTGAAGCTGCTGGTTCTCCGGCCGGGTCAAAGGCCCGAAGACGACGCGACGGAACATCCAGAGCATGTAAACCGCGCCCAGGACCACGCCCGTCGCCGCCAGGACCGCCGCCCCTGGGACCGCGTGAAACGCGCCGACCAGGATTAGAAACTCGCCGACGAATCCATTGAGACCCGGCAGACCGATGGAAGAGAATGTCACGACCAGAAAGACGGCGGAAAAAACCGGCATCTGCTTCCACAGGCCGCCGAAGTCGGCGATCATCCGCGTGTGCCGCCGCTCGTAGATCATGCCGACGACGAGAAAGAGCGCGCCGGTGGAAAGGCCGTGATTGAGCATCTGGTAGAGCGCCCCCTCGATGCCCTGGAGATTGAACGTGAAAAGCCCGAGCATGACGAAACCGAGATGGCTCACGGAAGAATAGGCGACGAGTTTTTTAAGATCCTCTTGCATCATCGCCACCAGCGCGCCGTAGATGATGCCGATGACCGCGAGGGCGATGATGACGGGCGCGGCCAAGAGCGCCGCCTCCGGAAAGAGCGGGATGGCGAAGCGGAGAAAGCCATACGTCCCCATTTTGAGAAGGATACCCGCCAGGATCACCGAGCCGGCCGTCGGCGCCTCTACGTGCGCATCCGGCAGCCAGGTATGAAACGGAAAGAGCGGGACTTTGATGGCGAACGAGAGGGCGAAGGCCGAAAACAGCCAGAGCTGCTCGTCGTGCGGAAGGTGGAGATGGCTGATGCGCATGAGATCGAAGGTCAGCGCCTGGGTTACCTGGTAGTTCCGCGTCGCGAGATAGATGATCGCCACCAGCATGAGAAGACTGCCGGCCATGGTAAAGAGCACGAACTTGAGCGCGGCATAGACGCGGCGCTCCCCTCCCCAGACGCCGATCAGAAAGTACATCGGCACGAGCATCACTTCCCAAAAGACATAGAACAAAAAGAGATCGAGGGCGACAAAAGCGCCGAGCATCCCGGTCTCCAACACCAGCATGAAAAAGAGATATTCCTTGACCCGGTCACGGACGGTCCACGACGCGAGAATCGCAATCGGGCTGAGCAGCGCCGTGAGCAACACGAGAAAGAGGCTGATACCGTCGAGGCCGACGGAATAGTCGATGCCGTAGGCGGGAATCCACGCCGCGCGCTCGCCGAGCTGCATCCCTCCGATGCCCGGATCGAAGCGCCGGAGAATCCAGAGCGCCTCAAAAAAAGTGAGCACGCTCGCTCCCAACGCCGTCTTGAAGAGCGCGGAGGTCCGTTGTCTTGGGATGAACAACAACCCCAGGGCGCCCAGCGTCGGCAGAAAAACCAGCAGGCTTAGATCTCTCACGCGCTACCTTCCCAAAAAGTAAGCCAGGAGCGCCAGCGCCCCGGCGAGAAACGCAAACAGATAGTGCTGCACGTTGCCGCTCTGGAGCTGTCGCCCCAGGAGACTGCCGCCGCGGACGCGCTCCGCCACGCCGTTGACCAGGCCATCGATCAATCCCGGATCGCAGATCTGAGCGAGCCAGCGGGCGGACGCCGTGAACGGGCGGACGAAAAAAAAATCGTAAAGCTCGTCGATATAGTATTTGCCGGCCAGCAGCCGGCAGATCGCCGAGCGGGAAAGCCACTCCGCGATTTTATTTTCCGGAGAACGAAAGAGAAATGCCAGCAAGAAGCCGAACGCGGAGATTGCGAGCGTCACCCCCATGAAAAGTATTTCATCCTCGGACGCCGCGTGATTCGCTACCCCGCCGGCGCTGAAGACCGGTTCAAGCCAGCCCTCCCAGAGACTACCCCACATAAATTCCGGCGTGGCCAGCCACCCCGCGAAGATCGAGCCCAAAGCCAGCAGCACGAGCGGCACTCGCATCACCGGCGGCGACTCGTGAATGTGAGCGAGCGCAGGCTCGTCCACGCGGCATTTTCCATGAAACACCAGGAAAAACTGGCGGAACATGTAGAAGGCCGTAAGCCCCGCCGTGAGCCAGGCGAGGGTCCAGAGGGAGGTGGAACCGGCCGGACTGCTGTGGACGGCCCAGAGAATCTGGTCCTTGGAGAAAAAACCGGCGGTCAGGGGGAATCCGGAGATCGCCAGCGTGGCGACCAGGTAAGTTGTGTACGTTGTGGGCAGGTAGCGCCTGAGACCGCCCATCTTCCTCATGTCCTGCTCTCCGCCGAGAGCGTGAATGACGCTCCCCGAGCTGAGAAAGAGGCACGCCTTGAAAAATGCGTGCGTAAAAAGATGAAAGATCGCGACGCTGAACGCTCCCACGCCGACGGCCAGGAACATATAGCCGAGCTGGCTCACCGTCGAGTAGGCCAGCACCCGCTTGATGTCGTTCTGCGCCACGGCGATAGTGGCGGCGAAAAATGCCGTCAGGCCGCCGATCCAGGCGATCAGCGCGAGCGTCTCCGGCGTCATCGAAAAGAGAAAGCTGAGACGGGCCGTCATATAGACGCCGGCGGTCACCATGGTCGCGGCGTGGATCAGCGCGCTGACCGGCGTCGGTCCCTGCATCGCGTCCGGCAGCCAGACGTAGAGCGGGATTTGCGCCGACTTTCCCGCAGCGCCGATAAAAAGTAAGAGCGTGATGAGCCGCACGCGCTCGGGCCTGAGCAGGTGCGTAATGTTCTGAAGTTCCGAGACGCTCAGGCTCCAGACGCCCTGGCGGCCCATCTCCCAGAAAAGGAGCAGCATGCCCAGCAGAAAACCGAAATCGCCGATCCGGTTGACGATAAACGCCTTATTGCCGGCGATCGCGTTGGCGTGATCCTGATACCAGAAACCGATCAACAGATAGGAGCAGAGGCCGACGCCCTCCCAGCCGACAAAGAGCAGCAGCAGGTTATCGGCCAGAACCAGCAGCGACATGAAAAAAATAAATAGATTGAGATAAGCGAAGTAGCGGACCATCCCCTCGTCGTGGCCCATGTAGCCGAGCGAATAGATGTGGATCAGCAGACCGATGCCGGTGATGATGAGGAGCATCACGGCGGTCAACGCATCGGCCTGGAACGCGATTTCGATCTTGAGCGGCGCCACCTCCATCCAGGTGAACAGCGGCTCGCGCAACACCTCGGTCGCCCGGAGCAGCGAGAAGATCGCGAACGAGACGACGAACGAGAGTCCCACGGCGGCGCAGGCGAGCAGCCCCGCGGCTCTTCGCCCCAGCCAGCGGCCGACAAAGACGTTCAGCAGCGCGCCGGCGAGCGGAAACAGCGGAATGTAACGCAAAAGGGTCATGCCGTTACCATTTGATTCTGCTGAAAAACCCTCCGTTCATCCTTCGAGAACCTCAGGACGAACGGAGGGGCGGTTGAAATCATTGGAGATTTTCCGTTCATGCTGAGCCTAGTCGAAGCATTCGTAGAGGGTTTTTCAGCAGAATTTACCATTTGAGAAGCTGCATCTCCCGAGGATCCAGGCTCCGGCGGTGGCGAAACAGCGCGATGATAATCGCCAGGCCTACCACCGCCTCCGCCGCCGCCACCGTCATGACGAAGAAGACGATCACCTGCCCATCCATCGAGCCAAAGGACCGCGCAAAGGCGAGAAAGGTCAGGTTGACGGCGTTGAGCATCAGCTCGACGGACATGAGAATGACGATGACGTTTCGCCGCACGATCACGCCGGCGACCCCGATGGCGAAGATCACGGCGCTCAGCACGAGATAGTAATTCAGCGGAGCCATCAGCTTACTCCAATTGCAAAATGAAAAATGAAAAATGAAAAATGAAAAATTGCCGGATTTTCGGCCTTGTGCATTTTGAAATTTGCATTTCGCACTTTGATTTTTGCATTGCCCCGGTTAGCTCTCCTTCTTCGCCAGTACCACCGCGCCGATGATCGCGACCAGGAGCAATACGGAAGCGATTTCAAACGGGAGCACAAAGCTGCCGAAGAGGGTCTGGCCGAGCAGCTCCGGGCTGCCGAAGCCCGGCCCCGCCGGCGCCGCCTGCCGCGGCGCGACGGTATTCAAAAGCGCCGGCATGAGTAGAAAGACGAGCAGCAGCGCGGCCGCGGATCCCAGAGTCCACCAGGGAATTTGTCTCGGCTCCAGCGCGGCCGGGTTAAGCAGCATGATGACGAACAGAAAGAGCACCATGATCGCGCCGGCGTAGACCAGCACCTGCAGGATGCCGATCATGGGGGCGTCGAGCGTGAGAAACAGCACGGCGATGAAAAAGAGCGCGGCGACCAGCGCCACCGCGCTGTGGACCACGTTGCGCTGAAAGATCACCAGCAGCGAGGAGACAACGGTCAAGACGGCCAGAATAATAAACAGCGTCATAAAAGGCTCAAGGTCTCAACGAGGCGCGCTCTCCGAGAACGATCCAAACCGCCGTGACGACTACATTGAGCAGGGCCACGGGCAAGAGCATCTTCCATCCCAAACGCATCACCTGATCGTAGCGAAAGCGCGGCAGAGTCCAGCGCAGCAGGATCTGCACCCAGCAGAAAAAGATCACCTTGACCGCAAAGGCGCCCACCTGGAGAAGGACCACCACGAGGTGCGGCAAGAGCAGCGTGCCGCCCCACGGCAGGTGAAAGCCGTCGCGCATGAGATACGGAACCTGCCAGCCGCCGAAGAAGAGCGTGGTCACGAGCGCTCCTGCCGTCACGATCTCGGCGAACTCGCCGGTGAAAAACATCAGGAACTTGGCGCCGGAGTATTCCACATGATAGCCGGCGACCAGCTCGGATTCCCCTTCGGGGAGATCGAACGGTATCCTTTTAGTCTCCGCGACGGCGGCCGTAAAAAAGAGTAAAAATGCGACCGGTTGCAAGAAAATCCCCCACGCCGGAAGCCAGCCGCCGAGCAACCCGCCCTGGGCCCGCACGATCTCTTGCAGTTCGAGCGTGCCGAAGATCATAAGAACGCCCAGCACCGAAAGCCCCATCGCGATCTCGTAGGACACCATCTGCGCTGCGCCGCGCACGCCGCCCAGCAGAGAGAATTTGTTGTTCGAGGCCCAGGCGCCGATGACGATGCCATAGACGCTGAGCGACGCCATGGCGAAAATATAGAGGATGCCGATATTGACGTTGGCAACCTGGAGGACGATTTCGCGGCCGGCGACGACCAGCACGTCGCCGAAGGGGATGACGGCGAAAGTGACCAGCGCCGGGAACAGCGCGAGGCAGGGCGCCAGCGTGTGCAAAAATCGATCGCCCTTGGGCGGGATGAAATCTTCCTTGGTCAGGAACTTGATCGGATCGGCGATCAGCGTGTTGACCAGCCCCATGCCGGCAAAGCCGAAGATCGACGCCCGGTTGGCGCCGATGCGGTCCTGAATGAGCGCGCTGCCCTTGCGCTCGATCCAGCCGAGCACGCCGGCGAGATTCAACACCATGAAGAGAACGAGAAAGGCCTTCGCTGCGATAATCCCGATGTCGATCATCATAGCCGTTTCGTCTCGCCGGCGAGTAGAACTCCCTGATCTCCGACTCGCTCGTACGTGAGCCCGCGGTACGCCGGGATCTCCTCGGAGATCGCCTGGAAGATTTGCGCGGGGCCGGCGAACGATCTTCCGTCGCCCATCTTAGACAGCAGCCGCGCAAAGATTTGCCAGTCTTGCAGCGCTCCGGCCGGTGGCACAACGGCCGCGTTGAGCTTCTGCACTCTGCCCCGGCGATTGGTGTAGGTGCCCTCTTTCTCGCCGAAATGGGTGGCGGGCAGAACGACGTGGGCAAGTTTTGCCGTTGCGGTTAATCGGCTGTCCTGGACCACCAGGAAAGCGAGTTTCTCCAGCGCGCGCCGCTGTTCGATTCCGCCGTCGCCCTCAAGCGCGGCCAAATCCTCGCCGACGAGATAGGCGCCGCGGAACTTCCCTTCGAGCAGCCGCGCGGCCAGTGAGTTATGATTTCCGTCCGTGCCGGCGCCCATGTCCCGCGCGCCGCGAAAATTCGGCGAGCGATCCGGGCTCATGAGGATCTTTTCCGTCTCCGTGAGCGCTCTTTCCCGATAGAAAACTTCTAGCGCGGCTTCGGAAGAGAGCCGTTTCATGAGCCGGGCGAAGAGAAACGCCTCCTCGTTGGTGTTGCGCCCCGAAACTATTCCGGCGAGCGGCGCGGCGGCGCGCAGACCGGACAGCGCGACATGCAGCGCCGTCTCCCAGTCCGTCGGCACCAGCCCGCCCTCCTGGCGAATCAGCGGCGCGGAGAGCCGCTCGCCGTCGGTGAGGGAGTGAAAACAATAGCGCCCTTCGTCGCAGATCCAGTGGCTGTTGACCGCTTCGTTGACGCGCGGCTTAAACCGGACGATGCGATTCTGATAACTCTCGACGGAGACGTTGCATCCGGTGCTGCATCCGGGACAGACCGACGCGGTTTTCTTCAGATACCAGACCCTGACTTTGAAGCGGAAATCGCGGTCCGTGAGCGCCCCGACCGGGCAGATATCGACGACGTTGGCCGAGAGCGGATTGTCGAGAATCTTTCCTGGGAACAAAGCGATCGTCGACTGGTCGCCGCGGTTGACGACGGTAAGCTCTTCCGTGCGCGTGACCTCTTGTACGAACCGCACGCAGCGCGTGCACTTGACGCAGCGCTCGCCGTCGAAGACCACGTGCGGGCCGAAGATCTCCCGCTTGCGGTCGCGCTCTTTTCTCTCCTCGAAGCGGCTGCCCTTGAGGTCGTGCTCCATGTAGTAGTCTTGCAAACGGCACTCGCCCGCCTGATCGCAGATCGGACAGTCGAGCGGATGGTTGATCAGCAGAAACTCCATCACCGCGCGGCGCGCCTCGACGACCTTGGCGCTTTGGGTCTTCACCGCCATGCCTTCGGCTACCTGAGTGTTGCAGGCGATCTGGAGTTTGGGCATCTTCTCGATCTCGACGAGACACATCCGGCAGTTTCCTGCGATGGCGAGTTTTGGATGGTAGCAATAGTGGGGAATCGAAATCCCCGCTTCCGCCGCGGCCTGAATGACGGTCTGGCCTTTGGTCGCCGCGACTTCGCGCCCGTCAATGGTAAGCTTCACTGGGTCCATGAAAAACTCATTGGAGTATTGGAGCACTGGAGTCTTGGAGTGTTGGATTCCGGATTATCCATTACTCCATTCTTACGCATTTCTTCTTTGTGATGTGCTCCTCAAACTCTTCCCGGTATTTCTTGATAAACGCGGCGGCCGGCCAGGAGGCCGCGTCGCCGAAGGGACAGATCGTGTTCCCGGCGATGTTGCCGCTGATGCTCTGGATGAGATCCAGGTCTCCCGCTCTCCCCTCGCCGTGCTCGATGCGCCGGAAAATCTTCTCCATCCAATGGCATCCTTCGCGGCAGGGGCTGCACTGGCCGCACGACTCGTGGGCGAAGAAGCGGGCGATGTTCCACGCTGCCCGGACCATGCAGGTGGAATCGTCCATGACGATCACGCCGCCGGAGCCGAGCAGGGTGCCGGCCGCCTGGAACGACTCGTAGTCCATCGTGACGCCGTCGATCTCCTCCGCGCGCAGCACCGGCATCGAAGCGCCGCCGGGGATCACCCCCTTGAGCTTCTTCCCGTTGCGCACGCCGCCGCAGTCCTCTTCCAAAAAACGCTTGAAAGAGTAGCCCATTTCGACTTCGTAAACTCCCGGCCGCTGGATATGGCCGCTGACGCTGAAGAGCTTCGTCCCCTTGCTCTTCTCGGTGCCGAGCGCGGTGTATTGGGCGGCGCCGCGATCGATAATCCAAGGCACCGCGGCAAGCGTCTCGACGTTGTTGACCACCGTGGGGCAGCCGAACAGGCCGTGGGTCGCCGGGAACGGCGGCTTGACCTTGGGCCAACCCTTGCCCCCTTCGAGAGAAGCAAGCAAGCCGGTCTCCTCGCCGCAAATGTAAGCGCCCGCGCCGCGGTGCAGAATCACGTCTAAGTCATAGCCGGTGCCGAGAATGTTTTTTCCGAGATAGCCCGCTCGCTCCGCCTCGTCGAGGGCGTTTTGCAACACCGTCGCGCCGAAGCTCAGCTCGCCGCGGATGTAGATGAATGCCGTGTGCGACTGAATGGCGTAAGCCGCAATCATCGTCCCTTCGATGACGGCGTGAGGATCCTTTTCGATCAGCAGCCGATCTTTAAACGTGCCCGGCTCGCTCTCGTCGGCGTTGCACACGACGTACTTGGGCTTCGGGTTATCCTTGGGAACAAAGCCCCACTTCATGCCGGTCGGAAAACCCGCGCCGCCGCGTCCCCTGAGATTTGAGGCTTTGACCTCGTCGGTGACCCGCTCCGGCGCCATCTCCCGCAGCGCTTTTTCCCAAGCGCGATAGCCGCCGCGCGCGCGGTAGACTTCCAGCGTGTGGGACTCCGGGGCGTCGACGTTTCGTAGCAGGACTTTTTCCATGTGAAAGTTATCTCAATGCAAAGTGCAAAGTTTAAAATGAAAATTGCAAACTAGAATCCTCCTTGGGTCCTCCATTTTGACTTTTGCAGTTTGCATTTTGCAATTTTCATTTATTTCAGTCTTTCAAGAATCTTATCTACCTTCTCTTCCGTGAGATCCTCGTAGTAATCGTCGTTCACCTGCATCATCGGCCCGCTGCCGCAGGAGGCCAGACATTCCACTTCCGACAGCGTGAACCTGCCGTCGGCGGTCGTCTCGCCCGTCCCGATGCCGAGCTTTTTCTTGATCGACGCAGCGATCCGCTCCGCCCCGACCAGCGCGCAGGGAAGCGTGCGGCAAACCTGGATGTGGTGTCTGCCGATCGGCTTCATGTTGAGCATCGTGTAGAAGGTCACGACGCCGTAAACGCGCGCCGCCGGCAACTCCATGATTTTGGCGACGTATTCGATTGCCTCGGTGCTGAGATAGCCGAACTCACGCTGCGCCAGGTAAAGCACCGGCAGCATCGCCCCATCCTTCTTCGGATACCGCGCGACGATCTTCTCGAACTTCTGTCGCGCCTCTGGTGAAAACTCAACCGCCATAAGTCACTCAAAACTTAACAGACTGTTGAAACTCTCGCCGTTCACCCTTCGACCAGGCTCAGGGCGAACGGCTGAAGGTTTGAAACCGTTAACGATTTTCCGTTCATGCTGAGCTTGTCGAAGCATGAAAATTACTTTCTCAACAGCCTGTCAAAACTCGACACTATCGGTCGCACTCCCCGCCGATCATGTTGATCATGCCGAAGGTCGGGATGATGTCCGCGATCATGTGGCCGCGGATCATTTCGTGAAACGCCGACATGGCGATAAAACAGGGCGGCCGCACCCGCACCCGATAGGGCCGTCCTCCGCCCTGGCTGACGATGTAAAAACCCAACTCGCCGTTGCCGCCCTCGACGGCGAAATAGACCTCGCCCGCCGGGACCTGAATTCCTTCCATGATGAATTTGAAGTGGTTCATCAGCCCTTCGATGCTGTTGTAAACCTTTTCTTTTTCCGGGAGGACTATTTTTGGGTCGTCGAGCGCAATCGGACCCAGCGGCATTTTCTCAAGCGCCTGCTCGACGATCCTCATGCTCTGCTCGATTTCCAGGATGCGGCAGATGAAACGATCGTAGTTGTCCCCTTTAGTCCCCAACGGCACCTCGAAGTCCATTTGATCGTAGACGAGATACGGTTGCGCTTTGCGCACGTCATAGTTGACGCCGGTCGAGCGCAGGATGGGACCGGTCAAACCGTAGGCGACGGCCATCTCCCGCGAGACGACGCCGATTCCCGACATCCGGTCGATAAAAATCCGGTTGCGCGAGAGCAGCCGCTCGCAGTCCGCGAGCAACCGCCGCGTCTTGCGAAACGCATCCGCCACCCAATCGGAGAAGTCGGGCGGAAGATCGTGCTTCACGCCGCCGATCCGCGCATAGGAGATCGTCAGCCGCGCGCCGGTTACGGCCTCGATAATCCGCATCAAGAGTTCCCGCGCCTCGATCATGTAGAAGCCGGCCGTGATCGCGCCCAGTTCCGACGCCGCCATCCCCAAGCAGGTCAGATGATCCATGATGCGGGAGAGCTCGCTCATCGCCACGCGGATAAACTGACAGCGCGGCGGAGTCTCGACGCCCAGGAGGTTCTCCACCGCCAGCGCGTAGCCGAAGTTGTTGATCAGCGGCGAGACGTAGTTGAGGCGGTCGGTGTAGGGGATCACCTGGTTCCAGGTCGCCTGCTCGCACATCTTGTCGAAGCCGCGGTGGAGGTAGCCCACCTCCACCTCGCAGTCGAGCACCTTTTCCCCTTCAAGCTTGAGGTTGAACTTGATCGTCCCGTGGGTCGCCGGATGGGACGGCCCCATCTGCAAATCCATGGTTTCCACCGGCAGGTCGGGCGTTTGGGTACTCATCGCAGCAAGGTCGGCGAGCCGGCTCTCAGCGGCCCCATCTCTGTTTCAATTGTGCCAGTTTGTTGTCCGATCGGTGATCGACAAAAGTTCCGTCCAACGGGCGCTCGGGCACGAGCGGCTGGCGCTGGTTGACCGGATAGTCTTTGCGCAGCGGGTGTCCCTTGAATTCCTCGTACAGCAGGATTCTTTTAAGATTCGGATGGCCGCGAAAACGAATGCCGTACATGTCCCAGACCTCGCGCTCCAGCCAGTCCGCGCCCGGCCACAAGGGAGTGAGCGAATCCACTTCGGGATTATCTCCCCCTACCGGCGCCTTCACGCGCAGGCGATGATTCCATTGCGTCGAGCGGAGGTGATACACGACTTCAAAACGGGGCTCTTTCTTGCCCAGATAATCGACGGCGGTGATGTCGGTCAGAAAATCGAAGTCCAGGCCGGGCTTCTCTTTAAGAAAGCGAAAAAACTCCGCCACGCCTTCCGGCCGGATCAGCACCGTCTCCTCGCCGCGAACGGCGTGAGCCTCTAGCAGCCTCGAGGGGAATCTCTCTCGTATGAGTTGAATACGGGGGCTATCCTCTTCCATCAATCCTCACTCCCAGTCCAACGCCCCGCGTTTCCAGGCATACAAGAAGCCGACCGCGGCAATCAAGAGGAAGATTCCCATCTCCACCAGACCGTAGGTTCCCAGCCGGCGCAGAAGAATGGCCCAAGGATAGAGAAAGACGGCCTCGAGGTCAAAGATAAGAAACAGCATCGCCACCAGGTAGAACTTCACCGGGAAACGGATGCGGGCGTCGCCTCTGGGAGGATTGCCCGACTCAAACGGCTCCGCTTTGACCGGATCCATCTTCTTCGGCCCGACTTTTTGCGCGACCAGAAGCAGCGCAAGCACGACGATTCCGGCAAGGCAAAAGAGTACGAGAATCGGAAAAAATGGATGGGCGACAAGGTCATCCATAGTGTTGAAAAACAGCCATGCCCCCCATACGAAAGCTCTGGGAGAAGCACCAAGACCGGCACGGAGAATTGATTTTGTCTGTATTGGAAATGCGCGTGTATGTCAAGGAAACGGCGCGATCAAGGCGGAAGGATAAGGCCGTGTTTAAACCCCAACACATCAAAGCCGTAGGCGATGATTCGCAGTTTTCTATCGGATGTAGACATGTCGATGCCCGCGAATTTTCAATGGTGCAGTCCGACTAATGAGATATTCAGTCCGATCCGTGACTGTCGGCTCGGAAGCCAGTTGTTGATTTCGCTCTCCAACGCGCTCTCGATGGCTGATCGAGCGTTGGCAAAGTCCACGCCATCGCCGGATTCCTCCGCTGTCTCGGTTGGAAAATGCTGGAGCGTCTGGACATCGCCTGTCGATGGCCTGTACATCAGAGTAATCACTCGGCTCTGAATAAGGCCACGCTCATCTCGGCGGCGGACAAGATAGCGCGCACACAACGCGCCTACTTGAAGATTAGCAACTTCACCGGTCAATGCGGCAGACCGGGTTTCCTCCAAGAGAGCATCCACCAAAGGGTGTCCGATGCCGCCGAGTTCGCATGCGCGGTTGCGGACCGCAACGGCCCGATCGAAACAGACCCTCTCGTATCTAGGAAGTAGCCGATATTTCCGTTGCAACGACTCGGGGCAAATGAAAGTCCAAAATTCTCCTGTTGGAACGGCGCCGCCGCCAAATGTCAGGACTGAGCTTCGAACCCACTCTCCAAGCTCAGAGAGAGAATACCGACCTTCCAACGTTCGATAATGCTCAAGGTTGAAATGACCGAGGTCTTGGGCCAAACGATCGAGCGCTTCGCGAGCGCGTAGCGCTTCCTGGATCATACGCTGGAGTTCCGCGTCAGTCCGGCGATAATCGCGGTCGACCAACGCTCGCTTGTAGAGATCCTGGTAATCCGGCTGGCTTCCGAGGTAACCTAGAATGTTGCTTCTGAAATCTTCCAGCGGCTTTCCTTGCCCATCAGTTTTGCCGATCGATCGCGCAATGTCTAAGAGCTTGTGCTCTAGGAGTCCGTAGATTTGCTCCTCGACGGTATCTTTCGCCAGCAAATTGTACACCTGGACTGTCTCTTCTTGACCGTACCGGTGAATCCGGCCGATCCGTTGTTCGACGGCCATGGGATTCCAAGGAAGATCGTAGTTGAAAACAATATGCCCGATCTGAAGGTTGATACCCTCCCCGCCCGCTGATGTGCTCAGAAGAAAGCGTGCGCCATCTGCAGCCCAGAAGGACTCTATGGCGGCAATTTTGTCTTCCAGCGGACCGCCGATGATCCGCGCCATCCGGTTCTGGCCGTAGATTTTCCCCAACTCCTCAGACAAGAATTCCAACGTGTCGCGGTACTGAGTGAAAATAACAAACCTCTCATCGGGATTTTCGCGGAACAACTCACTAACGGCCCGCACCAGCGTATCGAAGCGCCGGTCGGTTCCGTTGGGCACTAGTTGAATTAATTCTCTGACCTTCTCAATCTCCTGCGGTATATCAGCCTCCGCGTAGACACCATCTTCCGCTTCCTCGTCTCCATCGAGTGACCAACCGGTAGTTTCGTAATCCTCCTCCATGCGCTTCAACAGCCGCCGCCGGACGCGCAAAACGTACGCTTCCGCATCCATCTTATCGGCTGTCTGTTCGCCCAAAATCGCTCGCGCAACTTGCAGCATCTCGTCTTGAATCTTGAGAATCGCTTCGCTATTGGCCGCGCCGGACCTGCGTTTGGCCTCCATCGCTATCTGCTTACGCGCCAATAAAACGAGCAGACGGCGGCGAAGGGCTTGGCGAATTGCGCGCGGACTCGAAGACATAATTTTCTGAAACGTGGCCATAACAAAGCCGATGGCCCGCTGCTGCCGGGTTGTCCGGGACTGATTGATCCCGGCGACGTTATATCCTTCCCGCAGGTACTCGCTCAGTCGGTCATAGAATTCCCGCTCGCGCGGCGCCAACGGAAAGTATTCCGTGTTGACCTGACGGCGACGGAATATCGGATTCCCATTGGCATCTGTTACTTCGCGCTTGGTTCGTCGGATCATGACGCGCGCCAACATGCCCCGGTGATCGCTTAACTCCTCCGGGCTCGTGAAGAGCTGATCGTTCAGCAGTTGGATCAAGGACCAAAATTGATAAGGATTACCCTGGTGCGGCGTCGCTGAAAGGAACAATATGTCTCTCGTGTGGCTCCGCAGCGCTTCGGCTAGTTTGTAATTCTGCGTTGTGACTGTCTTCTTGCCCGTACGGATTCGAGACAAGTGGTGGGCTTCATCGAAAATAATCACGTCCCATTTGGGCGCTCCGAGGAGCCGCTGGACTCTCCGTGTCTGCTTGAGCGTATCGATCGATGCAACAACCCAAGGATGTGTTTCCCATGAAGCGGTCCCATAATCATGAAAGTCATGTCCCAGGATCGAACAGTGGAGCCGGAAGCAGTCGCGCAACTCGTTCTGCCAATTTTTTACTAAACCGGCCGGAGTTACGATGAGTACCCGGTCAGCTTCGCTCCGGGCATTCAATTCTCGCAGGAGCATGCCGGTTTCAATCGTCTTTCCCAGACCTACTTCGTCCGCAATCAGCATGCGGCGATCCATCATCGCAACTAAATCATGAACCAGGAGAATCTGGTGAGGAAGGAGATTCACGCGGCTGGCCGAGAGTTCCCCGCCCGAATTCGAGTGCGCGAGATCGATAGCAACCTGCTTAACTCTATACGCGATCGGGTCGTCGAAGGTCCCTTCCATCAGTCGTTGCCACAGGTCACTCGTTTTTTCCAGTAGCTCAACTGGAAAGGCTTCCAACTTTCGGCCACCCGGCGTGTCGAAGACAACATCGGCCTGATAAAATCCGGCCTGTTCGGCGACCCGCAATACTTCCCCGATGCCAAGCTCCGGATGAGACGGGACTCGCACCCTGTCATTAGGCGAAACCATCGCCCCAGCATCGTATTTCAAAGCCTGTTTACTCATGTCAGATTAAACCCCACGAAAAAGAATTCACCTTTCACCCAAGCCTTAGAGCTTCGACAACAGTCGTTCCGCCCCCCCATGAAGGAGTCCAGAATAACCTTGCCATTTGTGTCGGGATCAAGAGTGTGATCCTTGTAGAGTTCATCCATAATGTTTGTTCCAGCAGGTTTCGTGGCTGCCAAAAGTATCGCTCTAAAAACACAAGAAGCCCTGCGGGCGAACCATTTGTGCATCTGGTAAATGGGTTTGAAAGAATTACGTTCGGGCACAGCCAGCCGATTGATCTCGACGATGGGAAAGCCGACCTCGATCGCGCGTTTTCCAAGGCTTTCCTGGTTTGTCGCCGGCGGCGCTGAATCGGAGTTTGCCGGTGGAGTTATGGGATGGATTTGCGTGCTCATGACCTGGAGGGAAATTTAAGGTCCGACGGTGAATAGACTCTGATCTCTTTGATTTCTCGAAACTGCGCATCGGCCGAGACCAGCGCATCGGCATCTAACCGCATCGCAATCGCCAGGATCACTGAGTCGTTCGTCAAAAGTCCGTAGCGCTCTTGAAGGTAGAAAGCTTTGTCGGCCAAGTCCGCTTTGGCGCAGGGCTCGAAGGCAAGACCGAGAGTAAACAAGGCCTTGATCTTCTCGCGATATAGCGTAAGTCGTTTAACCACCTCCGGTTTGCCGGCCAATTGCCGAGCTGGATTGCCGCCGCCGATCTGTCCCTGCATCAGCGCCTCTGCGAGCATAAGCTTATGCGTCACCTCCTGCCACACCGGTTGCGGTAACACTCCAAGGACATCCCGCTTCTCGATGCGACGCAACAGCCGCTGCGCCTGCATTGAGACCCCTTGCTCCGCATAGAGCAATACGTTGGTATCGAGGACGCAGAGACTACCGGCTGGAATGTCGTCAAGATTCATCGGTCCCACATATCCTCGTCCAACACTTGCCGAAACTGTTCCGGCACAAGCTTAAGGGGCCGCTCGCAGAATACATGATAAGCGATCTCCCGTTCTTTGTGGCTCGCTGCGCCGGCATTGAGATAGTTAACGAGCGCATCCTGAATGAGGTCGCTGAGCGACCGGCCTTCGTCTGCGGCCCGTCTCTTAGCCAGTTTCATAATGTCTTCTTCTATCAGCGTACCGATTTTTTGCTTCATGCTTTTGCCTCCTTCGGACCGAGCACCAGCCAAGGGGTCAGCATTTCCATCAAACTGAGCCCGCCATGCCGATAAACTGAGTTACTGGGCGAGGGCGCTTGCGGACGGTTGTGAACACGGCCCGCCAGCACCGCCAATCGACGCGCCGGGTCGATCCAAAGCCCAGGCTTCCTATCGGGCAACTGTTCTCCCGAGGGAAACTCACGGAAGCGCTTGCCTTCAAGCTGGCGATCGATCCCAGCCAGCCTTGGTTCGCTGAGGCCCGGACCGAGGAAGATATAACCATGATCGCTCGTGACAAGTACCGGGCGTGCCTGCGGAGCTTTTTGGACCGTTCGCGTCCAGACGGTTCCGAGCATGTCCCAGATAGAATCGAACAACGCCGCCGTTGCCGCATGTGTGTCCATGAATCGCATGTCTGGAAATCGCATCCACAGCAGCAACGCCTCCGGTCCTTCTTGGATCCTGACCTGCTCTGTGGGCTCCCTAAACCAATAAGCGCGAATTGGCTTCCTGCTTTCGGAGAACGCGGACTCGCGCCGAATAGGTTCCGTTCGGCATCTGGGGCAGTTGCTCGCATTTGGCTTCGACTTCCGCTTTGGTCATCGGACCGGGACACGTCAGCTCAATCTGCACGTCGAGACTGCCTCTTCCGCTGAGGCCGCCACGCACACCGGAACTGACGCCGGACAAGTCGATGTCCTGAGCATTCGCCAGGATTCGGAAGCTGACCTGCTGGATCGCGCCGTTCTCTACGCCATTGAGGCGTGCGGCAAGCTGTTGCCGCAACTCGCCGATAGATCGAGAGGGCGGCGTTCCCAATTCGTCACTTTGAACTGTGACTTGGGTTGGCGGCGGAACGACCGGGGTTTCGATGGCGCCGTCGCTCGACTTTGGAAGAGGCGTCGTCGGTGGCCCCGGTCGGGGGATGCTATCGAGAGGCCAGGGATCGCTTAGAATGGCCACGTCCAGCTCTGAGGGCGACAAGTCCACATGTTGCCCGCAGAAATTACGGCCTCGCGGCCCTTGTAAACCCAAAGTGCGAGAGTCGCTGTCTTCCACAAGGAGCCGGATGGCGCCGGCGACCATATCGTCCTTGAGCGGAACCGGGAAACCGAGCGTCGTTCGATAGAGTCGATCTACCTGCTCGACGGACTGGCCCATAAAGGTAGAAAGTCGGTCCCGTAGATGTTCAGCAAAAAAGGTCTGGGGACACACTTGCGTGCGGAGCAGCGTTACAACTTCCTCTCGTGCAGACGCTTGACCAAGCGGCTCCATTTCGAAAGCCGTTCCGTTAGCAGTCTCCTCCCATCGCTCCACTCTCGTATAAACCAGTCCCGCTTGTTTGATTGTGTCGAGGATTAGTTTCCGTTCTCGCGACGCGATCCTTTCGTAGCGGTCGCGGCGTTCAGCCGCTCGCGCCGTTCCGGCTAGGCCCGTCGCAGCCGCGTATCGCCTCGCCGCGGAGAGCAGATCAGGATTCACCATGTGATTCGCCTGATCATCGCGCGGCTCAAGCAATAGAATTTGATTGCGATATTCCGCTCCCTGATAAAGGTTGTGCCGTTCCGGATGAGAAAGTCGGCGCGGGGCGAGGACAAAGCGTGGACCGCGCTTCGACATGGTGCTCAGACTTCCTCGGGTCGTTTCGAAATCGGTATGA
>MGSS01000095.1 GCA_001798595.1 Deltaproteobacteria bacterium RIFCSPLOWO2_12_FULL_60_19 | reverse complement strand
GATGTTGGTCGAAGTCTGTTTGGCGATGGCCATCAGCACTTCACGCACGTCGGCGTCTCGAATGGAGAAACTATAGAGGCGCTCCGGCTGCTTTTGGCTCTCAATCTCGGAGATGACCAGGGCGGGAAGCTGCTCTTCCGGCGGCCGCTGCGCCATCGGCGCTTGAGGCGGCGCCGTCACCGGAGCCGGCTTGACCGACACGCACCCCGCCTGGATCAAGCACACAACAGCCAAGAGCGCGTGAACGGCGCTCTTGCAAGCCGCGCTAAGCGTCCATGCATGTTTCATCTTCGGTTCCCTTCTTTAACTTCGATCGCCGCCGACGGCTCCGCGATCTTGAGGCTCCGTCTCTCTCTGCCCGTTCCCAGCACCACCGAATCTTCGCGAATCTCCATGACCCTCTCGTCTCCGATCTTATCGCCTACAGTGACCACTTTCCCGTCGACGGTCGCCACCGGCTTGGGGCGTCCCATGATGATCGCCCGGACGGTGGGCACGGCCGCTTCGCCCGCGGGGACAAGCGGTTTCAGCGTTTCGGCTTCAGTCAAGAACGGATTGCGCCCCCACGGGCTATCCTCGCCGGCGATCTTGCCCTGCGAAGTCATCGCCACGTTTTCTTTTTGCGCCGGCGGCTGCGCTTGTTCCGCCGCAGCGCCGCCGGCAACCGTCTGCGCCGGCGGTTTTTTTGGCGCGATCCGCGCGAGCCATTGCGGACCCGCGGTGTAGAGCGCGATGCCGCCAAGGGTCAAGAGCGCGATCGAAAGTATCCACTGCCGTCGTTCCATTATTTCGTCGCCGCCGGCAGCTCCCCTTTCTGATAGTAAGCGTGCAGCACGATGTCCGCCGTCAAGAGCGGAATCCCGCGCTTGACGTTCAAAGATTGCACGGTCACCAATCGGGATAGTTTCTTAAGTCCCTCCAGGAAAAGCGCCAGGCCGCGATGATCCCCGGAAAACGCCATTTTGATCGGGATCGACTCGATCGGCTTGGCGCCGTCCGCCGCCGCCGCGCCTGGGGCGGGAGGTTTGGCGCCGCCCGCTTGCGCCGCGACGGCGGTCGCAGGCGAAGTCGCGGGCGGTGGAGCTCCCGGAGCGGCGCCGTCGCCGGTGGCAAAGGAAATTTCCACCAGGTTATAGTTGCGAGCCAGCCCGGCGATCTCTTCGAGGATCGAGGGAATCTCTTTCTCTCGCGGGAGCATTTGGAAAAGCCGGCGCTGCGTCTCCTCCAGATCTTTCCGTTGCGCCGTGGATAACGGAGGGTAGCGGTTCCAAAGCTCCTGCCCGCGGCTAAGCTCGATCTCCAGCCGCGCGACGTCGCCCTTGAGGCGCTGGATCGACAGGAACTTGAACAGGCAGAGGATCGCCAGAACGACAACCGCCGCCGCGATGAAAATATTTATTCCCGATCGCTCCATCGCTAACTCTCCCGCGCCTGCCCTTTGATCTCGAACTGAACCTTGGTCTTGCTCACCTCGACGACCGAAACCGGATTTTCCGCGCCGCCGGCCGACTCCGGCGTTGCGACTCTCGCCACTATCGGCGCCGGCGTCTCCACCCGCTCCTTTACGGCCGTGACGGTTAGCGGCAGCAGCTCAACCCGCTCCAGATAGGGCGAGTTTTTGAGGCCGCGATAGAAGCGGCTGAACGCCGCCTGGGCCAGGTAGGCATCCTGAGAGACCACCTCGCCTTTGAGCATCACCACCCATTTGCCGTCTTCTTTTCGCGCGCTCATCGCGTGCAGCGCCATCTCCGGCTCGACCAGCAGGCTCAGCGTCTTCAACAGATTCGCCCACTGAGGCTCGCCGAGGCGATTGCTGCCCAACGCCTGTTCCAGCAGCTTCTCGTGGTCGCGCAGGCTGCGGCTTTCCTCGGCGGCGGCGATCGCCGCCGACCACTGCCAGCGCAACTGAGTGCGCTCTTGCAACAGCTTCTCATGGCCCCGTCCAACCCAGGCCAGCAGGAGATATCCAATCAACAGCGCTCCCGCCAGCCCCAGGCCCAACAACGGAACCTGCATCCGCGGCAGCGCGAACACGGGCCTTCTCACGGCGGGCTTCCTGGTCGTCTTGGGAGCGAGGTTGATCCCGTCCGCGACGTGGGCGGCCGCCGACAATCCAAGCGGAATGAGGAACGACGGAAAGAAGTCGCGAAACATGCCGGCGTGTTGTCCCAGCGGAGTTAAATCCAAACGCGGGCCGGGCTGGATGATCTCACCCTTGATCCCCGTCTCTTTCTCCAAACGCGCTGTCAATTCCTCAAGCCGTTTTTCTCCGCTGAGGAGAAAGCTCAATTCCTCGCCGGCGCGATAGCGCTGCCGGTAATAGAGCACGGCTCGATTGGCCTCGGTGACGGCCTCTTCCAGCAGGGTGCGATAGGACAGCGTGTCTCCCGGTCCCTCGGAAGTCCGGCTGGAGAACTCGCGATAAAAGTTCCACACCCCGCCTCGGATGCCCAGCAGATAACCTGGGCGGCCGCCGACAATCCAAGCGGAATGAGGAACGACGGAAAGAAGTCGCGAAACATGCCGGCGTGTTGTCCCAGCGGAGTTAAATCCAAACGCGGGCCGGGCTGGATGATCTCACCCTTGATCCCCGTCTCTTTCTCCAAACGCGCTGTCAATTCCTCAAGCCGTTTTTCTCCGCTGAGGAGAAAGCTCAATTCCTCGCCGGCGCGATAGCGCTGCCGGTAATAGAGCACGGCTCGATTGGCCTCGGTGACGGCCTCTTCCAGCAGGGTGCGATAGGACAGCGTGTCTCCCGGTCCCTCGGAAGTCCGGCTGGAGAACTCGCGATAAAAGTTCCACACCCCGCCTCGGATGCCCAGCAGATAACCATGCTGGCCGCCGACGTAGAGCGCCACGCACGAGCGTTTCTCCTCGCCGCGGGCGAATCTCAGCGCGCGCAGCACCACCAGCGGCACGGTGGTGAACAGCACCGGCTTAAGAGAACAGCGGGCGAGCAACTGCTGCGCGGCCTCGACTTGCTGCCTGGGAGCGATGGCGACCAGCACTCTCACCTGCTGGTGCTTTTCCGGCTCGTTGCCTTCGATCACCTCCCAGGAAAAAACGGTCTCCTCCCCGCCGCCTCCGACCACCGTCGTCTCCCGCTCCACCACGAGAGCCATTTCGTTGTGCGGCATGGCAGGAAGATCGAGATGACGGTGCACGACGCCCGGCCCCGAAAGCGTCAACGCGGCGGGAAGCGATCGGAACTTCTTTCGCTGCACGATCGCTTCGAGCTGGCGGGCGACTTCTTCCGGATTGGGATTGACGATCTCTTCGAGCGAAAAATCGAGCACCTTGAACGATCCGCCGGACAGCTCGCCGCGCACCAAGCGTATCTGGCTCGATCCGACCTCGATTCCCAAAATACCCGCCATGCCTACCTCTTGCCCACGTTCCCCAAAGCGCCATAGAGGGGAATGAAGATCGACAGCGCGACCAACAGCACCATGCCCGCCAGGATTACGATAAAGAGCGGCTCCATGACCGCAAAAACTCTTTTGACGGTGGCGGGGATCTCGCGATCGTAGAACTCGGTGACTTTTTGCAATGTGTTATCGATCGTTCCCGTGGTTTCACCGACAAACACCATGCGAATCACCAGCGGAGGAAAGACGCCGGTCTCCTGGAGCGAGCGCCACAGAAAACCGCCCTGAATAACTTTTTCTTTGGCCTCCCGGATCGCCTGAGCGATCACCGCGTTGCCCACCACGCGCTCCGCAATCGAAAGGCTCTGCGAGATATCGACTCCGGTCCTGAGCAGGATGCCCAGGTGATGGGCGAAACGGGACAGGCAGATCTTCTCGACCAGCCCGCCGACCACCGGAAGCCTGAGTTTCAAAGCGTCCACGATCACGCGGCCCGGCTCGCTCGCCTTGAGCATGCGCATGAGGATAAACAGGGCCACGGCGCCGAACAGGATCCAATACCAACCGCCGCGGACCACTTCGGCGAACACCATCACCGCCCGGGTGATGAAGGGGAGAGGCACCTTGAGACTCAGGATTACCGGCAGGATTTTAGGGAAAACGAATCCGACGAGCAGTCCGGTCAATGCCATCACGGCGACGAACACCGTGGCGGGATAGACCGTCGCCCGCTTGATCTCGGCCGCCAAGGCGTCCTGCCATTCGAGAAACTTGGTCAGATGTTCCAGTACGTTGGTCAGGTTACCGCTCGCCTCGCCCGCCTTGATCATGTTGACATAGATATCGGAAAAGATTCTCGGATGCTGCGCCATCGCGTCCGACAGGCCGCTTCCGCCCCTAAGCGCCTCGCGGATCGCTTGCAGCGCCCGATGCATGGCTCGATTGACCGTCTGCTGCTCGAGGTCTTCGAAGGCCTGAAGGATCGGAATGCCCGCGCCCAGGGCGGCGGAAAGATGGACGGTGAAAGTAATCAGCTCCCGGCGCTTGACCAGCTGGCCGAAAATGAAAGGCGAGGAGACGCTCTCGAGCTTGGCCTCGATCAGATAAAGGTCCATGTCGCGCAGCGTGAGCGTGAGCTGCTGCTCGTTGTCGGCCAGCATGATCCCGTCGACCCTTCTCCCCGATTTGCTTCTGGCTGAATAGTTAAAGCGCGGCATGATTTTCTACGCGGGCGTTAAAGAACGATTTATCGGCCGTTCGCGACGAACCGTTCAACGTTCGTTCACGCATCATGCCTGATACGCGACGCGGATCACTTCGTCCAGCGTCGTCAGGCCGCGCTTCACTTTATCGAGACCGTCTTCCATCATCGTGGTCATCCCCTCTTCCCGGGCGGTTCGGAGCATGTCTTGACCCGGGCTGCGCTGCGAGATCAGCTGCACGATGGAAGGCGTCACAGCCAGTATCTCAAAAATGCCGATGCGGCCCCGGTATCCCGTTTCCAGGCAATTGGAGCACCCCGCCCCGCGATAAAAGGCGACGGCGTCCCGATTTCCGGCGCCGCTCAACCCCGCCACGCGCAGCAGCGACTTCTCAGGGACCACCGCCTCCTTGCACTGCGGGCAGATTTTCCGCACCAGCCGCTGTCCCACGATCGCCACAAAAGTGGACGCCATCAGCGACGGGTTTACGTCCATGTTGAGCAGGCGCGCGATCGCGCCGACTGCGTCGTTCGTATGGAGGGTGCTGAACACGAGATGGCCGGTCAGCGCGGCGCGGATCGCCACCTCCACCGTCTCGGGATCGCGCATCTCGCCGACGAAGATGATGTCGGGGTCCTGGCGCAAAATCGCCCGCAAGCCCGAGGCGAAGGTCATGCCGGCTTTGGGGTTGATTTGCGACTGCTGGATACCGGGCAGCTCGTATTCCACGGGGTCCTCGAGCGTCATAATGTTTTTTTCCGCCGAGCTGACAAAGGCGAGAGTGGAGTAAAGCGTGGTCGTCTTGCCCGAGCCGGTCGGCCCGGTGACGAGAATAATTCCGTGAGGCCTGCGGATGCTCTTTTCAAAAACGACCTGCCCGGACGGCGAGAAGCCGAGTTTCTCCAGCCCGACGACGACCTTCTCTTTGTCGAGCACGCGCAGCACGACCTTTTCGCCGTAGATCGTCGGAAACGTGGAGACGCGCAGGTCGTAGCTGCGCCCTTCCCAGGCAAAGCCGATGCGGCCGTCCTGCGGCAGGCGGTTTTCCGAAATGTCCATGTTGGCCATGATCTTGATGCGGGTGACCACGGCCGGCTGGAGCGGTTTGGCGACGCTCGGACGGAGATGGAGAATACCGTCGATCCGAAACCGGACCTTCACGTTTTTTTCTTCCGGCTCGATGTGAATGTCGGTGGCCTCCTCGCCGATCGCCCGGCCGAGCATGGCGTCGACCAGGCGGATCACGTGCGGTCCGACCGTCTCTTCTCCGGCGTGCAGCTTGGAGTAGGTCTCCTGCGCGGCCGGCTTGGCCGGTTTGAGTCCCGCGCCGTAGTGGCGCTCCTGAGCTTCCATAATTTTAGACTCGGGGGCATAGCGCGCGTTGATATAGAGACGGGTCATGAATTGGAGCTGGTCGAGGGTGGCGAGATCGAAGGGGTTGGCGATGGCGACTGTCAGGCGGTTCTGCGACAACGAGATCGGGATCAGCTTGCGCTCCGCGGCAAACTCACAGGGAACTTTATCCAGCGCCTCTCGCTCGATCGCAACCTTGGAAAGATCGACCTGCTCGATGCCCGCCTCGCGAGCCAGCAGGTATTGAATGGCCTCGGCGCCGACACCGTAGCGCTCCTGGAGCAAGTCGGTGAGCGGTTTGCCGCTCTTCTCCTGTTCGCGGAGCACCGAAGATAACTGTTGCTCCGTGATGAGGCCGCTCTCCACGGCGAACTGTCCGATCCCCTTCCTCATCCCGCCCGGATGGAGGGCCGGCTTTTCGCCGCTTGCCGGCGTCGGGTCCGGCGCTTCTCTCTTAAGATTTTCCATGGCTTACAGGAGCTTGATCGCTGACACCGGTTGACAGCCCTACAAGGTAGGAATTATACTCGTCACGCTTTCAAAATGCAATTATAAAACACGTGTGGAGCGATTGTCGGCAGTTTTCGGGACTGGCTGCCCGATTTCAAAAGCATCTTAATGAGCGTTTGCGTATGAGCACGCAACAGAATCCGTCGAAGCTCGGCCCGTCAGGAGAGCGCTTCAACCTCCGCCTGGTGGTCGTAATCCCGCTGATCTTCGTGCTGGTGTCGCTTGCCGTCGGGCTGCTGGCGGTGACGGTTACCAAAGGCTTCTTGCACCCTTCGACCCCGAGTTCGAAAGAGATGCTCCTGGTCTATCTTTGGATCGTGGGATCCTCGCTCGGCGCCGGGCTGCTCGGCGGCTTCATCGCCTATGCCATCACCAAGCCGGTGCGAAAAGCCATTGCCGAGGCGCAGCAGATGATTCGTTACGTCGAGCCGGAGCCGCCGCCGGTCAACGCGGTGACCGAGGTGGACGCGCTGAGCGCGATCTTCGATCAGGCCAGGGTCTCGTTCGTCGAGCTGGCGCAGGCGCGGGAGATGCTCGACAGCCTCAACGAAGGAATCGTGGCGCTGGACAGGGACGGTAGAGTCGCCGGGATGAATCTCCGCGCAGAGCAGACGCTTGAGATTTCCGCCGCCGACGCGAGACACAAAAGGCTGGAAGAGCTGCTGGGCCGGGCGCCGGCGAACCGCATGCTGCTTGGCTTTGCGGAGAACGCCCTCAGGGAACGGAAAGAGCGCCTCCACACCCACGTTCCGCTGTCTCTTCCATCCGGCAGAGAAATTACGCTCTCCGTCAAGCTCTCTCCGCTCAAGTTTCGCGACCGTCCCGATGAGCTGCTGGGGATCGTCATCGACTTCAGAGAGCAGCCGGGAAGCTCCGCCACATCGCCGGAGATCGTCGGCAAGAGCCCGCAGTTGGCGGAGGTCTTGGACCTCGTCGCCAAGGTTGCGCCGACGGACTCGAAAGTTCTCATCATCGGAGAGAGCGGCACGGGAAAAGAGTTGATCGCCGACGCACTCCACCGCCTCAGCCCGCGCAAAAACAAGCCGTTCGTCAAGATCAACTGCGCGGCGATCCCGGAAGGCTTGCTTGAGAGCGAGTTGTTCGGCCACGAAAAGGGCGCTTTCACCGGAGCGGTCGGAAAAAGCCCCGGCAAATTTGAGTTGGCTCACGAAGGGACCATCCTGCTCGACGAGATCGGCGACATGAGCCCGGCGACGCAGGTTAAAGTTCTTCGCGTGGTTCAGGCAGGCGAGTTCACGCCGGTCGGAGGAAGCGAAATTAGGAAAGTCGACGTGAGAATCGTCGCCGCGACAAACAGGGATCTGTTCCTTGAAGTCGAGCGGGGACGATTCCGCGAGGATCTTTTCTATCGCCTCAATGTCATTACCCTGAGCATGCCGCCGCTCAGAGCGCGAAAGTCGGACATTCCGTTCCTGGCGGAGCACTTCCTGGAGGAAGCGGCGAAACGATCCAATGGCGAGAAGAAGGCGCTGTCGCGCCAAGCGATGGATATTTTGTTGGCCTATTCCTGGCCGGGCAACGTGCGGGAGTTAGCAAATGCCATTGAACGGGCCTGCCTGTTGTCCAACGGCTCCGCCATCCAGCCCGACGATCTCCCGATCCCGCTCGATTCAGCGACGGTCCCCGTACCGGCAGCCAAACCCCTGCTCAACGGCGGGATATCGGCCAGGCAGGCTTCCTTTGACGAGACGATGGAGGCGGTCGAGAAAGAGCTGATCGTCCAGGCGCTGAGACAAAGCCACGGAGTACAGGTCGAGGCGGCAAAGCTCCTGGGCCTGAAGCACAAGAACCTCTGGCACAAGATCAAGAAACACCACATCACTCCAAGTGAGCTTAAAAACAGCGATACCAGTCACAAAAATGGCCAATAACGCGCTAAATGTCACACGTTTTCCCCCCTAAAGTCTAGAAAACTTGGACTGACTACTCAGCGAAGGC
The DNA here is from genome assembly GCA_001798595.1 of Deltaproteobacteria bacterium RIFCSPLOWO2_12_FULL_60_19. Lineage (GTDB taxonomy): Bacteria > Desulfobacterota > Binatia > UBA9968 > UBA9968 > 2-12-FULL-60-19. The sequence continues at coordinate 11,748 of MGSS01000095.1, read as the reverse complement.
AGCCGCCGCGCGACGCCAAAAACTAGAGAACCTACTGTTTTTCAAACGGATTTTTCGACTCGATCGTCCTGGCGACGATTTTCTGCCATCATGGCATAATGCTTGCTCATAACACGCGGATAGTAACTTTCGTTGCAGCTCCATCGCTCTCTGTAAAGGCCTGGAATCTCAAGGAGGAGATATAGATGAAACTAAGCAAGGTTCTAGGCGGGAAACGCCCGGCGGATTGCCACGGCTTCACTCTTATCGAGATCATCGTGATCTTGGCGGTGCTTGCTATATTGGTAGCGACACTTACCCCGGTGGTCCTCAAATACATCGCTGACGCGCAGCTAACCAGGGCTAAAAACGACGTCACGGCCATCTCGACGGCGTTGACCAGCCTCATTCAAGACTCAGGCCAGTACCCCGGCAGTTTGGCCGACGCCAACTTCCTCTGTGGGCCGGGAACTCTTGCAACCGCAGGCGCCACCGGCTGGGCAGCCAATCTCGTGGGTGCAGCCGCCACTTCCTGCACCCTCACCGCCAACACCGCCCCGGCGGGCAGCAGCCTCGCCGGTCACCTTATCGTTAATGACCCCAACGAAAGCGGAACCACGACCGCCACCGACTATCGAGCCACAGGCAACAACCGATGGAAGGGACCGTACGTGCAAAGCCTCAACGAAGATCCGTGGGGCAACGCCTATCAGGTGAACGGTTCGACACTGGTAGGTGGGAACACAAGCCCCACTTGGGTGATTTCTGCCGGGCCGAACGGCACGTTCGAGACCAGCACCACTGCCACAAACATCGCCAGCACCAGCGATGACATCGGCATAAGAATCAAGTAAAGCGCCGCTTAGAATTATTTTAACGCGAAAGGAAGTCACCATGAAGACGAAAAAATTAGGATCGGAAGGTTTTACGCTGCTCGAACTGGCCTTCGTCATCGGCATTATCATCGCTCTGGTAGCAATCTTCGCGCCGCTCGCCATGGACAAGCTGGCCCAGGCCAGGATCACCAGGGCACAAGCGGATCTCGACGCCATCTCAACGGCGCTGACCAACTTCTTCACTGACATCGGAAGCTTCCCGAGTTGCGACGACGCCGATTGCGACCCGCAAAGCAACGCGACCAACAACTTGAGATTCTTGGCTACTTGTACCGGAGCGGGAAGTTGCGCGGCCGAGCTTCCGGGGGAAACGGCAGCCAACTGGAGCACGCTCTCGACTCAAATGAGCGCGACGCCGGCGAGAAATAACTTCTACGACCACGTCGTCATCAACGACCCGCCCACGGACGGCACCGCAGGCACCCTCGGCACCGATTACAAAACCACGAAATGGAAAGGGCCGTATATCACCAAGTTGGCCGTGGACCCGTGGGGATTCGCCTACATCGTCCATATCGGCGCGATCCAAAACACCGGCTGCCCGGTCGGTTCGACCGGAAGTCCTCCGGCCTGTACTGCGGCGGCGGCCGGCAAGGGATGGATTCTCTCCGCCGGCCCGAACGGCACTCTAGAAACCGGGCCGAACGCCAACGCGCTCGTCGGCGACGACCTCGGCTATATCTTCTGCACGAGTTGTTAGCTGACTCCGAGGACGCGCTCGATCTTGCAGTCGATCCATGCCGCGCTGACGAAGGAAAGGCATGGCTTCACTCTGGTCGAGTTGCTCCTCGTCGTAACGATCGTCATCGTCCTAGTCGTTCTTCTGCTGCCGCTCGGCAAGAAAGTTTCCGATGAAGCCGCTCGCGCGCGCGCCAAAGCCGACCTCTTTGCCATCTCTACCGCGTTAAGCATCTTCTTCGGCGACCTCGATCACTTTCCTGCCTGCAACGGCGGCGATTGCGCTAGGCTCACCGACGCGGCGAACAATCTCAGGTTCCTCGCCTTCTGCAGCGGAACCGCAAGCTGCGAGGCGGAATATCCCGACGCCCCCGGCTGGAACCTCGCCGGCAATCAGGAGAGCGGCGCGCCAGCTACCAACAACGGCTACAACCACCTCGCAGCGAACAAGCCCGGCTTCGGCCCGTCTGCCAAGCAGTACAGAGACGGCAGATGGAGGGGCCCGTACATCAGCAACCTGGGAATCGATCCTTACGGCAGGGCCTACATCGTCCACGTCGGCGCAATGGAAAAAAACGGCTGCCCCGTCGGCTCCACCGGCATTCCACCGGATTGCTTCACTCCCGTGCGCGGAACGAAAGGTTGGATCCTCTCCGCCGGCCCCAACGGAATTCTCGAAACCGCGCCAAATGCAACAGAGTTGGTTGGGGACGATGTAGGGATGATTCTGTTTTCGCGGTGAGCGCAACCCATTGCGACCCGCAGCGCGCCGCTGTAAGTCCGTTACAACGAGGAGGGTACAGGCCACGATTAGGGTGGTGTGAACTGAACTATCGAACCGTCGCTGAAGGTAATACGGAACGGCACACCATTGACGGCCACTTGAGCACCGAGATCTGCTCCGGCCGCATTGTTGCGGAAATTCAGTAGTCTGATCCGTGCAACAGTCCCTCCTCCACTCACGCCAATCTTGAGAGGATTAACTTCGGTTTGTGCGGATGACGCGAAGAAGATAAAGGGTGGGAGGGCCGCGCTGGCTGCACCCACCGTCTGGGCCGCAAAAGTCCCGGTCTCGCCGGTGGCCATGCTCTGTGGATTCGGCACGGGACAGGTAAGCGTTCCACCGCATGCTATAATCGTTCCAGCCCACTCTACACGATAAAACTTGGACCCACCCGTATAGGTTGGCGTTATGCTAGTTATGGAAGCTGCAGCAGCGGAATTGTAGTTAATCAGCATAAAGTCAACAATTGAGCAGTTACCCGCAGTGGTGCCGCAGTTGCCGTCCGTTGTACCGGTTGGAAACGCCCGGGCCGACGTCACGATCAATTTTGGAGTGACAGTGAGGCTTCTCTTGCCAAACGGAACAGAAACACCGGCAAACGCAAAACGACCTGCGGCGTTGGCAGTGGTAGTGGCGGTCGTGAGGTTCCCGGGACCGGCGGCGCCGCCAGGATAGTTAACCACCACAGTAGAGTTAGCCACGGGGTTGTTATTAACGTCCAATACGTACCCCGATACTGTTGCCGTCGTATCATTTGCAACAACCGAATAATCAATGTCATCTCCCCCTCCGGCGGCTCCATCAGGGCCGTTGGAGGTAAACGTCGCCGTCAGAGGACACGCGCCGGCGATCGTATAAACGTAATCATTCCCCCACTGATCCTTAGTAAACACCTCCGCTCCCGGGCCGGTTGCAGCGCCCGTAATGTATGGCTGTTTCCAACCTGATCCGATTTGGACCGTCGTATCAAAAGCCCATGCGGGCAAACTACCAATGGTTGAAAGGCTAGTGAGACCCGCGGTGCCTGTAGGCGTAGGCAAACAGCCCATATCACCCAGGTAGCCAAAGTCGCTTCGCATGCCGCTTTCGACCTTTGATCGGTCCCCAAGGATGGCCTTTTTGATATTGTCCATCTCTTGATTAGTCGTGCTTTCGGCCGTGACCTGAAAGATTCTGAGCGCTGCGGGGACGGCCATCGCGGCGAGGATGGCGATGACGGCGAGGATGACGATGACTTCGATGAGGGTAAAGCCGTTGCGATGGGTCATGGGACGGTCCACACGCAATGCAAAATGAAAACTGCAAAATGTAAAAGGCAAAATTCCGAACCCCACCTTCCGATTCTGCTGAAAAACCCTCCGTTCATCCTTCAAGAGCCTCAGGACGAACGGAGGAGCGGTTGAAACCATTGGAGATTTTCCGTTCATGCTGAGCTTAGTCGAAGCATTCATAGGGTTTTTCAGAAGAATCTTTTCGCAGGACTGAATTCCGACTGTCGCGTTTTCTCATTTGACAATCTCGAACGAGTTGTGACACTTTATGGCCAAGTGTCATCCCAACAACAAGGACAAGCGGCCTTTCGCGTGATCGTCTTTATCGCCCTCCTCGGGCTGGCCACTTCCGTTCTCTCGTTTCTCCGCTACGATTCTCCGCTCGGCGCCGATCCAATCCTGATTTTTCTTCTGTTCGCTTATCCTTTCCTGATCGGCACTACGATCTACTTTTACCTCGAAGACAAAAAGACGGCCGCTACTCTCCAGGAAGAATATTACGTCAAGTGGTATCTCCAGAGTTTCGCCAAAACCTGCCTGACCGAGACCGACCAGCAAATCCTCCGCGAGGAGTTAACCGGCACGTTGCTCCGACTGATTCGGCCTGCCCTGGTCATGGTTTATGCGCTTAACCCGGACACCGAGCGTTTGGAAATCATCCAGCAAGGCGGGATCAAGAACCTCCCGGACGCCGCCGGCCACGGCTACACCTTCGGCGAAGGAATTCCCGGCTGGGTCATGCAGAACCAGAATACCGCGATCCTCGCCGACATCTCCAAGGAACAGTATCTCCAGGTCGATGCCTGGGCGAAGACGCTCAATCTCAGATCTTTTGCCGCGGTTCCGGTGGTTACGGGAGGAAAGGCCGTCGGGGTCGTGGCGATGTATTCGTTCGAGGCGGGCTACTTTCAAGACTCCAACCTGCTGGTCGCTCAACTCGCCGTGCAACTCTACGGGCTCGGCGTCGCCGCGTCTCACGCTACGCCTTCAAGAGCTTTTTGATCGCCGCGCCCAACTCACGATGGGTAAACGGCTTGGCGATGTAGTCGTCGCAGCCGCCTTGCAGACATTTTTCACGGTCGCCGGGCAAGGCGCGTGCGGTCGCGGCGAGAATAGGGATAGCCTGAGTCTTAGGATTTTGCCGGATGAGCGAAGTCGCCGCAAGTCCGTCCAGTTTAGGCAGAGAGATGTCCATGATGATAAGGTCCGGAAGTTGAGAAGTGGCCATATCGACGCCTTTCTTCCCGTCGTCGGCGACGACGCAGTCGTAGCCGAGAAACTCCAACTCTTTCTGGATGACGTCAATCGTTGCCGGGTTGTCTTCCACGAGAAGGATTTTCTGTTTCATCGGTGATCTCCGCTTCCGGGCAATATAACATAACTTCGTCGAGTCGCGCCACCTCTATCTTACCCCTGCTCCATCTCGATATTGACGCTGCCGATGAACACCTGGCTCTGGATCCTTATCGGAGTCCGCTTCTCGTCCGCCGTGATCCATATCGTAGCCTGGCGCATCCGCCCCGCGTAGCCGGTCTTGCTCAAATCCCTGACTTGCGGAATGACTTTATAAGCCTCGACTTCGCCTTTCTTGACGGAGATGCGCTCCTTCGCTACCACGTCAAACGTGACTAAATAGCGACTTTTTCCGCCAAATACTTCCAGGCGCAGCTTGTCTCCCACTTTAAAATCCACGCTCCTCGCCAGATAGGTCGCCGAGATCGGATCATAGGCAAAGGAGGACGTGAACGCGAAATTCTTCGGCTTGTTGTTCTCCTTGCGCTCCACGGTCCACTTCTTGGTCGTGGGATCGACGACCGCCACGGTGTCGTTTTTTTTCTTGTTCTCGCGCTGGCGAAAGACGAAACGGTTGGGATGGAGGGTCTCGGCGTCGAACGTCGATTCGATGGTGTCGCGCATCTTCCAGATCAGGTCGAGATATCGCCGCGTGCGCGCCTGGACCTTGACCTGATAGAATTTCTTGCCGTTCGCGACGACGGGCTGCATTTGGATATCCGCCGAGGCCAGCGGAATCCCCATCCAGCTTCCGTTGTAGGTGACCTTCTCGCCTTTATCGAAAGGATAAAACTGCGGCTTGTAGTTTTGCGGCTGCTCCGGCGCGTCGCCGGCAAGGGTCAACGCGGAGAGAGCGAAGATCAGAGAGGCGGTGAAGAGATGAGCCTTTTTCAACGGTCCGGTCAAGCCTTGAAGCCGGTCATGTAAGGCAGCGTCGCAGCGCGACTCTTTACCTTCCCCAGGTTCGCGTGCAGCATCGTGGTCGAATCCCACGATCCTTCCAGCAGGGCCGTGCGCGTGCTGTCGGGAAGCTCGACGGGAACGATCTCGCCGGTGCCGCAAGCGAGCGTGCGGGCCGCGAGATCGAGCGTAAATTTAGCCTGAGGATTGGATTCCACGAGCCTCATCAACTCCGCGATATCGCGCTCATGGACGGTCACGGTCGGCAGCCCCATGACGACGCAGTTGCCGGCGAAGATGGCGGCGAAGGATTCACCGACGATCGCGCGGATGCCGAAGCGGTAGAGCGCCTGCGGCGCGTGCTCCCTGGAGGAGCCACAACCAAAATTTTTATTCACGAACAGAACCGAGCCGCCGCAATATTTCGGGTCGTTGAACGGATGGGGCTTGGGCTTTCCCTGCGCGTCGAACCGCTCGTCGAAGAAGGGATAGTCTCCCATGCGCGCGAAAGTCGGTTCCTTCAAGTATCGCGCCGGAATGATGCGGTCCGTGTCGATGTCGTTGCCTCTGAGCGGGATCGCCGTGCCAACCACCCGCTGTATGCGCGTCACCGTAGCCATTTTTCCCCTTCCCCCATTTGCGATTTTAGATTTTCGATTTTAGATTAATCGGAAATCGGCAATCTAAAATCTAAAATTAGAGATACTCCCGCACGTCCACGATCTTGCCGTTGAGCGCCGCCGCCGCGACCATCGCCGGGCTCATCAAAATCGTCCGCCCTTCGGGGCTGCCCTGGCGGCCGATGAAATTTCTGTTGGACGAGGAAGCGCAGATCTCTCTCCCCTTGAGCTTGTCAGGGTTCATCGCCAGACACATCGAGCAGCCCGCCGATCGCCACTCGAAGCCGGCCTCGGTGAAAATTTTATCCAACCCTTCCTGCTCCGCCTGCTTCTTCACTTCAGCCGAACCCGGAACCACGATAGCGCGCACCGCCGGATTGACCTTTTTTCCCTTCGCGACTCTGGCAGCCGCGCGCAAATCGGAGATGCGCGAGTTGGTGCAGGAGCCGATAAACGCGACGTTGATCGGGAGCCCGAGCGCCGGAGCACCGGGCTGCCAGCCCATGTGTTCGTAGGCGCGCTTGAGGCCAGCGGCGTCGGAGTGGCCGGAGAGATCCGGGAGTTTCTCGGAGATGCCGACCGCCTGCCCGGGGTTGATGCCCCAGGTGACCGTCGGCTCGATCTCCGCCCCGTTGAGATCGACCACGTCGCCGTAACGCGCGCCTTGATCCGACGTGACCGATTTCCAGTAAGCCACCGCGCGATCGAAACCTTTCCCCTGCGGAACGAAAGGTCTTCCCTTGAGATAGTCGAACGTGGTTTCGTCGGGGTTGACGTAGCCGACCAGAGCGCCGCCCTCGATGCTCATGTTGCAGACCGTCATGCGCTCTTCCATGTTCATGTTATCGACAACGGCCCCGCCGTATTCGTAAGCGAAGCCCTTGCCGCCGGCGACGCCGAGCTTGCGGATGATGGAGAGGATAACGTCCTTGGCATAGACGCCCCCGGCCAATTTGCCGTTCACGTTGATTCGCCGGACCTTGAGCTTGTCGATCGCCAGCGTTTGCGTGGCAAGCACGTCGCGCACCTGGCTCGTCCCGATGCCGAAAGCCAGCGTACCGAATGCGCCATGCGTGCTGGTGTGGCTGTCGCCGCAGGCGAGCGTCATGCCCGGCTGCGTCAGCCCGAGCTGCGGGCCGATGACGTGGACGATCCCCTGCCGGTCGCTGTCCACGCCGTAGAAGTCGATGCCGAATTGTCGAGTGTTGTTTTCCAACAGCCGCGTCAATTCTTCCGCCTGAGAATCCAAAAACGGGCGTGTCCGCATATCGGTGGGAACGATATGGTCTACGGTCGCAAAGGTCCGCTCAGGATAGGCGACTTTGAGGCCCCGTTCGCGCAGCATGTCGAACGCCGGCGCCGTGGTAATTTCGTGGATCAGATGGAGGCCGATAAAAAGCTGCGTCTGGCCGGTGGGCAGAATATCGACGGTGTGGAACTCCCAAACTTTATCGTAGAGCGTGCGTCCTGAACTGGTTGCCATGCGGTACTTTCCCCCAAAGAGCTAATATCATAACGACCCATCATAAGCAGTTCAAGCGCCCCTCCTTCATCCCTCATCCTTCATCCCTCCGCCCTCATCCCTTCCCATATATCCACCTCCCCGGATCGCCCGCATATTCTTCGTACGACCCCGCAGCCGTGATGCCGGGAATCTGCGGAATCCAGTCCTCGCTCAGAAGCTCGTTCGGGTCGCCGTAGTTTGCTGCGAGCTTGCGGACTTCGGGATCGTCCAGCGCGGTGAGACGACCGTTGCGGATCACGGCCTGCTTTCGCCCATTTTTAGCCGTGACAACCAACGTCGGAAAAAGCAGATGAATGTGCAGGTGGCCGTAGAGCAGGCCGCGCTCGCCCGCCCATTTCTCCTCCGGCGCCCGCCAGAGCGTGCCGAAGCCCATGTGGATGACGCCCGAGCGGCGCCGCTCCCACTCAAAGCCGCCCGAGGAGTGGCGGTCGATGCGGCTTGGACGGATAATCTTTGGGTTCGTGCCGATGGCCGCCTCCCAGAGATAAAAGAGTCCGGGCCTGGGAAAGCACGGATACTGCGTGCGCCTGCTCTCTTCCAAAAGGTCGCGCCAGGCGTCGCCGTAGGCCGCGCCGCCCGCGACTTTTACCACCTGTCCGGCTTCCAACTCGACCCGCGCTCGCGGGAAGGCGCGAGAGAAATGGCTCGTGGTGCCGGCCACGACTCCGGCGGCGTCCTCCTTGGCGATGAGCGGCGGCACGGGATGGCTGAAGAGGTGGCCGTTGCGCGGCGTGGAAGAGAAACCGTAGCGGCTGCCGTCGTAATATTCTTCCCAATAGCTCCAGGTAATATCCGTTCCTTCGGGGTCCGTGAGCCGCGCCCTCCCGCCGCGGGCGAATTCCCAGATCGGCGCCCAACTTTTTTGATTGATGAGGAGGTGGAGATCGAGCGGATAAACCGTCGAGCGGTGCAAGAGATGCTCCGCCCGGAGCCACGGAATCTGCTCGTAGCGAAACCCGGTCTTGGGGATCGGCCCGCCCTTGCCGTGGACTAAGAGATCGTAGCCCCGGCGCGCCGCAAAATCTTCGACGAAGGGAAATCCTTCCCAGCGTCGGGGATTTTTCTCCCAGGGCTCGCGCCGCATGATGACGCGCACTTCGTCGAGCAGATCGAACTCGCGGTCGGGATCGCCCATGTCGAGGGTGAGGATATCGACGCGCGCGCCCTTCTCTCGCAGCGCCTGAGCCACCGCCTGCGGCACAGCGGGGTCGTATTCCTGATCCACCGCGATCAAAACTTTGTTGCCGGCGGCGGTTTTTCCGTAGCCGACAAAGCCGACGTGGCTGTCGCGATTTTCCCTCCAGCCCGCCAGCGCCTCAGCCATCGGCAGCAACTCTTTAACCGCAACTGTTCGTTGCGCCGTGCCACCCCCCGCCTCGTCGGGCGCGTGGATGCCGACCTCTTCCTTAATGTCACACATCTGTCAGGCCTTGATGCAGTTCTCCAAAATCCACTTCACCACTTCGACGCGCGTCGCAAACCACACTTCAGGAAACGACTTGGCGTACTTGATTGCTTCTTCGTAAACCCTGCCGGTCGCGGGAAAGGCCATCTGGCAGTGCATCGCCATCGTCAGCATCTTGGGCTCGGTCTGAGACTCTTCGTAGAGTTGATCGAACTCGTCCTTGAACGCGCCTAACAGGTCGCGCGCCGTGATTCCGCGCCGGTACATTCCCGTGTCGTTGAGGCCGCTGATGGCGTTACGGTATGGAACTTCGACGATGGTCTTACCGCCCACGTCGATCAGATAGGGCGCGTCGTCGTTTACTGCGTCGCCGTGCCAGAGAAAACCCTCTTCGATAAGCAGCCCCAGTGTGTGCTCGGTGTGCCTCATGCCGGAGGAGAGCCAGCCGGTGGGCTTGACACCGACGAGATCGTCGAACGTTTTCACGCAGGCGCGGATCTCCTCCCGCTCCTGCTCTTTCGAGAGAAAAATGAGCTGCACGTCTTCCGCCCAGCTGTGGCCGACGATCTCGTGCCCGTCGGTGTGGATCTGCTTCACCGCCTCGGGATATTTGAGCGCGGCCAGGCCGTTGATGTTGAAGGACGCCTTGAGGCCGTGCTTCTTGAGTATCCGCAATATCCTCCAGATACCCGTCCTTCCTCCGTAGTCGTTTTCGCTCGCCGTCCGGAAATCGTATTTGCAGCGCGCGTCCTCGGCCGTGATGGGATTCGAGCCGCCGACGTGGTGCGTTCTTCGCATCTTGGGGTCCGGCGTCTCGGTCCAGGCCTCCAGGTTCCCGGCGAGCGCCACCGCCAGCCGCGCGCCGTTGGGCCAGTGGATTTTCACCTTCTTCCCTTTCGAAAATATGTCGTAAAAAGAATCGTGCGCCGGCATCATGGATAGTTTCTCCTTCGGGATAAAGTTTCGCTCTTTGAGCCAGGGTATATAGGGAAAGGCTGGAAGCTGTCAATCAACGGCACAAAGCGTGTTCGTGATCGTTATGCGTGTCCGTCACGAACACGAGCCACGAGCACGATTTCACGTTTGTTTCAGTTCTGCTGGTTGAGGAGGTCGTAGACGAGATAGTAAAACTCGGCCATCGAGGGCAGGTAGACCGTAAGAAACTCCATTGCCGCGAAGCGTTTCTTCGAGGGATCGACGTGGCCGAACAGCCTCAAGATCGCCAGATGCACCCGGCTCTTGTCCTGGACGGCATTCGCCAGTCTCAGGCTCTCCGTATAAGGAATCAACGGGTCGGTCGTCCCGTGGCCGACGATGAGATAGCCGCGGAGCGCCGGTATCAACGGCGCCATCGAGAGCTTTTGGAGGTAGTCCTGAAACCGGGGGTCGGTTTCTTTCACCAGGTCATCGACGCGATGCGGATCGGTGTTGATCAACAGCTCGTAAAGGTACCGGCCTTTTGGAGTCAGGCTCGCCAGCAACGGCGCTACGTCGTCCGTAATCTGCGTTGCCTCTTGCTGGAAAACCTGCCTTAGGGTTTGTCGGTCTGTCTCGCTCTCGACGTAATCGACGTTGTTCATGAAAAAAACCCATTTGCCGTAAGGCTCCGGCTGGAGAAAGCCTCTCTCGTAGCCGTATTCATAGTAGCCCGTGGTGATAAAGCGAATGATGTTGACGGGATCATAGTATCCGCCAAAGGAAACTACGAAACCGACCTGAGCGCGAATGGCGGGGTCGGCGGCGGCCATGATCGTCGGACCCGCCGCGTAGCTGAAGCCCATAAGCCCCATTCGTTTCTCGTTCACCAGCTCTTTCAGGGAAGCCATATGCTGGAACGAAGCCACGATGTCGTCGACATCGCTTAGCAGAACGCGAAACGACTTCATGCCCTTGAGTTCGGGCACCAGGACGACGAACCCCGCGCGCGCGAGCGAGCGTGCGAAGCGGACCAGGCGAGGATCGTCTTTGCCCGTCTCGATGATGCCGTGAGTAAGCAGGATCGCCCCGCGCTTTCCGGCGCCCGCGACATAGTAGAGATCGGCGGGGATCTTCCGCTCTCCCTGCGGCACCTCGACGTGTTTTACCGACGGCGAAGGCGTTACCCACGCGAGCGCTCCCCGATCCGGCTGAGCCACCGTCGTCTCATCGAGTAGATCCCGGAGAAACAGCGCCGTGATAAGCCCGAGCCGAATCTGCGAGAAAAAAACGACAAACAGCGCCGCCGCCACTATCAGGAAAATCTTTTTCTTCATCTTTTCGCTCTTTGTTTAGCCAAGAGCAGGATGCTGAAAAAAGCCACTCGTGCTTCGAGAGCCTGCTATGTGGATGTCAAGTCGCCGAACACACGAGTCCTCTTATTTTCTTATGACTCTTCTACTTCCCGACCAAAGAGAGACT
>MGSS01000094.1 GCA_001798595.1 Deltaproteobacteria bacterium RIFCSPLOWO2_12_FULL_60_19 | reverse complement strand
GTTGCTGGTGACAACCGGTTTCTGCAGGCGGCGCTCGGCTACTTCGAGCATCTCGATCATCGTCGTGTTGGTGCAGCTTAAAAGATACCCGTCGGCCTCAACGCGGCGGTTCTCCCAAACGATTTCCATCCAGCGCTCAGGCGTGACGGCGATGTAGTCGTCGCTGCCGCTGAGTCCCAGGCCCGACTCGTGAATGACTTCAAACCCCGCCTCGCGGAGGTAATGGACTTCGTGCACGTTGGTTGCCTTCACATAAGGGCTGATCAGAACCAGCTTTTTGATGCCGAGATATTTTAGCGCCTCAGTGATCGCCTGGCCGGTCGTGATCGTTGGGCATCCACTCGCCTTGCTGATTGTCTCGATCACGCCGGCCTCGCCTGCGAGCCCTTCTTCCATAGAGCTTGCCGTGCAGTGAAAGACGACGATGCCGGGCTTGACGTCGCTCAATGCGGCCGCCGCCTCGGCGACCGCCGCCTTGAGTTGTCCGAGCGGCCGGTGCCACTTTCCTGTCATGCGCAGCCGCGTGACGTGAATCCCGACGCCGGGCGGAGCGTAGCGGTGAAACTGCGGCTCCGTGAGTCGATTGCTGGAGGGGATGATGAGGCCGATTCTCATTTTAGATTTCCGATACTCCGACTCAGCTCAGTACAGGTTTTAGATTTTGGATTTAAGAAGTCCGCTCCTCCAATCGAAAATCCAAAATCGGCAATCCAAAATCGCCTGATCGCTATTCTCGCGCTAAATTATAAAACCGCTGCGCGTTGCGGTGGAGAACGGCCGCTTTGTCGTCGGCCGTCAGCTCTTCGTTCTCAAAGATTTCATTCAGTTCATGTTTACAGAACTCGCTGTTCACCTCGTGCGGGTAGTCCGTGGAGAAGATAAACGGGCTATTGCCCACTCGCTTGATTGCGTGGGCGATATCGGGCTCGCTCCCCTCGCAGCCGATGAAGATTCGTCCGGCTTTGATGTGCCGCGTGATGTAGTGGCTCACCCGCTCGCCCTTTTGGAGCTGGAGAAACTCGCCGCGCGGGTCGTGCTGGATGTGCGTCTCGTAGGAGCGGTCGAAGCGCTCCAGACACATGAGCAGCCAGGCGACGCCGCCCTCCATGAAGCCGATTCGTAAATTGGGGAACTTGTCGAAGATGCCGTTAAAGATGAGACCGGCAAAGGCGATCTGCAGGCCGAAGGGATGGCCGAGGGCGTGCACCGGCGCGTAGGGATTGAGATCGTCCATGCCGAGGTTTTCATGCGCGCCGCCGTGGATTCCCAGGCAGCAGCCAAGGCGGTTCGCCTCTTCATAGATCGGCCAGTAAAGCTTGTGGCCGAGATTAAACTGGAATCCGGTCGATGGCAGCATCGCGCCGCACATGCCCAGCTCTTTGACCACTCGTCTGAGCTCTGCCACCGCGGCGTCCGGTTCTTGCAGCGGGATGAGCGCCATGCCTTGGAAACGGGGGCTCCGCTTGATGTAGGTTTGATGGAGCCAGTCGTTGTAGGCGCGCGCCAGATCGATCGCCCAGTCGCGGCTCACGACTTTGCCGAACGCCAGCCCGCGCGTGGTGTAGAGCACGGTCGCTTCGATGCCTACGTCTTTCAAAAAATCGAGCCAGCCGTCGGGGCCGACGCGCGCGAAGGCGCCGGGCGGCAGGTCGTGGAGGTTGCAGGAGTGCAAGTGATCCAACGGCGGAAAGGGATCGAACAGGCGCTCGCCGTATTTTTCCCGGTAGCGCTGCGGCATGAGACTCGAGATCGCGTCCATATCCTCCACGACATGTCCGTCGCCGTCCATAATTAAGGTTGAATTCGTCGCCATGACTAAGTCTCCTTGTTTAGGCTTACTGGATCGTTGCGGTGAGCGTGATCGAAGTTTCGCTCGCCCCCTGCCGGCTGCCGAAGCCGAGCAGCTGGCGCGTGACCTCGTGCATCTGCGTCGTCGCGCCGCCGAGGAAAACCGGCTGGCCGTGCGGAACGATTAACTCAGTAGCGGCCTCGGTCACGTCGATCGCCCCGCCGCCCTCGGTGGAAAAATAGCTGATCCGCGGCATCAGTTGGACCCGGATCTGATTCTGCGGGAGGATCTGCGCCCGCACTTTGAGCGCGGTGCCGACGTCGAGAAATGCCACGCGCGCGACGGTGTAGCCGGCGCCGGTCAGATAGTTTTGATAGTAGATCGCCTCGGTGTAGGGAACTTTCGTGGCGACGAGCAGGCTGGATTCGCCGCCGTCCTGCACCAACGTAAAAATCCCCGTAGAGCGCCGGGTTTTCGTCAGCGTGTCCTCGACGACCACGCGCCCGTCGGGGCGGACGCTTTTTCTCGTGATGATCACGCCGCCGGTTCCGCCCAGCGTTTCCCGGCCCTGGCTGCCGGTCTGCTTGAACTCGACGGCAACCTTCACTTGCTGCCTCGTCTGCGAGTTGAGCTCTCGCGCCGGAGTTGCGAGGAGCGCCGCTGCGCCGAAGATGAACGCGACGAGAAACAACGTACGGATACGGCCACTAAGGCAACGCGTACGCATGTCATCCTCCTGGCGGCAACATGGAGAAGTCCAGCAACTTCTGCGGGTCGAGATCCGCGGGGATCGGCCGCTCCTGGCGCAAGACTTCCATATATTCCCGGACGACTTTAGGGGTCAAGCGGCCATCCTTCGTCAGCATCGAAATCATCGTCTCGTAAGTTCGCTCCGCTTCGGCCGGAGTCACTTTGAATTTATCTGCGATCATTTTGACGCTCTCGCCGCGGTTGGAACGTGTCCATGAGACTGCCTCCAAGATCGCAGCTAGGGTTTTTCGCACGCGGTCACGGTGATTCTTTACCTCGTCCTGCGATGTGACCAGACCAACGTAGGGAATATCGACCAAGTCTCCCAGAAACTGGAATTTTTTAAAGCCCAGAGAAACGGCCTTGTCGTCAAACGGCGGCGTGAGAACCGCGCCGGCCACCTGGTTGCTGGCGAGCGCGGCAAAACTCGAAGCCGTGCCTCCCGTAGAGATGAGCGCCACATTCTTTTCAGGGATCTCCCATTTTTTGAGCGCGGCGAGGAGGAAATAGTAGGGCGATGTGCGGATACCCGAGATCGCCAGGTTTTTCCCGATCAAGTCCTGCGGCTTACTGACCTCCTTGCCGGTGACCAGGATCCAGGGCGTGCCGTTATAGAGGTTGAGCACGACGACCAGCGGAAGGCCGGAGATCGCGGCGGAGATGCCCGTGGAAACAGAAGGGAAAAAATTGATGTTGCCGTTGACGACCGCTTGCGGTTGAATGCCCGTACGCATCTGGATGTACTCGGACTCGAAGCCGGTCTTCTTGAGCAAGCCTTTCTCCTGCGCGACATAAAACGGAAGGTACGAGAAGGCGAGCGAAGGAAAACCGATGCGGATTTTTTGTTGGATGTCTGCGGCTTGCCCAACGGCTGCAGAGAAAAGCCATGACAGGGTGACAGCTGCTGCGAGAGCTTTGCGCATCACTTGCCCACCGCGGCTTTACGAGCTTCCTGCTCCCAGCTCTGCCGCGCGATTTTAAGCGCTCCGGGCTGGGGAAAGTTCCTAAGCCTGAAGAAGTCGATCGCGTTGCGGCTTAAAATTTCCTCTCTCTGCTCGTCCGTCAAATGGCGCGCATCAACTATGTCTTTCACCGAGTAGGGGAAGTGACAGTCCCAGTGGCAGTAATCCGACGCGTAGAGCACGCTCCCTGCGCCGGCGGCCTCCAGCACGCGGTCGAGGCCGCTCTCTTCCGATTCGCAACTCAACACAATTTGCTCGCTGCGGATGATCTCGCTCGGCCTGCGCTTTAGCGCCGGCATCTGCGGCGCGAGCTTTTCGATATGCTCATCGAAGCGCTCCATCCAGTAAGGCAGCCAGCCGGCGCCGCCTTCCATAAAAGCGACTCTGAGGCGCGGGAAGCGGTCGAAGACTCCTTCGCCGATCATGTGCATCATCGCGATCATCAGTTCGAACGGAAAAGCGGTCATGTGCACATATACGTATTTATAGAAACGGCGGCTTCCCGCGCCCATGACGCCGGAAACTCCGGGGACGCCGTCGTGGCCGGTCTGCGGATGGACGCTGAGCGTCATGCCGATTTTCTCCGCGGCGTCGTAGATCGGAAAAAACATTGAATCTCCCATGTTCCGGCCGTAGACGTTGGTCGGGAGCATGGCGGACACCGCGCCCGCTTTGGCGAGAAACTCAAGCTCCTTGACGGCGGCTTCAGGCGCCTGACACGGGATCAACCCCACCGCCAGGAGCCGCTTCGGATCGGCGCTACAGTATTCGATCAGCCACTCGTTGACTGCGCGGCAGAGCGCGGCTGCGAGATCGCCGTTCATCAGGCCATTCACAGTCAGAGCGATTTGCGTGCCGAACAGCACCGCGACGTCGATGCCCTCTAAGTCCATGTCTTTGAGCCGTTCGACCGGATCGGTCATGCCGGGCCGGGTCTTGCGCGCCTTCTCGGTCATGGGTCCAGAGACTCCCGGGCCGGGCCCCTCGGCGGCCGGCCAGATGCGTCCTTCGAGGAGCATGCGCGGGTGGCCCTTGTTGTCGCGCAAACGCACGGGAGCTTGCGCGCGCCATTTCTCCGGCACGTAAGGTTTAAGGTCGACGTCGCCCTCGTTGACGTGACCGTCCGCATCAATCACCAGAATGTTATCGAGGTTTGCGGTCATAACTTGGTCTTCCGCTTGCACCGAGGAGAACATAGTCCCTCTTTCAGACCGTGTCAAAGCATAGGCCGCCCGCCAGGGAATCTCTCTCCGGGCCGACATGTCCTCGCTACGCTCGGAATTTCTCCGCCAAAGTACTGTGGCGGACAGATCTCAGATTTGGGATTTGAGATTTGCCATTTGAGATCCCGAAGGGTTTGCATCGGCCCTCCGAGAGATGCCCAGGCGGTCGGCGATGATGGTTGCGCTCGACGCTGTTTTTCAAGATTCCGATGGGGAGTTGATCTGATGGGGTGAATCGGCTATTCAGGCAGAGTGATACGGACCATCCTCAGTGATCGCCTTCAGGGGAAGACGCCGACCAAAGATGAAGCGGTGCGTCTCGCCGCGGCGCGCGGGGAGGAGTTGGCAGCGCTTCTTGAAGCTGCATCGACGTTGCGCGACCGCCACAAAGGCAAGACCGTCACTTTCTCGCCGAAAGTTTTCATCCCCCTCACCAATCTCTGCCGCGATTTCTGCGGCTACTGCACGTTTCGCAAAGCGCCGGATGAGCCGGGCGCGAAAACGATGACCCTCGCTGAAGTGCTGGCTGTCGTGCGCCGTGGAAAGGCGCTCGGCTGCACCGAAGCGCTGCTCAGCCTGGGAGACCGGCCGGAAGCGATCTATGGCGAGATGAAAGTGTTTTTGGCGAAGTTGGGACTCAAGCGCACGCTCGACTACCTCTACGAAGCCTGCAAGGTCGTGCTGGAAGAGACCGGAGTGCTGCCGCACTCGAACCCCGGCCTTATGGGCAGCGGCGACCTGCGGCAGCTTAAAGAGGTCAACGCCAGTCTCGGCCTCATGCTGGAAAACGTGAGCCCCCGCCTCATGCTGCCCTCGGGTCCGCATTTCGACGCGCCGGATAAAAAGCCGGAGCTTCGGCTGAAAACCATCGCCGAGGCGGGCAAGCTACGCATCCCTTTTACCACCGGAATTCTGATAGGCATCGGCGAGACGTGGGAGGAGAGGATCGATTCCCTGTTTGCTATCCGCGAGCTGCATCAACGCTACGGGCACATCCAAGAAGTCATCGTCCAGAATTTCCGCGCCAAGCCGGAGATTCCGATGCGCGACCATCCGGAGCCGTCCCTCGAAGAGATGCTGAAGACCATCGCCCTCGCGCGGCTGATTTTGGGCGGCGAGATGAACATTCAGGCGCCGCCGAACCTCACGCCTGAAAGCTACCCGCTCTATCTACGCGCCGGAATCAACGACTGGGGCGGAGTGTCGCCGGTGACGCCGGACTTTATCAACCCGGAGGCGCCGTGGCCGGCGCTCGCGGCGCTACACGAGAAAACCGCCGCCGCGGGTTTTACGCTCAGGGCGCGGCTGCCGATCTATCCGGAGTTCATCGCTCAGGGAGAGAAATTTATCCCATCTTCGCTTGTTTCCTACGTCGAGCGGCTTCGCGATGCGGATGGATTAGTCACACGGGAGCTGTCGCCCAAGATGCCGACCTTCGAGAGTGCGCCGCGGGAAGCGCTGAGGGCGTAGGCGCAGAAGCGGATGTTGGCGGTTCTTACGGGAGGGACGGGCGGGGCGAAGCTGATTCAGGGTTTGAGCCTTGAGACCGATCCGGCCGAGCTTGTCATCGTCTGCAACACCGGCGACGACTTTGTCTTCCATGGCCTCCACATCTCGCCGGATCTCGACACGACCACCTACACGCTGGCCGGGTTCGCGGACACGGAGAGGGGCTGGGGGATCAAAGGCGACACGTTTGCGACTCTTGAGTGGATCGGCAAATACGGCGGCGAGAGCTGGTTCAAGGTCGGTGACCGCGATCTCGCGACGCACCTCACGCGCACGCGGCTGTTGAACGAAGGGCTGACGCTCACGCAGGCAACTGAAAAAATCAGGAAGGCGCTCGGCGTGAGAAGCGGGATTTTGCCGATGTCGGATGATAAGGTGGAGACCAGAATCCGAACGCCCGCGGGGGAAATCTCGTTTCAGGAATATTTCGTCAAGGAGCGCTGGTCTAGCGAGGTGAGCGGAGTCGCTTACGCGGGCGTCGCGAAGAGCCGCGCGGTGCCGGGTGTCGTCGAAGCGATCCGCAAGGCTCGCGCGGTGATCGTCTGTCCGAGCAATCCGGTGACCAGCATCGGGCCGATCCTGGCCGTGCCGGGCGTTCGACAGGCGTTGGAAGAAACTCCGGCGCGCGTCATCGGAGTAAGTCCGATCATTCAGGGCGCCGCCGTGACCGGTCCGGCGGACAAGTTGATGGCGGCGATGGGGATGGAGGCGTCTTCGTTCGGTGTGGCGAAGGCTTACGCGGACTTTCTGGATACGTTTGTCATCGCGCCGGAGGACAGCTCTCAACGGAATCGCATCGAAGCGCTCGGCGTCGAGACGGTGGCGACTGCGATACGCATGAATTCTCTCGACGATAAGAAACGGTCGGCCCGCGAGGTTTTGGCTCTCGTATGAAAGTCTCCGCCCTCATCCCCGCGAAAGGCTTCGCCAACGCCAAGCAGCGGCTCTCCGCTCTGTTGAACGAGCCCGAGCGCGCGCTGCTCGCCGAAACGATGTTGCGCGACGTGCTTCGCCAAACGCTTTTAGCGCGCGGGTTGGAATCAACGCACGTCGTGACCGGAGATCGGCGCGTGCGCGAGATCGCCGCCTCGCTCGGGGCCGAGGTGATCATCGAAGAGAAGGAAGCAGGCGAGACCGAAGCCGTCACCTATGCTCTTGCCGAGATGAAGCACCGAGGAATCCAGGCCGCCCTGATTATTCCCGCCGACATTCCCTTGCTCCGCGCCGGCGACATCGAGCTTGTGCTTGGACAGGCGGCCAGACACGACGGCCTGTCTCCTTTCGCCCTGCTGGTTCCGTCGCACGACCGGATGGGGACCAATGCGCTGCTGCTCTCGCCGCCGGACCTGATTCAGCTGCGCTTCGGCTACGACAGCTTCTCGTATCATCTGAGCCAGGTGGCGGCCCAGGAGCTGCCGCTGCGTGTGCTGGAAAACGAGCGGATCGGACTCGATATCGACGAGCCGCAAGATCTGGAGCGCTTCATCTTGTCGGGCGATGGAGCGGCTGAGAGTTACGGTAAGGTGATGGAGATGAGACGCGCGGCGGACGCGCGCCGCTCGGGTGACCTATGAAGCGGCTGGAGATCGTGGGGCTGGAAGGCTTAGGCGAAGTGCGGCACGGCGATTCGATCGGCTCGCTGATTGTTCATGGTTGCGCCGGGCAGGGGCTAACGCTTGCGGATCAGGATGTGCTCGTCGTGGCGCATAAGATCGTCTCCAAGGCCGAGGGGCAGGTTCTCAAGCTGGCAGAGGTTCAGCCTTCGCCGCGGGCGGTCGAGCTGGCAAAAGAGCTCGGCAAAGACGCGCGCGCGCTGGAGGTCATTCTCAGGGAGAGCCGGCGGGTTATTCGGACGGGACACGGGGCGATCATCGTTGAAACGCATCACGGGTTCATCTGCGCCAATGCAGGAGTGGATCAATCGAACGTCGGGTTGGGCAAGATTGCGCTTCTGCCGCGCGATCCCGACGGTTCGGCGCGAACAATCCGAGAAGAGATCAAACAGCGCGTCGGCGTCGCGCCGGGAATCATCGTCAGCGACAGCTTCGGACGGGCCTGGCGCCTGGGGACGGTGGACATCGCCGTCGGCGTCGCCGGGCTGAGACCGTTCAAAGACGACCGGGAAAGCAACGATCCGTACGGCTACGAGCTTAGAGCCGCGGTGGCGGCGGTGGCGGACGAGCTGGCCGGCGCGGCGGAGATTGTGATGGGGAAAAAAGGTCAAACACCGGTGGTGATTATTCGAGGGTACGAAAGAAAGGGGGAAGATGGATCGGCGAAGGAGCTGCTCCGCCCTGAGGCGGAAGATCTCTTTCGCAGTTTCTGACCCTGAGCCGCGCTCAGGGGTCACTGACATGGAGAAAGAAATTTCCGTAGCTATCGTAGGGGGAACCGGCAATCTCGGCACGGCGCTCGCGGCGCGTCTGGCGGCGCCGGGTGTTAGGGTGTTGATCGGCTCGCGCGACCCGGAAAAAGCGAAGGCGGTCGTCGAGTCGTTGAAACCGAAAGTGACGCAAGGAAGGCTCGAAGGCAGAGGCAATCAAGAGGCGGTGACTGAGGCCGAGTTCGTCGTCATCGCCGTGCCTTACGAAGGACACGCCAAGATCGTCGCCGATCTCAAAGGCCAATTGGCGGGTAAGACCGTGATTGACACTGTCGTGCCGCTGCAGAAGGGGAGGCCCTTCGTGCCGCCCGCCGGGTCCGCTTTGCTCGAAGCGCAAAAAATCATCGAAGGCGAAGCGCCGGTGGTCGGGGCGCTGCACAATATCTCGGCGGCCGATTTGGGCGATGCGGAGGCGAGTCTCGGCGACGTGCTGGTTTGCGGCGACAGCGAGGCGGCCAAGCAGAGCGTGATGGAGATCATTCGGCGGATCGGCGCGCGCGCGTTCGACGCCGGCCCGGCGGCCAACGCCTATGTGGTTGAGGGGCTCACCGGCGTGCTGATCTATCTCAACCGCAAGTACAAATCCAAACACGGCAGCGTGAAGATTACAGGGATCGGGGAGTAAACGCAGTTTTTCCTGCAGAAAGGAGAAGACGATGATAAGTCTTCTGCAGAATCGGCTGTTTTACAAAGCCACCTTCGCTTTTCTAATCTGCGGCTCGCTCGCCGCTGCTTCTCTGCCGGCAGCGGACAGGGAGCGGGCGACTATGTTCCTGCCTAAGGAGCGTGACATCATCAGGGACTTTTTCCGCGACCAACCAGGCGGGCTTCCACCCGGCTTGGCCAAGCGGAGCGAGCTGCCTCCGGGCCTGCAAAAACAATTGAAGAGGAAAGGCCAGCTTCCTCCCGGCCTGCAAAAGAGGCTCGAGCCGTTCCCCCGCGACCTCGAGGTTCGGTTACCTAGAGTTTCCGAGATCGGGCGCGGCGTGATTCTTGGACGGCATGTCCTCCTCCTCGATCGCCGGACCGAGAGGATTTTAGACATCATCGAGGATGTCGTTGGCTTGGCGACGGGTCGATAGAGAGCGACCGCAAGGCTGGATTGTCCTTTCTGGTTGCCCCGTCGAACAACACAGCGTTGCGGTCTTTCCTCATACCATGAACAGTGTGGGCTAATGAATCTTCCTCCCATCGCGACGACTACCATCGGCAGTTTTCCGCGCCCGCGGTGGTTGGCCGATCAAGAGCGAAGCGAGGTGACCTTCCGCCTTGAAGGCAATGCGCTGAGCGAGGCGCAGGATGACGCCACGCGGATCATCCTAAACGAGCAGGAGCGCGTCGGTCTGGATCTTTTGACCGACGGCGAGCAGCGCCGGCCGCAATTCATCTACCACGTGCTGTCGAGCATGGACGGCTTCGACTTCGCCAAGCGCCACGCCAAGGCGATTCGCCGGCGGAGCGATGTCGAGCGGATGGTGCCGCGCGTGGTGGGACCGGTCCGCCGCTTCGCTCCGGCCGTGGTGTCTGACCTGCGCTTCGCCAAGGCGCAGACCTCGCGCCCTGTCAAAATGGCCGTGCCCGGGCCGGTGACGGTGGTGGACAGCACTTACGACGAGTTCTACAGAGATGAAGCGGCGCTGGCGATGGATGTCGCGGCGGCGCTCAATCAAGAACTGCGCGAGCTTGAAGCCGCCGGCTGCGATGTCATCCAGATTGACGAGCCGGCGATGACGCGCTACCACGAAAAGGCTGCGGCCTATGGCGCGCGCGCGCTCGACCGTTGCCTCGAAGGGATTACGATCCCCACCATCGTTCACCTCTGCTACGGCTATCCGGGCGGCGGCAAGCGCCAGCATGAATACGAATATCCGGAGCTGATCTCTTTGCTGATGCGGAGCCGCATCGGCGGCTTCTCGCTGGAGTTCGCCCGCAGCGGTTACGATCCGGCGTTGCTCAAACTCTGCGGCGACAGGCTCGTCGTCTTCGGCTCCGTCGATCCCGGCGATACGCCGCCGGAGCCGGTGGAAAAAGTCGTCGCGCGCGTTCGTCCCGCTCTTGACTATGTGAAGCCATCGCTTCTGCTGCTCGCGCCGGACTGCGGCTTGATGACGATCAGCCGCGAGCTGGCGATGGCCAAGGCGGCGCTGCTGGTTCAAGCCGCGCGCAAACTACGGCAAACTCTTTGAGGCACATCCGCCGGACGCGTTGAAATTCGCCCGTAAATACCTTAGGAACAACTAAGGAAAGGGAGGAAGTTATATGTCTCAGCCCAGCGCATCCAAGTGGCACGAGCCTACCGATCAGACGACCAAAGCCGGCTACGGCAGGTTTCTTCGTCCAAAAACGCCCTATGACCTCTACATGGAGGCGCAGGAGATTCCGATCTATCGAGAGATCGGCGTGCGAAGAGTTCAGGACCTGCCGCGCAAGCCGTGGAAGAAGATGGGCGGCAACGGGACTTTCATCCAACTGCTCGGCACTGAGGGGCTTTGGGGCTGTTACGTGGTCGAGGTGCCGGGCGCCGGCGCGCTCAACCCCGAGCGCCATCTCTACGAGGAGATTTATCTGGTCGTCGAAGGGCGCGGCACGACGGAGGTGTGGGCGGAAGGCAACGGCAAGAAGCTCACCTTCGAGTGGCAGCGGGGCTCGCTGTTCTCGATCCCGCTCAACGCGTCCCACCGAATCGTCAACGCGACCTCCAGCCCCGCGCTTTTGCTCGCGGGCACGACCGCGCCGAACATGATGAATCTCCTCTCGAACCCCGACTTCATCTTCAACTGCCCCTACACTTTCAAGGACCGCTTCGATCCGACGGACGATTACTACAAGCCCAAGGAAGAGATCGAGCCCGATCCGGTGCGCGGCCTTGCGATGCGCCAAACCAACATTATTCCGGACATTATAAACTGCGAGCTGCCGCTCGATAATCGCCGCTCACCCGGCTACCGGAGAATCGAGCCGCACATGACAGGCAACAATTTTTATCTCTGGATCGGGCAGCACGAAAACGGCAGATATTCCAAAGCCCACGCGCACGGCTCCGCGGCCGTCCTCGTCTGCCTCGCGGGGAAGGGCTACACGTATACCTGGCCCGCGACCCTCGGACAGAATCCCTGGAAAGACGGGAAGGGCGATCAGGTCAGGCGGCAGGATTACGAGCCGGTCGGATTAGTCAGCGCCGCGCCGATGGGCGGAAACTGGTTTCACGCCCACTTCGGCACCAGCAAAGAGCCGCTGCGCCTGTCGGCGTGGTTCGGGCCGAACGCGCCCGGGCGCGAGCGCGGCCGTCCGGGTGAAAAAGCGATCGACTACGGCGCGATCGATATCCATGAGGGCGGCACGGCGATTCCCTACTATGACGAAGATCCCTACCTGCGAAAGGAATACGAGGAGACGCTGAAGAACGAGGGAGTCGCCCCCAGAATGGCCGACTCGCTCTACCACAAGCCCTGATTCGATTTTAGATTTTAGATTGGCAGGCGGCTTTTCCTAATCGAAAATCTAAAATCGGCAATCGAAAATGGGTTACTCTACCGAATCTTCGGTTTCTCTCAATAAATCATGCAGGGTAGTTTTACTGCACCCGGCCGCCACATCGTCGAAGAAGACGAGATCAAGCTCACAAGCGTCGGCGTCGATATCGGCTCGTCAACGTCCCATCTCGTCTTCTCCCGTCTTGAAATGCGGCAGGAGGGGACGCGCTACGTCGTCAAGCGGCGCGTTGTTCTCAACGAGTCGGAAATTCTTCTCACGCCCTACCTCGACGACTTGACCATCGATGTCGCGGCGCTGGAAAACTTCATCAACCGCCAGTACGAGCACGCGGGACTCAAGCGCGACGACGTCGACACCGGCGCGCTGATTCTCACGGGCGTGGCGGTCAGGCGGCGCAATGCGCGCGCGATCGGCGAGCTGTTCGCCCAGGAGGCAGGGCGATTCGTAGCGGTCAGTGCCGGCGACCGGTTGGAGAGCACGATGGCGGCGCACGGCTCGGGGGCGGTGGCCGAGTCCGCGCGATTGGGCGGCGTCTGTATGAATATCGACGTCGGCGGCGGGACGAGCAAGATCGCGATCTGCGTCAAAGGCAGGGTGCGGGAGGCGACGGCGATCGACGTTGGCGCGCGGCTAATTGTGTTGGACAAGGACGGCATCATCACGCGCCTGGAAGAGGCCGGTCGTCTTTTTGCTACGGCCGTCGGACTGAATCCGGTTCTGGGCCAGAAAGCGGATCGGTCCAAGCTCCAGTCGATGGCGTCGCTGATGGCCGACCGTCTGTTTGAGGTCGTGAGTTTGAATTCTCGGTCGCAGGAGACGCAAGCGCTGCTCCGTCTTCCGCCTCTGTCCTACCGGGGAAAAGTTGACGCGATTACCTTCTCAGGCGGAGTGTCGGAGTTCATTTACGATCAGAAGCCGGGCGACTTCGGCGATCTGGGAGCGCTGCTGGCGAGCGAGGTCAAGGAGCGAATCGGCCGTCTGGGCATTCCCGTACTGGAACCGGCCGCAAAAATCCGCGCCACGGTCATCGGCGCGTCGCAGTACACGATCCAGGTTAGCGGCAGCACGATCTTCGTCGATCCGCTCGACGCGGTGCCGGTGCGCAACATGCCGGTGGTCGCGCCGGAGTTTCCGTTTGGCGACGATGCGATGAACCCGGCGGCGGTCAAAGGCGCGGTGGAGCGGGCGCTCGCGCGCATGGATCTCGTCGACGGCAAGCAGCCGGTGGCCGTCGCCTTTCACTGGGAGGGCTCGGCGACGTTTGCCCGCCTTCAGGCCTTTTGCTCCGGAGTAAAAGAAGGTCTCGGAAAAATCCTCGCCAAAGGCCATCCGCTCACGCTAGTCAGCGACGGCGACATCGGCGGCATTATCGGCCTTCACTTCAAAGAGGAGATGCGGATCGCCAGTCCGGTGATATCGATCGACGGCGTGTCGCTCAACGAGTTCGATTACATCGACATCGGCGCGCTGATCCATTCCTCCGGCGCGGTGCCGGTGGTCATCAAGTCGCTGATCTTTCCTACCGCGGTAAAGGAAAAGCGGGATTAGGAATTGGGCCCCCCAACTCCTACCCCCCAATGCCTAATTCCTAGGGGATGGCTCTAACTGTGGCTGGTGCCGGAGAAGGGACTTGAACCCCCACGGAGTTGCCTCCATCGGATTTTGAGTCCGACGCGTCTGCCATTCCGCCACTCCGGCGTGTCCAAATTCAATAGCTTAGAGCTGTGACGTCGTCAACCTTACAATAGTGTCGTCTTTTGGCCGCAAGATCACAGATTTGCCTTGAGGCGTTGTCTCGTGCTGAGCGTGACATAGTCTTAATGAGTTGGGCACAGAATAAGGACAGAAATGCGTCTGGATTTGACCCTACTCGCAGGGAGAATGAAGTTGCATTCTTCATCGGTGGGTTTTATAATGCACCTAACTCTTGCAAAAGGCCACAAATATAGCGCGTTGGGGCGTCGCAATATACATACCTGAGATCAGGCCACAGGATCGCGCGATCATCTTGTTCACAACTGGGTTTTCGGTGCTATTCTACTAGACAAGGTGCACAGCTGTGCCAGAACGTACTCCGGATTATGACCGACCCCCGGTTGTTGAAACTTATCTAGGTGTCCAGTTTTCGCCCCTGGTCAAATTTTCTATTCCCCATTTTGGGCTTTACTGGGCAAAGATACGCGATAACTATCCTGATTTCCAGGTGCAGCCTCCCTTACCTACTGTAATGGAGCAATTTGAGACTGAGCGCTTCGTGCAAGCAAAATTGGGAGTGGAATTAGTCTCAATTCCAGATGTTCGGTGCTGGTTTATCGACAAATCCGGACGCATGCTTACGCAGGTCCAAACAAACCGCTTTATACATAATTGGCGAAAGCTGAAGCCCGAGGACGTGTACGTTCACTACGATAGAATTAAACCTAGTTTTAGTCAGGAGTGGAAAACATTTTGTAAATTTTTAGAAGAAGCAGATCTTGGGAAGCCCGAAATCAATCAATGCGAAATAACGTATGTGAACCATATCGAGTTAGGGCAGGGCTGGAATTCTTACGGGGAATTAAACAAAGTCATTTCATGCTGGTCAGGCAAGTACTCAGGCAAATTTCTTTCGGCGCCCGAATCGATAAACATCGGTGCCAGGTACGGGTTACCCGACAAAAGAGGAAGACTTCATATACAGATGCAACCAGCGATTACACAGGATGCCAAAGAGATTCTGCAACTAAATCTTACGGCACGAGGAAAGCCAGAATCGGCCGACATGGAGCATGTTTTAGAGTGGTTCGACCTAGGACATGAATGGATTGTCCGAGGTTTTACGGATTTGACGGCTAAAGACATGCACGACTTTTGGGGGAGAAAAATATGACGTTCCGACAATTCGCTTCAGCTAAGTACACGGGAACAGGAATAGCCATTATGGGAAGCGGCAGTTCTAATTTCACCTCCACTGTTGTTGCATCGGGTTCGGGTTTAACCTACGCATCACCGATTGTTGTGAATCCGGTTAGCTACGCGCAATGGAATAGTGCCGTTCCTACTGAGACCCTTAGTGAGTGGCAGATTCACGGAATAAAGACATTGAAAAAAGTTCTCTCGCTTCCGGAAAATTGGGACAGTTATGGTAGCCCCCCGCCTACTGTCGCCGCTGCGACTACTGCGATGGCGATTTTAACCAGTACTACCATTGAATACTTTATTGCTCCGCGCGTTGTCCCGATATCGGGAGGCGGGTTACAGCTGGAATGGGAGATTGGGTCGCGAGTACTTGAATTGGAGATCCTCGATGACGGATCAGTCGAGTATTTAACAATGGAGGCGGGAGAACCGCACCGGGAAGATCGCCTTCATCTCACGGATGACGTTCGTCCGCTCTTTCTATGGCTTCTTTCCTCAGACTCAATGCAGGTAGCCGCTTGATTAGGAAAACGCTGTGCCCGAGAGGCAGAATGACCCCTCAATCGACAACAGCGAACGCTTGTGGCGGCGTGTTCATCCGTCGCAAATTGATTGGACTCTCAACCCACCTCGCGTAAGTACCGGAGCCTTCAATACCCGCGACGGGCTTTCCGTTTCAATAGCTTCGGAAACAACGATCGAAATCCTAACGAGAGATTATCCCAAACACAGCGTTGTTGAATTTGAAGCTGGATTTGCCCGTTCTTTAGGTTGCACAATCGAACGCGAGCCTACTCCAGAGGATCCTGCTCATGCCCTAGTTTTTGGACCAAAATCTCGTGGCCAGCTAAATGCAACTCAGCTCAATAACCTTAGAGATGCTGCTATGCCGATATTGTATAAATGGCCGGTCCAACAAACCCCTTAGAATTCTAGTCTCGATACCGAGCAGCGTTGAAGTTATTGGCCCTCAGAACAGGACTTCCCAGCACTCGGCCAGCGAGCTTACGCCGATCAGCACCGGGCTCTTGACGTGACCCAATTGCGCGCTGTTGCTCTGCGGGAGGACACAGCGCTCGAAGCCGAGCTTTCCCGCCTCTTTGACGCGCGCCTCGGCCTGGGCGATGGCGCGGACCTCACCGGCGAGGCCCACTTCGCCGAAGATGACCGTCTTCGCGTCGATGGCCTTCTCCTGATAGCTTGAGGCGATCGCTCCGACGATGCCGAGATCGACCGCCGGCTCTTCCACCTGCACGCCGCCGGCGACGTTCACGAACACGTCCTGGTTGAACAGATTCACCCCCATCTTTTTTTCCAGGACTGCGACCAGCAGCGCGACGCGGTTGTGATCGACGCCGATGGTGGTGCGGCGCGGGACGGCGAGAAAAGAGTGGCTGACCAGCGCCTGAAGCTCGACCAGAATCGGGCGCGTCCCCTCCATGCTGCAGATCACCACCGAGCCGGGCGCGTGCAGCGGCCGCTCCAGGAGAAAAATCTCCGAGGGATTGCTCACCTCCCGAAGCCCGCTCTCCTTCATCTCGAAGACGCCGATCTCGTTGGTCGAGCCGAAGCGGTTCTTGATCGCCCTCAGAATCCGGAAGTTGTGCCCCCTGTCGCCCTCGAAATAGAGCACGGTATCGACCATGTGTTCGAGCACGCGCGGGCCGGCGAGCGATCCGTCTTTGGTCACGTGGCCGATGAGAAAGGCGCTGAGGCCGCTCTTTTTCGCCAGCGTGATAATCAGGCCGGAAGATTCCCTGACCTGGCCGATGCTGCCCGGCGCGGAAGGAAGGGTGGAGGTGAAAATCGTCTGGATCGAATCGATCACCAGGACATCGGGCTTATTTTTCTTGACCTGCTCCAGGATTCTTTCGAGCGACGTCTCGCTCAGAATCAACAGCTTCGGCGAGACGATGCCGAGCCGCTCGGCGCGCATCTTGATCTGCCGCTGCGATTCTTCTCCCGAGACGTAGAGGCAGCAAAGGCCGCTTTGGCTCAGCGCGGCGAAGGCTTGCAGCAAAAGAGTTGACTTGCCGATGCCGGGATCGCCGCCGATCAGCGTGACCGAGCCGGGAACCAGCCCGCCGCCGAGCACGCGGTCGAACTCACCGATGCCGGAGAGGGCCCTGCCCGCTTCCGCGGTTGAGATCTCGGCGATCGATGCCGGGCTCTCCTTGGTGCCGAGATTGAACTCGTCGCGCGGGTGAGCCGTCCGCTCGAATTTTTCCTCGACCAGCGTGTTCCATTGATTGCAATCGGGACATTTTCCCAGCCACTTGGGCGACTGGAAGCCGCAATTCTGGCAGGAGTAGACGACTTTAGCTTTCGCCATCCCGGTGGCCCCTTACCCCGTCACTCTTCCACAGGTTGCGAAACTGCGTGGCCACGACCTGATCGTACGCCACCGGCCCGGAGAGGAGCCCCATATCCTGGGCGAAGCGATTCATCTCGCTCACGGCCTCTTCGGAGATCGTCGCATCGTAGTAGGGAAGGTCGCGGTTGATCAGCTCGGCAATGAGCTGCGTCTCCGTGGGCGGAAAAATCTTTCGAGCGACCTCCGTCGCGCGTCCGAGATCGTCGCGCAGCACCCGATGGGCGCGCACGATCGCCCGTATGGCGGCGGCGGCGCTTGCCGGCTCGCGTTGGACTCGCTGCTCCGTCGTGACTAAAGCGGGGAAGGTGTAGTTGCGAGCGGCCGGAGGTCCGTCGCCGCGCCGCACGTCGAGGACGACCGTCCCGACGCGCCGGCGCACGGCGAGCGCGGCCCCCATCGCATTGGCCCAAAAGCCGTCGATTTTTTTTTCTTCCAGCGCCTTGGCCGCGGTGAGGCCGAAGGAGACGGTAGCGCCGGTCGCGCCCGGAACAGGACCGATCTGGACCTGATCGCGCACAGGGTCGATGCCGGCTTCGAGCAAGAGGCGCTTCAGCCCATAGTCGACGCCCGGCGCCGCGCCAATCTTGAGACCTTTGACGGCCTGGATGTCGCCGCGCTTGGCGCCGAGGTCCGCGCGCAGGACGAGGAACCAATACATCCGCTGGCCCAAAGCGGCTAAAAGCCTTGCGCCTTTCCAATCCGGAAAGGCCATCAGCGTCGCATGCGCCGAGCCGGCGACGAAATCGAGCGTGCCATCGTGCAGCGCCTCCATCGTCTTCGGCACCGGAAAGAGGAGTTCGACCTTTTCGATGTCGAGCCCTTCGGCCTTGAAGAAGCCCAACTCCGCGGCGGCGATGGCCGGAAAGTAGGAATTGGAGACCAGGTCGGGAACCGCGATGCGCATCGTGTGAAAGTGTGGCTTGCCCCTAAGCTCCCACAGGCTGTTCGGCGCGCCAGGAGCGCATGTACTGAACCACCTCGTTCAGCGGCAGGACGTCGGCGTACTTTTGGTTCATGTCGAAGAGGTTGATGGCGTGGCAGGCCTCGTGGCGGTCGAAGACGCACTCCTCCGCGACGACCATGCGGAAACGATAGGTGGTGCCGTCGACCACGCTCGCGCGGACGCAACCGCTCGTGCTCTCGCCGCAGGCGATCACGGTGTCGATGCCGAGTTGATTCAAGTGTCCCACGAGCGGCGTGCCCCAGAAGGCGCTCGGAGAGGTTTTCCTCAGCACCGCCTCGCCGGGAAGCGGCTCTACTTCGTCGATAATGTCGAACTTGTGTTGGCGGCGCTGCTGGCCTTCGGGACTTAGCTTGCTCGGGTCGCCGTTGCGCCTGAAAGACCATTCCTGCACGCCGGCGCCGGCCAGACCCGTGACGTGAACAATCGGAATCCGCGCTTCGCGCGCAGTTTTGAGCAAGGTTTGAATATGCGGGATCGCGTTCCAGCCCGCCATGCCGCAGCTCCCCGGCCAGTTCTTGATTGCTTCCAGGATCGGCTCAGGCTTGTCGCCGAAGACCCAGCGGTAGAGGTCGATCAGCAGCAGCGCGGGCTTTTTGCCGAAGCCGATCGGCCTGGGCGGTTTCATGGCGAGATGCGCCTTATCCTGCTCGGTCAGAAAACGATCCCAGATACGCTCAGCCATAAAATACCTCCCCCCAGGCCGTTGAAAAAGGCTCACCTGCCGTCAGCCCGCCTGGGAATCTCTCTCCGGGCCGACGCGATACGTCGATGTTACGCTGTTCCTACAAGCTAAGGGTAACTCTGAGCTACGCTTGCACCTGCTCGTCCCACGCATCGGCCCTTCGAGAGACCCCCAGGCGGGCGGTAGCGATGGTTGCGCTCGATGCATCTGAGACCTTTTTGACCGGCCTGGGAATAGACTTTTCAAAACCTAAACTCGATATATGTCTACCACTGCGCTTGTTCGATGGTCAAGCTTGGGGAAATGGAGTGTTGGAGTAATGGAGTATTGGGGTAATGGATGAACTGCGCCGGTTGCTATGGTTTCCTCCATATAATAAATCTATTCGCGCAATGGCTGGGAATTTTATCCAAGATGAGCTTGATGCGCTCAAGCGGCAGGGGCTTTACCGCAAGCTGCGGCGCGTCGAGGGGGAACAGGGGGCGACTCTGCTCCTCGACGGCAGGGAAGTGCTGAATTTTTCTTCCAACAACTATCTCGGCCTGGCGAACCATCCGGCGCTCAAAAAAGCGGCGAAGGAGGCGATCGACCACTACGGCGTTGGCGCCGTGGCCTCGCGGCTGATCTCAGGGAACATGGCGCTGCACGAGGAGCTGGAGGAGAAAATCGCCGGGCTCAAAGGGACCGAGGCGGCGCTGGTTTTCAACTCCGGCTTTCAGGCCAACGTCGGCATCATTCCCACGCTCGCCGGCGAAGGCGACGTGATTTTTAGCGACGCGCTCAACCACGCAAGCCTGATCGACGGCTGCCGTCTGTCGCGGGCCAAGACCGTGGTCTATCCGCACTGCGACTTAGCGCGGCTCGAAGACGAATTAAAAAGGGCGCCGGCAACCGGACGCAAGCTAATCGTCACCGAAACGCTTTTCAGCATGGACGGGGACGAAGCGCCGCTGGCGGAGCTCGTCGAGCTGGCGGAGCGCCACGGCGCGCTCATCATGGTCGATGAGGCCCATGCTACCGGCGTCCTGGGCCCAAACGGCGCCGGAGTCGTGGCAAAAGTGGGGGTGGGCGACCGCATACTCGTGCAGATGGGGACGCTGGGAAAGGCGCTCGGCGGCTTCGGCGCTTACGTTGCCGGCAGCCACGCGCTGCGCGAGCTACTCATCAATCGCTGCCGGAGTTTTATCTTCACGACTTCGCTCCCGCCACCGGTGTTGGCCGCAGCCATCGCCGCCGTCGATCTCTTGTACCAGGAGCCGCAGCGGCGGCTGGCGCTCTGGCACAACTGCCGCGCGCTGAGGGAGGGACTTAGAAAATTGCGATTTTGCCTCGGGCAGAGCGAGAGCCAGATTTTGCCGCTGATCATTGGCGACTCGCAAAAATGCATGACGTTTTCCGAGCGGTTGCTGGAGAAAGGCGTCTTTGCGCAAGGCATCCGGCCGCCGACGGTGCCGGAAGGGACTTCGCGCCTGAGAATCACGCTCATGGCGACGCACACGCACGAGCACCTACATCGCGCACTGCGGACCTTCGAAGAAGTGCGCGGAGAATTTTGAATTCTTAATTTTGAGTTTTGAATTGGAATCTCGATCTTAAAATTTAAAATTCAACATTCAAAATTCAACATTTATATGACCATGTCCCGATACGAACAACTTAAGCATCTCGACCGCACTTATTTGTGGCATCCGTTTACGCAGATGCGAGAGTGGATGGGAGAAGATCCCATCATTATCGAGCGGGGCGAGGGACACTATCTGGTCGACGTCGAGGGGAAAAGATACCTCGACGGGGTCTCTTCACTCTGGTGCAACGTTCACGGCCATCGAAAAGCAGAGCTGGATCGGGCGCTGAGAGAACAGCTCGATCGCATCGCCCATTCGACCTTTCTCGGTCTGAGTCACGTGCCCGGCATCGAACTGGCTGAACAGCTTGTCGAAATCGCTCCCAGCGGCCTCAAGCGGGTTTTTTATTCCGATAGCGGCGCGACGGCGGTCGAAGTCGCCCTGAAAATCGCCATGCAGTACTGGCAGCTCAAAGGCGAGACAGCTCGCACCGGCTTCGCTTCGCTCGTCGAGGCCTATCACGGCGACACCGTCGGATCGATGAGCGTCGGCTACTCGGAGACGTTTCACCATTTTCACCGCTCGTTGCTGTTTCCGGTCTTGCGCCTCAACCCGCCGCATGTTTTTCGCTGGTTTAAGCGCATGAGCGAGGAGACGGCGCTCAAGAGCGCAATCCAGGAGGCCGAAGAAAAGCTCGCGCAAGAGAAAAATTCACTTGCCGCGCTTATCGCGGAGCCGCTGATGCAGGGCGCGGCGGGGATGTGGTCGCAGCCCGCAGTCTACGTCAAAGCGTTGAGCGAAATCTGCCGCAAGAACGGAATTCTTTTTATTACCGACGAAGTCGCGACCGGCTTCGGCAGAACCGGCAGGATGTTTGCCTGCGAGCAGGCGGGAGTAACGCCCGACATACTCTGTTTAGCCAAAGGGATCACCGGCGGCTATCTTCCGCTGGCCGCGACGCTTACGACGGAGAAAATCTTCTCCGCCTTTCTCGGGGAGTACAGGGAATTCAAAACCTTCTTTCACGGCCACACTTATACCGGGAATCCCCTGGGGTGCGCCGTCGCCCTGGCGAGTCTTGAGCTTTTCAAGCAGGGGAAGATCATCGAACGGATGCAGCCGAAGATCGATTACCTCAAGCGGCGGCTGGAGCGAGAATTTGTTCCGCTGCCTCACGTGGCCGATATTCGCCAGTGGGGCTTCATGGTCGGGATCGAGCTGGCCGAGGACAAAGACAGCCGCAAAAGTTACCCGATGGCAAAGAGAATCGGCCACAAAGTAATTCTTGACGCGCGCAAGCGGGGCGTGATGATCCGGCCTCTGGGTGATGTAATTATCCTGATGCCGCCGCTGACGATTACGGAAAATGAGCTGGCAAGCCTTGTGGATGTGACATATCAATCGATCAAGGCGGTGACCGAAGGCTGAGGAGCGACTACTCGGCCTCCCGGACTTTGTCTTCTCAGATCGCTTTGATATAGTCCCACCGAGTTACGCCGCGCTGCGATTTTTATGGCTTCGGTTCTGATCAGGAATATCGGCGCTCTGGTCACGGGCGATTTGAAAAATCCCCTGCGGCGGGCGGACTCGATCTATGTGGAAGACGGTCTCATCCGCGCGATCGGCAACGGGATCGGCGAGTGCGCGGACACGGTCATCAATGCCCAGGGGATCACCGCCATCCCCGGCTTAGTCGATTCCCACTCGCATCCCTCCATCGGCGAATACACGCCGGCGCAGAACTCGCTCTCCTGGATCACCAACTACATGCACGGCGGCGTGACGGCGCTCATCTCCGCCGGCGAGTTGCATCTGCCCGGCCTGCCTCTGCCGCCCGACGCGAGGACGGCGCTGTCGCTCGCCCTGGTCACCAAGCGCTGCTACGACAACCTGCGCCCGTCCGGCGTAAAAGTTTTTGCCGGCACGCTGCTATTAGTTCCGGGACTCACGGAAAAAGATTTCGACGAGATCGCCGCCGCCGGCATCCGCCTGGTGAAATTTATTTTCTACGACTACAGCCTGTTGCCCAACGGCGAAGCGGAGCGGTACGTGAAATGGGCCGGGGCGCGCGGCATCAAAGTAAAGATTCACTCGGGCGGCGTGTCGCGCTCCGGCGTGAGCCAGGTAGCGGGCTTCGACATTGTGACGACAATCAAGCCGGATGTCGTCGGCCATATCACCGGCGGCCCGATTCCCATGCCGGAAAAAGATATGACGCGGATCGTCGCCGAGACGGACTATCACGTCGAGATTTGCAG
Source organism: Deltaproteobacteria bacterium RIFCSPLOWO2_12_FULL_60_19 (assembly GCA_001798595.1). Lineage (GTDB taxonomy): Bacteria > Desulfobacterota > Binatia > UBA9968 > UBA9968 > 2-12-FULL-60-19. Next base: position 32,413 of record MGSS01000094.1, on the reverse strand, counting down.
CTCGGGAAATTACCGCATGGCGCTGAGCCTCATCCGCGCGGTCAAGGCGCACAACGCTTACCACCGCGTGCTGATCGGCACCGACACGCCCGGCGGAACGGGAATTATCCCGCGCGGCATGCTGCGCGAGATCGCGTTTTTATCTTCGGTCGCCGAGGTGCCGCCTGAAGTTGCGATCTGCATGGCGACCGGCAACGTCGGCCGGGCTCACGGTCTCAACCTCGGCCTGCTCGAGGAAGGGCGGCCGGCGGACATAGTGCTGCTGCACAAGATTGCAGGTTCAGTTGCGCAAGACGCGCTCGATTCCTTCGCCAAGGGCGATTTGCCGGGCATCTCGATGGTGATCATCGACGGCGAGATCCGCGTCGCCGGCCGCAGCCAGCAGACGCCGCCGCCGGAGCGTCTCGCAACGCAGAAATAAAATAAGGAGGGCCTCGCAGTGAACGCCGCCAGCCGTTCGTAGAGCCCGCGCATCCGATACTGCCGGTGGGATTAAGCAGCAACCCCATTGCGCGGGCTCGGAGAGCGGGTGGTGGCGTCCATGTCGAAGGGTGAGCTGGAATGATAATGAATATTCCCGTGAGCGCAATGAATTACGGCGTAGGCCTTTTCCCCACGGAGCCGCTGCGGAACATGATCCAACTTGCCAAGCTCTCGGAAGAGCTGGGCTTCAGCCACGTCTGGATCGGCGATTCGCATCTCATCTGGCGCGAGGCCTACGTCAACATGGCGGCCGCCGCGTTGAACACATCGAAGGTCAAGCTCGGCACCGGAGTTACCAATCCCCTGACACGCCATCCATCGGTGGTAGCCAGCGCCTACGCGACACTCGAAGAGCTTGCGCCAGGGCGCTTCATCGTCGGCATCGGACTCGGAGACAGCTCGGTGGAGACGATGGGGATGAAGCCGGCGAAGCTGGATTATTTTGAAAAAACGATCCAACAGATGCGCGCGCTGCTTGCCGGAGAAGAAGTGCAACTGGAGACGGGAAAGATCCACCTCAAGCATCCGTCCAAAAACAAAATTCCTATCTACATTGCCGCGAGCGGGCCGAAGATGCTGGAGCTTTCAGGCAGGATCGCCGACGGCATCATCGTGCTCGTCGGCGTCGCCGACGAATATCTCCGCCAGGCCAAAGTGAAGATTGAGACGGGCGCGAAGGCCGCGGGGCGAAAGCTGAGCGATATCGATCTTGTCCTTTGGGTTCCCTGCGCCGTCTCGGACAAAGCGCCGGCCAAAGACGCGGTGAAGGCGCACGTCGCGCGCGTGGTCGCCCATCCGCAGCCCTACGTGCTCGATGCAAAGGAACAAAAGGTGCTCGAAGAGATCCGCAAGACCTACGACTACTACCACCACATGGACCAGGAGGCCAACCACGCCGAAGTGATCCCCGACTGGCTGGTGGACAAATTCGCCGTCGCCGGCACCGTCGCCGAATGCCGCGCTCAAGTCGAGCGGATAAAAAAAAGCGGCATCCAGCAGATCGCGATTATCCCCTACAGCCCCCCCGGCGGGAGCCGGGAAGAGACGCTGCGGGGGTTTGCGGAGGCGGTTCGGTAGCGGGCGTCGTTAGAAAAAGCGGGCTACCGCGAAGATACCCAACATCGAAAAGGCCAGGGCAAGTTTGGCGGCTGCGCCGAGCGCGAGTCCGATCGTCGCACCGATGCCGGCGCGGGTCGCGGCGTCGAGGCTCCGCTGCGCTGAGAGTTCGCCGATCACCGCGCCCACGAATGGACCAACCAGAATGCCGGGGAGGCCAAAGAAAATACCAATGAGGCCGCCCAAAGCGGCGCCGACTATCGCCCGGTTGGACGCGCCGAATCGCTTGGCGCCGAAAGCAGTCGCGGCGAAGTCCGCGACATAGGTGAGAAGAGCCAGAATGCCGAGCACGATGAGCGTTCCCCAGCCTACGTAGGCGAAATTATCCGCCCAGGCCGCCACTAACAGTCCCGCAAAAAGCACTGGAGCGCCGGGCATCACCGGAAGGACAAGTCCCGCCGTGCCGATGACAATCAGAGCTACGGCGAGAATCCAAAGCAACAGAGTCAACTCCATCGGAAGTCCCTTTAAGCCTTGGTTTTGTCCGGATACGGGCAAAGGGATCGGATCGTGCATTCCGGGCATCTGGGTTTCTTCGCGAAGCACACCCGGCGGCCGTGGTACTGGAGAAGGTGGCAGAAGCGGACGCGCTGATTTTCCGGAACCAGAGGCGTGAGATCGAACTCGATCTTGTCAGGGTTGGTGTTCTTGGTAAGCCCCAGCCGTTGCGACAATCGCATCACATGCGTATCGACGCCGATCGCCTGTTGGCCGAAGGCGTTGCCGAGGACGATGTTGGCTGTCTTTCTGCCGACGCCGGGGAGAGTTAGCAAATCATCCAAATTTTGCGGCACTTCGCCTTTGAACCGCCGGACCAACTCCGCGCAGCAATCTTTAATCCGCCGGCTCTTGACGCGGGAGAAGTTGATCCTGCGAACATACCCTCCGAGTTCCTCCAGCCGCGCCGCGGCGTAATCTTTTGCGCTGCGGTACTTGGCAAAAAGCGCGGGCGTGACCCGGTTCACCAGGTCGTCTCGGGCCTGTGCCGCGAGGATGAGGGCGAGCAACAGCTCCAAAGGATTGGTGAAGTCGAGGTCGAGCTTGGCGCCGGGATGGGCCTTGTCAAGCCGCTCGATGATCTTCCTAACTCCGGCTTGCGTCGGGGCGACTTTGCGGTTTGGCTTCGGTGGCTTGGCCATTTTGGTTTTCCAGGGAAATATGCTACGAGTTTACAGCAGTTGTCAAAGGGAGGATTCGCCGAATGGACTTAAAAGAGCTTAGAAGAATGACCATTCCCAAGCTCAGGGATTTTGCCAAGGCGGAGACCGAGCTTCAGGGCGTCGGAGGGATGCACAAGGAAGATTTGATCAAGGCCGTGGCCAAAGCCAAGGACATCGCCTACGACGAGTCGCACAAGGACGCCAGCGCCATTCACTCCATCAAGCATGACATCCGTGAGCTAAAGAAGCAGAAGGCGGCGCTTTTGACCTCCTCCCGCGATCCGAAGAAACTCAAAAAGTTTCAGAGAAAGATCAGGCGGCTAAAGCGGCTGACACGCCACCTGGCGCACGAGGTCAAGACCACCCAAGCCGCGCAGGCTGCGGCGCCCGCCCAAGCCGCCGCTCCCGCGCCGACGCCGCCGGCAGCCGGATAAACCTTTATGAAAACGCCGTCTCCGCTGCGCGGACGCGGCTCCGCCTCAAACCCGAAAAACCGTTTCGAGTCATTGGAGCGGGTTTCGGAGCCGATGCACGCCGACGAGGTTTCATCGCCCGCCACCCAATTTCTCCCCGATCATTCGAAGAGTCTCATCGCTTACAACGACAGCCCCGACGTCGGCTTCGACGCGAGCATTAACCCTTACCGTGGCTGCGAGCACGGTTGTGTTTACTGCTACGCCCGCCCGACGCACGAATATTTGGGCTTCTCGGCAGGGTTGGACTTTGAAACCAAGATCATGGTGAAGGGGGATGCGCCTCAGTTGTTGCGCAAGGAGTTGAGCAGCCCCAAGTGGAAACCGAGAGTATTGGCGATGAGCGGCGTCACCGACTGCTACCAGCCGGTTGAAAAAAAGCTGGAACTCACGCGCCGCTGCCTGGAGGTCTTGCTGGAATTTCGCAACCCGGTGACGATCGTGAGCAAAAATTACTTGGTCACCCGGGACATCGATATTCTGTCAGAGTTGGCGAGACACCAATGCGCGGCCGTGTTCGTCTCTCTCACCACGCTGGACGAGAAGTTGTCGGGCCTGATGGAGCCGCGCGCCTCGCGTCCGGTCAGGCGGCTGGCGGCGATCGAAGCGCTGGCGCGCGCGTCGATCCCCGTGGGATTTCTCCTGGCGCCCATGATTCCAGGCCTGACGGACTCGGAGGCGCCGGCTATCGCCCAAGCAGCCGCCGGCGCTGGCGCGCGATTTGCCGGCTATGTCGCATTGCGCCTGCCGCACGGGGTGAAAGAGCTCTTCGAAAATTGGCTGGAGCAACATTATCCGGGGAAAAAAGACAAGATCTTAAACCGCCTCCGCGCCGTCCGCTCGGGCAAGCTCAACGACCCACGTTTTCACAGCCGGATGAAAGGAGAGGGAATCTTCGCCGAACAGATGGCTGAGCTGTTTCGCGTGGCCTGCAAGAAGACCGGGATTCACGAAAGAGCGCCGCGCCTTAGCACCGAACAGTTCCGACGGCCTACGGAGCAGCTATCGTTGTTCAATCACTCAGCCGCCTGAACGATGGTCATTGCGATCGAACGCGGCGATTGAAGAGGGTTGCTTCCAAACCATCGGATGGTGTGCTATAAAAATCAAATTGAAGCCATTTTGGGTGGCGACGTCTAAACGGATTAAAAGGGGGTAAGTCGAATGAAAAACATCATCAAGTTATTGCTTGTGCCTGTGGCGCTCTTCGCCTTTGTCGGAACGGGTTTCGCGCAGGGTACGACTCCAGCTCCGGCCAAACCTGCCGCTCCAGCCAAGCAGGCCGCTCCGGCGAAGACGACCGAGAAGAAAGAAGCTACAGTTAAGGTCAACCGGGCCAGAGGAGAGCTCCTCGCAGTGGATTCCAAGGCGGGGACGGCGAAAGTCAAAGGCAGGGACGGAGAGATGAGTCTCATCGCCGACACAAAGGAAACCAAAGACGCCCTGACGAAGGTCAAAGTCGGGGATCCGGTGCGGTTTATGTATACTGAAAAAGACGGCAAACTTGTGCTGGCTAGGCTGGAGAAGGGCCGGGTAAGAACCGAATCGAAATCATCCCGGCAGAAAACCCAAAAGCCACAGTCGACAACGCCCACAAAGTAGCGCGCTGCTTTTCATAGCTCGAACGGGCCGCCTGAATTCTCAGGCGGCCCCTTTTCTTCTTTTACATCCGTAACCATCCCTGATAATTATGAAACGTTAATCCGTTCGCTGATGTAAGTCGGGACGCTCGACGCCGCCTGCGGCCTCGGGTTCTTAACCTCCGCCATGCCCGTTTTCTTTCTACCCCCGCCGGAACGATGAGAGAAATGCGTCAAGTCTCAAATCCCTGGAGCGTCGCGGCCCTGGCCTTCGTGATTCTTGGCTTCGATCGGGGGCTGCATTCTTCTTTCGGCGTTTTCTACGTCGCTCTGCTTGAAACTTTCGGCTGGAGCCGGGCGATCACGGCGGGCGTGTTCTCGGTCGCCCTGATCGTCGATGCGATCGTGTCTCCCGTGGTGGGCCATCTGCTGGACCGCTTCGGGCCTAAAAAAGTGGTCGGCGCCGGCTGTCTCCTGTTGGCCGCGGGCCTATGGCTGAGTAGCCGGATCGCGAGCCTCTGGGAGTTTTACCTCTTCTTCGGCCTGGTCTCGGCCCTGGGGCTGAGCTTCATGGGGATGGTTCCCCATGTGGTTTTGATCTCCGAATGGTTCTCGACCAAGAGGGCCTCGGCGCTGGGCGTGGTCTACTCCGGCGCCGGAGTCGGGATTCTCCTCCTGGCGCCCTTGAGCGAGTGGATGATCTCGACCTGGGGATGGGAGCGGGCGCTGCAAACACTCGCGGGATGCGTCGTGGTCGCGCTCCTTCCTCTGGTCGCGACTCTCTACCGGCGCGGCCCTCATACCGGGAAGGCGGCGGAAGGCCGCGAGTCCCACAATCAATGGACGGCGAAGCTGGCTCTGAAAAGCCTGCAATTCTGGCTGCTCTTCTTTGCCAGAATTTTTGCCGCCGGCGGCACCACCGTCATCGTCACCCACCAGGTCGCCCACGTCGTCGATATCGGCTACAGCCGTCTCTACGCCGCGACCATCTTCGGATTCGTCGGCATGACCAGCACCTGCGGCCGGGTCGTGTTCGGTTACATTGCCGACCTTCTCTCCAAGCAAGCCGCCTACACGGCCAACATCGTGATGACTCTCGTCGGCGTCGCCGCGTTGATGGTCGCCCGGGATACCTCTCAACCCTGGCTGTTGTATGTTTACCTGGTCTTTTTCGGCATCGGCTTCGGCTCGCGGGCCGTGATCTTCTCCGCGCTTTCCGCCGACATCTTTTCCGGCAAAGGGTTCGGCGCGATCTTAGGCTACGCAGTCGTCAGCGTCGGCGTCGGCGGCGCGCTCGGCTCGTGGTTTGGAGGCTTTTTCTACGACGTGAGCGGGAGCTACCTGATATCGTTTGCCCTCTCCGCTATCGTTCTGTCTCTTTCGGACGTCTGCGTATGGCTGGCTACGCTGCGCCGCGTGGCGGTCTACGATCAGCGGCTGTGGAAAACGCAGCAAGGGAGCAGCGTTGCGAGGGAGTAGGGAAACATCCCGGCGCCCCCACCCTTAGGTTCCTCTGCTGTTTTTCAGGCGGGCCTTACTCTACAGAGATAGGACCGGTGCGGCAGCGAGCCGCTGACGGGATCTCTCAGCTCGGTGCCGATCAACACGCTCGGATTAGCGCCGTCATCGGAGTACGGGTCATAGCCCGGCTGTTTTAGCGCGCGGCACTCCTGCCACCAGCCGTGCTGGCAGCAGACGACCCCCGGTAGAATTCTCTCCGTCACGCGCGCGCGCACGCGGATCGACCCCTTCGGGCTTTCGACAACGATCCAATCTTTGTTTTTGATACCGACGGCCGCTGCTGTTTCGGGGTGAAGTTCGGCGATCGGCTCCGGCGACGACTTGCGCAGCGCCGGCAGCGCGCGCTGCTGGCTGTGAATGAAGGTGGTGAATTTCGCGTTGGTGAGGATAAGCGGGAACTCTTTGGCGATCTCCGGCCGGCTTACGGGGCTCATCAGCGGCTCTTCGTAGACGGGCAGCGGAGGGTAGCCGTGGGCGGCGAAGAGCTGCGAGTAAAGCTCGACTTTGCGCGACGGCGTGGCAAAGCCGCGAGCGATCCCTGTCTCATCGGCCTCGCTGTATTTTCGATAGCGTGTAGGAATCTCGACCGTGATCCCGCCGGGCGAGGCCTTGAGCTGGTCGAGCGTAACGCCGCTCGGCGCAAGTTCGTGGGCATAGCCCGCTTCGATGTCTCCATCCCAGAAGCGCTCGCCCAACCCGAGGCGCTTGGCAAGCTCGAAGATCATCGACGTATCCGAGCGGCGCTCGGCGAGGGGGAGCACGACGGCGGGGCGGTATTGGAGATGCAACTTGGCCCGCCTTCGGTGCTCAAAGCCGTTGGAGAGGTTTCCCATCTCAAGAAAGCAGGTCGCCGGCAGCACGTAGTCGCAAAGCTCAGCCGTCGGCGTCATGAACAGTTCCGTCGCCACGGCAAATTCCAAAGCGCAAAGCGCCGCGCGCGCCCGGCGCGAGTCCGCGCTCGACATGATTCCATTCGAGCCGAAATTGAGCAGAGCTTTCACAGGATAGGGGCGGCTCTCAAGAATCGCGGTGAAGAGATCGTATGCGGCGCAGTTGCCCGGCTTGGCCGGCGGTCCGAGCGGCTTCTCGGCGCGGCCGAGCCTCTGAGCGGCGACTTCTTTGGGCAAAAGGTCTTTTCCATCCACGCCGTTCAACTTGGGCTTGGGAAACACGACGTTGCCGCCGGGCCGGTCGATGTCGCCGAGCAGGGCGTAGAGCGCGGCGACGGCGCGGCTCGTCTGCGTCGCATTCGTATGTTGGCCGAGGCCGTTCCACATGTACATGCTGACCGGCCGATTGTGCGCAAGCAGGTTGGCCGCCTGCCAGACTTTCTGCGCCGGCACGCGCGTGATCGGTTCGGAGCGCTCCGGACTGTAGCGCGAGGCGATTCGCGCGATGGCTTGCAGCACGGTTTCGCAGGCCATCTCAGATCCATTTTTGTCCCTGACGCTTCTCTCGCCGAAGAGTAGCGGACGAGCAGCCGTCTTCTCCATCGATCCTGAGGCCGTGTCGTAAATGATCGGCCGCTCGGCGCTTTCATCCCACACGACACATCGCTCGCGGTCGCCGGACGCCTCGAGGTCGAACTCCGTCAGCAATTTTCCCGTGTCGCGCCGCAGCAGAAACGGGCCATTGGTCCAATTGCGGGCAAATTCGGCGTCGTACCAGCCCTCTTCGAGCAGGCAGTGAATCAGCGCCAGCGCGAGCGCGCCGTCGGTTCCCGGGCGCACTTGAAGCAGAATATCCGCCTGGCTCGCGATGCCGACCCGCCGCGGGTCCGCCGCTACAATCTTCATCCCCCTCGATCGGGCGGCGACGATGTTCTCGGCGAGAATCAGAGAGGTCGAGCTGGGGTTGTGGCCCCACAGAAGAAAGGCGTTGCTCTGTTCGAGATCGGGAGTCGGCAGGTTAGTCCCGAAGGTGTAACTGAAGCCGGTGTCTTTGTGCCAGTTGCAAACGTGCGTGGTCGAAACCCAATTGGGACTCCCGAACCCGTAGAGCAGCCGCCCAAGCCACCGCTCGGCGTCATCGACCGATGTCCCGCTCTTGGTTCCCTTGGCCAAAGCGACGGCGCGGGCGCCATAACGCTCGCGGATCGCCAGCAATCGCTCTGCGATATCGTCGAGCGCTTCGTCCCAGCCGACCCGCTTCCATCCGGGGTCCGGATCTCCCTTGGGACGCGTGCGCTTGAGCGGATAGTCGAGCCGGTCGGGATGGTAGAGGAGTTCGGGCGCGGCCTTGCCTTTGATGCACATGACGCCGCCGTGGGGATGGTCGGGATCGGAATCGAGTTTCACGACCCGGCCCTTCTCCACCGTCGTCACCGTCGCGCAATGCGCCGTGCATAAGGCGCAATAACCGCGGACGGTGTAAGCGCCACCCAGGGACGCGGGAGAGAGCTTCATAGGCAGTTCAGAAGATAGTTGAAAAGGCGGGTCCAGTAAAGCCTCTCGCCCAATGCAAAATGCAAAGTGCAAATTGAAAAGTTTAAAATCGGAAGGACTCCGAAGCCGTTTTGCAGTTTGATTTTTGCATTTTTCAATTTTAAATTGTCCCTGGTGGATGCTCGGTTGCGAGAGGGGATTCGTCTATTCAACGCCGGCCGTTACTTCAACGCGCACGAGGCGCTGGAAGAGTTCTATCTCAGCGCCGCAGAACAGGACAAACCCTTTGTCGAAGGGCTGATCCAGCTCGCCGCGGCGCTCAGGATGTTCCACGACTTCAGCGAAACCAAAGGGCCGGCGCGGATGGCCCGCCAGGCGATCATTCGCCTCGAGAACTATCAGCCGAAATACCTCGGCGTGCGAGTTCAAGACCTGATCGAGGCGATGGAAAGCTGGGCCGGCGAGCTAGAAGCGAACCCGGCCGTCGCACGCGCGGGCGCGCCGAAGATTCGTCTCAGCCGCTTCATCTTCTTTTAATCATGCCGGCCTCCACGCTACACGAACATATCGAGTCCCTGTTGGCCTCCGCCGATCCCGGCGAAAAAACAATCTATGGTCTCCAGGGCGGGGCGCGCGGCTATCTGCTGTCGCTGATCGCCGAATCGCGCCGCGCGCCGATCCTCGTAATCGCGCCGACCGCGCGCGAGGCGGAGCAGCTGTTTCAGGACCTGGCCTTTTTTTTAGGCGTGGAGGAATCTCCGCCCCTGCTGAGCAAGCGTCTCCACCTCTTTCCCTCCTGGGAAATTTTGCCGTTTGAAAACCTCTCTCCTCATCCCGACACGATCGGCGCGCGGCTCGAGGGGCTTTATCATCTGGTCGAGGGAGAGGCCCCCATCCTCGTCTCCAGCGCTGCGGCGGTCATGCAGCAGGTGATTCCCAAGGAGGCGCTAAAAAATTCTTACCGCTATCTGGTCGCGGGCGAAGAGAGCGCCCGTGAAGGCTTGCTCGAACATCTCGTCAACTGGGGATTCCAAAACGTTCCTCTGGTGGAAGAGCGCGGCGACTTCAGCGTGCGCGGCGGGATCTTGGACATCTTTCCTCCAGGCTGCGAACGGCCCGTCCGCCTTGAGTTCAGCGCGGACAGGCTGGAATCCATCCGCGAATTCGATCCGGCCACGCAGCGCTCGCAAAGCGAACTGCAGGAGCTGTTGCTCCTGCCGATGAAGGAATTCTCGCTCAGGCGCGACGATATCGGGCGGATCGCGCGGGAGATCGAGAGACGCGCGGAGGGGCTGGAGCTGGGGCGCATCGAGAAAAACGCCCTGCTGGAATCCGTCAGAGAGGGCATTCCGTTTGTTGGGATGGAATTTCTGGTTCCCTATTTCTACCCTGCGCTGTCGACCATTTTTTCCTATCTTCCGCCGCAAACGCTCCTCTGGCTCGATCGGCCCGATCATGTGGAGGCGGAGGCCGAGAAGTTCGAACGACTTTTATGGGAGATGAGCGCCCGGGCCAAGGAACAGGGGCGGCTCACGCCGCCGCCGGAACGGCTCTATCTCAACGCTGAGGAATGGCGGGAAGCGGCGCGCCCCTTCGCTCGACTCGATAGCGAGTCGCTCGGTATTGCTCCGCCGCGGGGAAAAAGCGCTGACTCCGTCTATACCGTCAAGTCGTATCTCAACACCGACCTTCACGCCGAGCTCATGTCGCTTCCCGGAAGGGAGCCGTCGCTGGGCCCTTTGGCGGCGCGGCTTAAAGAGTGGGAGGACGAAAGAGTCTTTCTAATAGCCCCCACCCGCGCCGACGCGACCCGGCTCAAACAACTCCTGGCCCATTACGAGGTCGATCTTACGCTCGTTGCCGGTCCATTTCCGCGCGTGAACTCCCGTGAAAAACCGGCGCGTGTTTTGTTGGTAGGCCATCTCACGCAGGGTTTCCGCCTCCCCGAGGACCGTTTGATCCTCATCACGGCCGACGAGATCTTCGGCACCCGAAAGCTCGCCCGCGTTCCGGGCAGGAAAAGCGCTCTCGGCCATTTCATCACCAGCCTGAGCGAGCTCAAGGCGGACGACGCCATCGTGCACCTGGATCACGGGATCGGCATTTACCGCGGCCTCAAGTTTCTCCAGGTGGCTGGAACCGAGGGAGAATTTCTCCAGCTGGAATACGAGGGGGGCGATCGCCTCTATCTGCCGGTCGACCGGATCAATCTGGTGCAAAAGTATGTCGGCGGCGACGGCGCCAGACCGGCGTTGGACCGGCTCGGCGGGACTTCGTGGGAAAAAGTTAAAGCCAAGACCCGGAAGTCGGTGCTGGAGATGGCTCAAGAATTGATCGACCTCTACGCCGTGCGCGAAGTGCACCAGGGCCACGCTTTCCCGCCGCCCGACCAGCTCTACCGCGAGTTCGAGGCCGCCTTCGAGTTCGAAGAGACGCCCGACCAGGAGCGGGCGATCGAAGAGAGTCTGAGCGACATGCAGAAAAAAAAGCCGATGGACCGTCTGATCTGCGGCGACGTGGGCTATGGCAAGACCGAGGTGGCGCTACGCGCGGCGTTTCTCGCCGTGATGGGCGGCAAGCAGGCGGCGATCCTGGCGCCGACCACCGTTTTGGTGCAGCAGCACATGGAGACTTTCCGCCGCCGTTTTCGCGGCTATCCCGTGCGGATCGAAGCGCTCAGCCGCTTCCGCACTGGGAAAGAGAGCCGAGGCGCGCTCGACGCTCTCGCCAAGGGAGCAGTCGATATCGTCATCGGCACGCACCGGTTGCTCCAGAAAGACGTTGAATTCAAGGATCTCGGGCTGGTCGTCATCGACGAGGAGCACCGCTTCGGCGTGGCGCAGAAGGAAAGACTTAAGAAGCTCCGCTCGCAGGTTGACGTGATGAGCCTCACGGCCACGCCGATCCCGCGCACGCTCCACATGTCGCTCATCAGCCTGCGCGACATGAGCATCATCGAAACTCCGCCGGTGGACCGCCTCGCCGTGCGCACCATCATCACGCGCTACGACGAAACCGTCATCCGCGAGGCGGTGTTGCGCGAGATCGAGCGCGGCGGGCAGGTCTTTTTCCTGCACAACCGGGTGGAAACCATTACCCGCATGGCCGAGAAGATCGCCGGCCTCGTGCCCGAGGCCAAGGTCGCCGTGGCCCACGGCCAGCTGCGGCCGCGCGAGCTGGAAAAGATCATGCTCGATTTCATGGAAAACCGGAGCCAGGTGCTGGTCTGCTCGGCGATCATCGAGTCGGGACTCGACCTTGCCAACGCCAACACCATCATTATCAATCGGGCGGACAAATTCGGCCTGGCCCAGCTCTACCAATTGCGCGGCCGCGTGGGGCGCTCCAACCGGCGCGCATACGCCTATCTGCTGATTCCCGGCGAGAAGATCGTGACGCGCGACGCCGAGCGGAGACTCAGGGCGCTGCAGGAAGTGGACGAGCTGGGAGGGGGCTTCAAGCTGGCGCTTCACGATCTGGAGATCCGCGGCGCGGGGAATCTGCTCGGCCGCGAACAGTCGGGGCAGATCGTCGCCGTCGGTTTCGAGCTGTACACGCAGCTGATGGAGCAGGCGGTTCGCGGGATAAAGGGCGAAGCGGTCCGCGCCGAGGTCGAGCCGGAGATCCGCCTGGGCATCCCCGCCTATTTTCCCGACGACTATATTCCCGACGCCAATCAGCGGTTGTTTTTTTACAAACGGCTGGCGAGCCTCCGCGACCTGGAAGAGTTGGAGGAGATCAAGGCGGATATCAGGGACCGCTACGGCGCGTTTTCGCCTCCGGTGGAAAATCTTTTCTTAGTGATGAACCTCCGTCGCATGCTCAAAGATTACCTCGTCGAGCAGATCGCCTACAACGACGGCCGCGTCTCTCTCCTCTTCCACACTCAATCGCCGGTGAAGGTGGAAAAGCTGGTGGAGCTGGTGTCGAAAGATAAAGGCGGATTGCGCCTCACTCCCGAAGGCCGCCTCTCTTTCAGTCCAAAAAATCAATCCTGGGATGAGATGATTCCGGAGGTGCTGCAGTTTCTGGAAGGTCTCTGCTAGGCCGTCGAAAACAGCCCGTTTACCGCCCGCCTGGAAATCTCTCTCCGTGCCGATGCGATACGTCGGTGTTACGCTGCTCCCAATAGCTGAGGGTCACTCTGAGCTACGCTTGCATCTCTTCGTCCCACGCATCGGCCCTTTGAGAGACCCCCAGGCGGGCAGTTGCGATGACTGCGCTCGACCTCCTCAGTCTACTACGCCTTCACCTTCCGTTTAGCCATCGCGCGCTGCCACTTTGTTTCGGCATTGCTGTCGAAGATCAAGGCCGGGTCGGCCGGGATCGAGAACCACGCTCCGGCGTTGATTTCGCTTTCCAGTTGGCCCGGCGCCCAGCCGGCGTAGCCGAAGATGAGGAGGCTTTGCCGCGGCCCTTTCCCTTCGGCGATGGCTTCCAACACTGCGGAGTCTCCGCTCACGGCGACTCCCGGCCCCACCACGCTCGTGCCTTTGCCGCTGTACTCGGAGCTGTGGAGGACGTACAGCCGGTCCGGCTCGACCGGACCGCCGTAATGAAGAATGACGGTTTTTTCCGTGGGCTTCGGCTCGCGTCCGAGGGCCTTGAACAGGTCCGAAAGGGGCCCTTTGGCGACGGGCGAATTGATGACTAAACCCATCGCCCCCCTCTCGTCATGGTTGATCATGTAGATGATAGTTTCGGCGAAGCGCGGGTCGCCCATCTCCGGTGTCGCAATCAGAAACTGCCCGGCGAGGTATCGATTTTCCTGAGCGACGGCGCGCGGTTGGAGGGCGATTCCGAGCGCGCAGAAGAGCGCGATGCCGCCCAAGCCTTTAAGAAACCTCCGCATGATTGGTCGCTTTTAGAGCCTCTATAGCAGGGATTTAAAATCGGGTCTACAAAGAAAATCGGGCGGGAGGTTGACGACCAACCCCGGCAGTGGCAGAATCCCCTTGCCGGCTGAACGCAAGGCCGGTCGTCGAGAGCCGTTCTCACAGCTTATTCGATCAAAAGGAGATTGGTATGGCCGCCGTGCTCCCTCCCTTAGTGATGATCCTCCTGCTGGGGGTGATTTTTTACCTCGCCTGGTGGGAGGCGAAGCGGAGCAAATAGGAGCGGCCGGGAAATCACGCTGTTGTCGTTTGTGCCGTGGCTTTTACCTTTGGGCAGGCCGTGCGATAGCGAGCTTCGTAGATTCCGCCGGGCAAAACCATCGGTCGTTTTATGTTGACGCAAAGGCTTTCTCGCCTCATTTCGATCGCGTTGTTCGTCGCTCTCTGCTCCGCCGTCGCCGGCGCGGGCATGGTGGACCAAATCCTGGTAGTGCTCGACGGCGAGCCGTACACTCTCTCCAACTTGAAGGATTATGCCGGCGCCCAGATCGGGCGGCAGTTTCCGGCCGGCGATCTGAACCGTTTGGAAAAGGAAGACCAGGAGGTGCTGGAGCAGTTTATTACGGACAAGCTCCTGGCGGCCGAGATTAAGCAGGGCGGCATTAAAGTCGGCGAGGACGAAGTCGATCAATACATTGCTCAGATCAAAGAGAAAAATCAACTCCGGGATGCGGACCTGCTGGAGGCCTTGAAGCGGGAAGGGACGACGATGGAGAAGTATCGCGTGTCCATCCGCGGCGAGATCGAGAAGGCCGAGATCATCAACCGCCAGGTTCGCAAGCGGGTCAATATCACCTCGGAGGACGTGGAGCGTTACTACACGCTGAACCAGAAGAGATACCTGAGCGAGCAGAGAGTGCGGTTGCGTCACATTCTTGTTTCACTGCCCGACAAGGCCACTGCGCAGCAGGTGAAAGCCGCAGCGGCTAAAGCGGCGGAGATTCGCAAGCGGGCGACGTCCGGCGAGGACTTTGCCACGCTCGCCCAAGAGTTCACCGAAGGCGCCGGCGGCAGCGAAGGCGGAGATATCGGCTGGGTCACGCGGGGCACGCTTCTTAAAGAGATAGAGGACCTTGCCTTCTATAAACTCTCCATCGGCGAGGTGGGCCAGCCCGTGCGCACCAGTTTGGGCGTTCATTTGATCAAATTGGAAAACCGGGAAGGGGGACGCCAGTTGCCGCTTTCGGACGTCCGGGCCAAAGTCCGAGAAGAGCTTTACGAAAAAGCGCTGGAAGAGCGGTTCCAGCAGTGGCTTAAAGGGGACTTGAGGAGAAAACATCGAGTCGACGTCAAGTTGCCGGGCGTCGTGTTCCGCGCCCAGGATAAGAAAGACAGCACGATGAGTACTCTGGCTGCGTCGAGTTCGAGGGGCGCTCGGAACGAGCGGTCCGGTCTCCTGAGTTATCTCAATCCCTTTTCCTATATCTTTAAGGAGACTCCAATCGAGGAAGAGGAAGAAGGCAAGCCCAGCCGGGAGACCGACCAGAGCGTGATCAGCTTTCTCGGCACCCCTCTCTTCAAGACGGATTCCGCGGACGATGTTCCCGAAGATCCGGTTGGGGCCGCTGAACTGAAGAGCTCGGATAAGTCGCAAGACTCGGGCGGCTTATTCTCTTCGATCTGGCAATCCATAAACCCTTTCTCCAAAGGGAAGTGAGACCGCTTCTCCTCTACGGATCTTTATTCCGGGGCGATCACCCGCGGCAACACCAGGGCGCAAAATGGCTAAACCTATCCTGGCTGTGACCATGGGGGATCCGGCCGGAGTGGGGCCGGAGGTGGTTGTCAAAGCGCTTTCTCACCCGGCCGTCAAAAGAGCCTGTTTTCCCCTCGTGCTGGGCGACTGGGGGGTCCTCCGGCGCCAACTGAGAGACAGCCGCTCCCGCGTCAAATTGGCGCCGTGGCGGAGAGGCGAGGCGATCGACGGGAGGAGCGGGAGTGTTTTGGTCCACTCTCTTTCTGCTCTCACTGCGACCGAGTGGCGGCCGGGGCGTCCGTCGCGGGCGTGCGGCGAAGCCGTCTATCGTTACGTCAGCGAGGCGGCGAAGCTGGCGATGGCCGGCGCCGTTGACGCGATCGCTACTGCGCCGCTCAATAAAAAGGTTCTCCAACTCGCCGGCTATCGCTACCCGGGCCACACGGAGCTGCTGGCCGAACTCAGCGGCACGCGCGAGTGCCGGATGATGCTACTCGGCAATCGGCTGAAGGTGGTGCTCGTCACGGTGCATCTCCCGCTCATGCGCGTCTCCCGGGAGCTTACGACGAAAAAAATCCGTGTGACGATCGAATTAGCCGATCGCGCATTGCGCGATCGCTTCGGACTCTCAAGACCCCGGCTGGCCGTCGCGGCGCTCAATCCGCACGCCGGCGAGGAGGAGATCTTCGGGCACGAGGAGAAACAAATTATCCTGCCGGCCGTGCGGGAGGCGCGAAGGCGGGGCATCGCCGTGACGGGCCCCTTTCCGGCCGACAGTCTTTTTTATCAGGCCGCTCAAGGCGACTACGACGCGGTCGTCTGCATGTATCACGACCAGGGTCTGATCCCGCTCAAGCTGCTCCATTTCATCGGCGGGGTCGCTCTGACCCTCGGTCTCCCGTTCGTCAGAACTTCCGTCGATCACGGCACCGCCTACGACATCGCCGGCAAGGGCAAAGCGGACGCCACCAGTATGCGAGAGGCGATCCTGCTCGCGGCCCGCCTGGCGGGCCGCGGCGCGCGGAGGAGGGCGTCATGAATCCGGCGATTTTTAGGGAGTACGACATCCGCGGGCTGGCGGAAAAGGATTTCGATGCCGGCTTCGCCCGCCGTCTCGGCGAAGTGGTCGGCGGGCTCGTGTGCGAGCGAGGCGGCAAGCGCGTCGCCGTGGGGCGCGACTGCCGGGCCAGCTCCGATCCCTACGGCAAGGCGGCGATCGACGGCATGCTCTCCACCGGGCTGCACGTCTACGACATCGGGGTCTGCCCGACGCCGCTGCTCTATTTCTCGCTCTTTCACCTCGATCTCGACGGCGGGATGCAGGTGACGGCGAGTCACAATCCGTCGGAATACAACGGCTTCAAAGTCTGCCTCGGCAAAGAGACGCTTTACGGCGCACAGATCCAGGACCTCAGAACGCGGATGGAGCAAGGGGATTTCAGGAAAAGCGGCGGCGGAAAACGCGAGAGCTATGCCATCATTCCTCCCTATCAAGAGCACCTGCTCGGCAATATTCCGTCTCTGTCGCGCCCGCTCAAAGTCGTGATCGACGCGGGCAACGGCGTCGGGGGACCGGTTGCGCCGCCGATCTTCCGGCGGCTCGGGTGTGAGGTGTGGGAGATCGCCTGTATCCCGGACGGCTCTTTCCCGCTGCATCATCCCGACCCTACAGTTCCTGAAAATCTCGAATGGCTCATCCGCAAAGTTAGACAAGAGCGGGCCGACGTCGGGATCGCCTACGACGGGGACGCCGACCGTATCGGAGTGGTAGATGAAAAAGGCACAATCCTCTGGGGGGATGAGCTGCTGATTCTTTTCGCGCGGGACGTTTTAAAAAGCCATCCCGGAGCGGTGGTGATCTCCGAGGTGAAATGCTCGCAGCGGCTGTTCGACGACATCGCGCGGCAGGGCGGCGTGCCGGTCATGTGGAAGGCCGGCCATTCCCTGATCAAGGCGAAGATGAAGGAGACGCGCGCGCTGCTGGCCGGCGAGATGAGCGGCCACATGTTTTTCGCCGACCGTTATTTCGGCTACGACGATGCGATCTACGCCTCTTTGCGCCTGATAGAGCTTGTGGCGCGAATGGGGAAGCCGCTTTCCGCGCTCATGGCCGATCTGCCGAAGAGCTTCTCGACGCCGGAGATCCGCGTCGATTGTCCCGACGAGCGGAAGTTTGAGATTGCGGAGCAAGCCAAGGAATTTTTCCGTCGCCACTATCCCATTATCGACGTCGACGGAGTGCGCGTTCAATTCCCCGAAGGTTGGGGTTTGATTCGAGCTTCCAATACCCAGCCGGCATTAGTCCTCCGCTTCGAAGCCACGAGCGACGAGAAGCTTCGGGAATATCGGCAGATCATCGAGACGAAGCTGAAAGAGCTCCAGGGCCTTTAGGAATGGGATGCCGGGCAAGATCGTCATCAAAGGCGCGCGGCAGCATAACTTAAAAAACATCGATCTCGAGATTCCGCGCGATCGACTTGTCGTCATCACGGGAGTTTCCGGCTCCGGCAAGTCCTCGCTGGCGTTCGACACGCTCTATGCCGAAGGGCAGCGGCGCTACGTCGAGTCGCTGTCCGCCGACGCCCGGCAGTTTCTGCGCCAGATGGAGCGGCCCGACGTGGACTCGATCGACGGCCTCTCTCCCGCCGTCGCCATCGAGCAGCGCGGGGCAATCCAGAATCCCCGCTCTACGGTCGGGACCATCACGGAAATATACGATTACCTGAGGCTGCTCTTCGCCCGAGTGGGCAAGCCCCATTGCTGGCAGTGCGGCAACGAGATCTCCGCCCAAACCATCCAGCAGATCGTCGATCGCCTGCGCGCTTTTCCGCCGCAAACGCAACTGCACATCCTGGCGCCGATCGGCGTGGCGGACAGGAAGCCGTACCAGCGCGAGCTTGACGCGCTGGCGCGCGCCGGCTTCGCCCGCGTGCAGGTCGACGGCAAGCTTTACGAGCTGGCCGAGGCTTCGGCGCTCAAGAGACCCGCGGCGCGGAGGGTTGATCTCGTCGTCGATCGCCTGGCGATGAGAGGGGGCATCGAGAAGCGCCTGGCGGACTCTCTCGAAGTCGCCTCGCGCTACGGCAAAGAGGTCATCAAGGTTGACGTTCTTCCCGGCGGCGGCTCGGGGCAAACCGAGGAGCTGATCTTTACTCAAAAAGCCGTTTGCGCGCGCTGCGGCATCTCCTATCCGGAAATCGCGCCCAGTTTTTTCTCTTTCAACAGCCCGCAGGGGGCCTGTCCCGCCTGCGGCGGGCTCGGCCGCCGCGCCGTCAGTAGCGGGAAATCCGACGCGCCGGAGATTTCGTCCGACGGCCCTCCGTGCCGGGAGTGCGAGGGCGCGCGGCTGAGGAAAGAGAGCCTGCACGTAAAAGTCGGCGGCAAAAATATCGCCGATGTCGCTAAGGCTCCGATCGACGAGGCCCGCGAGTTTTTGCTGGGCTTAAAATTTCCCGAAAGCGACCGGGCGGTTGCCGGAACGATTCTGAGAGATATCGCCCGCCGGCTCGGCTGCTTGAGCGAGATCGGCCTGAGTTATCTGACGCTCGACCGGCCCGCCGCGACCCTTTCCGGCGGCGAGACGCATCGAGTCCATCTGGCGACGCAGATCGGCGCGGGTCTTGTCGGCGTCCTCTATATTCTCGACGAGCCGAGCGTCGGGCTCCATCAGAGAGACAACGGCCGTCTGCTGGCGCTGCTGCGGCGACTGCAAGAGCTGGGCAACACGGTGCTCGTGCTCGAACACGACCGAGAAACGATCCTCGCGGCGGATTACGTCGTGGATCTGGGTCCCGGGGCGGGTGTCAACGGCGGCGAGGTGATCGCCTGCGGAACGCCCGACGAGATCATGGCGAATGAGAATTCGCAAACCGGCGGTTATCTCTCAGGTCGATTGCGAATCCCGGTTCCCGCTCACCGCCGCAGAGGCAGCGGAGAGGCGCTTACCCTCAAGGGGGCCAGGCAACACAATTTGAAAAATATTACCGTGAGCTTTCCCGTGGGTGCGATGAGCTGCGTGACCGGCGTTTCCGGCTCCGGCAAGAGCACGCTGGTGGTCGACACGCTCTACTGGGCGATGGCGCAACGGCTCCTCGGCTCGAAAGCAAATCCCGGACTGTTCGACGAGCTTGCCGGATGGGACTTTTTCGACAACGTGATCAGCGTCGATCAAAGCCCGATCGGACGCACGCCCCGTTCCAACCCGGCGACCTACACGGGGCTGTTCGACCCCATTCGCGACCTGTTCGCCCAGCTTCCGGAGGCGCGGGTGCGCGGCTTCAAAGCGGGCAGATTTTCGTTCAACGCCAGGGGAGGGCGTTGCGAAGCCTGCGCCGGAGACGGGATCACGCGGATCGAAATGCACTTTTTGCCGGACGTTTTTGTAACCTGCGAGGTCTGCCACGGCCGCCGTTACAACCGCGAGACGCTGGAGGTGATGTACAAAGGCAGGAGCATCGCCGATGTTCTCGATCTCACCGTCAATGAGGCACTGGAATTTTTGGCGAACTTTCCCGCCGCCCGCCGCAAGCTCGAGACGCTCCGAGATGTCGGCATGGGTTATGTTCGCCTGGGCCAGCCGGCGACGACGCTGTCCGGCGGCGAGGCGCAGCGCATCAAGCTCGCTGAGGAGTTGAGCAAGCGCTCCACCGGCCGGACTCTCTACATCCTCGATGAGCCTACCACCGGGCTGCATTTCGACGATGTGCGTAAACTCCTGGAGGTTCTCGACCGTCTAACGGAGGCCGGCAATACTCTCATCGTCATCGAGCACAACCAGGAGGTCATCAAGTCGGCGGACTACGTCCTAGATCTAGGCCCGGATGGGGGCATAAACGGCGGCGAGGTGGTTGCCTGTGGCACCCCTGAGGATATCGCAGGGGTGGATAGGTCGCTTACAGGGCTGTATTTAAAGGAGATTTTGGTTAACAGGAAAACCTAAACCTGGCATTCCGCGAGGGTTTTCTATCATACTTTTTACGCTGTCGCCCCCTGTAAAGTCGTCCCCGCAGTGGCTACATTCCACCGTAGGCATCTCGCCTTGACATAGGAAGGTGGTTTGGATAATTTTATACCAGACTGAAACAGTCCGAATTATGACATGAAGACACCAGTTTACTTAGACAACCACGCAAGTACGCCGCTTGATCCCAGGGCGCTGGAGGCGATGCTGCCCTATTTGACCGATAAATTTGGCAACGCGGCGAGCCGGAATCACTGCTTCGGCTGGGAGGCTGAAGCGGCGGTCGATGAGGCGCGTGAACAGGTCGCCCGGCTGATTCATGCCGCCTCGCCGAAAGAGATCGTGTTCACCAGCGGGGCCACCGAATCCGACAATCTGGCGATCAAGGGCGTCGTCGAATCATACAAGGAAAAGGGCAACCACATCGTCACCTGCGTGACCGAGCATCGCGCCGTGCTCGATACCTGTAAGGCGCTCGCCCGCAGCGGCTGCGCCGTCACTTATCTCCGCGTGAACCGTTACGGCTCGCTCGATCTTGACCGTTTGCGCGAGGCGATCACGAAGCAGACGGTTCTCATCACGCTCATGGCGGCCAACAATGAGATCGGCACGATCCACCCGCTCAAAGAGATCGGCCGGGAGACGAAGGCGAGAGGCGTCCTCTTCCACTGCGACGCCGCGCAAGCGGTGGGAAAAATTCCGATAGACGTGGAGGAAATGGGGATCGATCTGCTCTCGATCTCGGCGCACAAAATGTACGGTCCCAAAGGGATCGGCGCGCTCTACGTTCGGGCGAAGAATCCGAAAGTCCGACTGAGTCCGATGATCGACGGCGGCGGCCACGAGCGGGGGCTACGCTCCGGCACGCTGAATGTGCCGGGGATTGTCGGCTTCGGCAAGGCGTGCGAGATCGCGTGCCGGGAGATGTCCGGCGAGGCCCAGCGCATGGCCGAGTTAAGGGAGAGACTGAAGGACGGCCTCTTGAGCCGCCTCGATGAGGTCTCTGTGAACGGCCATCCGACCGAGCGTCTCCCCGGCAACCTGAACATAAGCTTCGCCTATGTTGAAGGAGAGTCGCTGCTCATGGCGCTCAAAGACATTGCGCTCTCCTCCGGCTCGGCCTGCACTTCCGCGAGCCTTGAGCCGTCGCACGTGCTCCGAGCCCTTGGGATGGAGGACAATCTGGTTCACTCCTCGATTCGCTTCGGTCTCGGGCGATTCAACGGCGCGGAGGAGATAGATTACGTCGTGGATCGATTGGTCCAGGAGATTACACGGCTGCGCTCTCTCTCGCCGCTTTACGAAGCGCGACGAAGAGAGGGGCGTCAAGGCGCCGAGAGGGCGCTCAAAGCGGAGCACATTTCTTAGCTCTCGAAGAGTAACGGAGGTTTCGAAAATGGTGAGCATTACTGAAAGAGCCGCGGCGAAAATTAAACAGCTCATGGCGGTTGAAAACAAAGAGGGCCAAGGGTTGCGGCTTAAGGTCGTGGGAGGAGGCTGTTCCGGCCTCCAATATAAGATGGATTTGGATACCCAGCGGCCTGGGGACAAGGTTATCGAGCGCGACGGCGCGAGGGTTTTGGTCGATATGAAGAGTCTGCTCTACCTGAACGGCACCGAGCTGGATTACAAAGAAGAGCTGCTCCAGTCGGCATTTGTCTTCCAAAATCCGAACGTGAAGCACGCTTGCGGCTGCGGCACATCGTTTACGGTCTAGGGGAGAGTTGGAGCAGGGAACGGACGGGCGCAAAAGGAAGAAAGGGTAGTCGATGAGTAAGACGGAAAACACGGCAGAAATTCTGGCCAACCGGGAATACAAATACGGCTTCGTGACCGAGGTGGAAACGGAGTCCGTGCCCCCGGGTCTGAACGAGGATGTCGTCCGGCTCATCTCGGCCAAGAAGAACGAGCCTGAGTGGCTGCTCGAATGGCGTCTTAAAGCCTACCGCCACTGGGTAAAACTCGAAAAGGCGGAGGCTGAACCCAAATGGGCGAATGTCCATTATCCGCCCATCGATTACCAGGCGATCAGTTACTACGCGGCGCCGAAGTCCCAGTCTGACCGGCCGAAGAGCCTCGAAGAGGTGGATCCGGAACTCCTGGCGATGTATGCGAAGCTGGGCGTCCCGCTGCGCGAGCAGGAGCAGCTCGCCGGCGTCGCCGTGGATGCCGTGTTCGACAGCGTATCGGTCGCGACAACCTTCAAGAAAAAGCTCGGCGAACTCGGGATTGTTTTTGGCTCTTTCTCCGAAGCCGTGCACGAGCATCCGGAGCTGGTGAAAAAGTATCTCGGCTCCGTCGTGCCGTACGCCGACAATTTCTTCGCCGCGCTCAATTCCGCGGTCTTCAGCGACGGCTCGTTTTGCTACATCCCCAAGGGCGTGCGCTGCCCGATGGAGCTTTCGACCTATTTTCGCATCAACGCCGCCGAGACCGGGCAGTTCGAGCGCACGCTGATCGTGGCGGACGCGGGCAGCTACGTGAGCTACCTGGAGGGCTGCACCGCGCCGATGCGGGATAAGAACCAGCTCCACGCCGCCGTGGTGGAGTTGATCGCGCACGACGACGCGCAGATCAAGTACTCGACGGTGCAGAACTGGTATCCGGGAGACAAAGAGGGCAAGGGCGGCATCTACAACTTCGTCACCAAGCGCGGCAAGTGCATGGGGCGGAATTCCAAGATTTCGTGGACCCAGGTCGAGACCGGATCGGCGATCACCTGGAAATATCCGAGCTGCATCCTGCAGGGCGACAACTCGGTCGGGGAATTCTACTCGGTGGCGCTGACCAACAACTACCAGCAGGCGGACACCGGCACGAAGATGATTCATGTCGGCAAGAACACCAAGAGCACGATCATCTCGAAGGGCATCTCCGCCGGCCACGGGCAGAACAGCTACCGGGGGCTGGTCAAGATCATGAAGGGAGCGACCGGCGCGCGGAACTACTCGCAGTGCGATTCACTCTTGCTAGGCGACAAGTGCGGCGCGCACACGTTCCCGTACCTAGAGGTGATGAACAACGCCTCCCAGGTGGAGCATGAGGCCTCGACCTCGAAGATCAGCGAGGATCAGCTCTTTTACTGCAGGCAGCGCGGGATCTCCGCCGAGGACGCCGTGACGTTGATCGTGAGCGGCTTCTGCAAACAGGTCTTCCGCGAGCTGCCGATGGAATTTGCCGTGGAAGCTCAGAAGCTGCTGGGCGTGAGTCTGGAGGGGAGCGTCGGGTAAGGGTTGGAACCATTGGAACGTTTTAGGTGTCTAACCGGTTTAGATCGTTTGAGCCGTTCAGGTCGATGAGAAGATAGGATGGACTCGTTGGTTTACTTCGACAATAACGCCACGACACGGCTGGCGCCGGAAGCGCTCGCCGCCATGCAGCCCTATCTCGCGGAGCAATACGGCAACCCGTCGAGCATCCACCGCTTCGGCAGCCAGGTGGCGCGGAAGATCCAGGAGGCCAGAGAGCAGGTGGCGTCGCTCATCGGCGCCGCCGATCCGATCGAGATCATCTTTACGAGCTGCGGCACCGAGGGCGATAACGCGGCGATTCGCGGCGTCCTTGAGTCGCGGCCGGAGAAGCGCCACATCGTGACCACGCAGGTCGAGCACCCGGCGGTGCTAGGCCTCTGCCAGCATCTGGAGAAGAAGGGATATCGCGTAACCTGGCTGGGCGTGGACGGCGACGGGATGCTCGATCTGGACGAGCTTCGGGCGTCGTTGACCGACGACACGGCGCTGGTTTCTGTCATGTACGCGAACAACGAGACGGGCGCGATCTTTCCGATCGATACCGTCGGCGAGATCGTCAAAGCGAAGGGAATCCCGTTTCACGTCGATGCGGTGCAGGCGGCGGGAAAAATTTCTCTGTCGCTCAAGAACAGCCCGGTTGATCTGCTCACGATCTCGGCTCATAAATTTCACGGCCCCAAGGGAATCGGCGCCCTCTATGCGAGAAGAGGACTGACCTTCCGCCCGTTTATGATCGGCGGCCATCAGGAGTTGAACCGCAGGGCGGGGACGGAGAACAGCGCGGGCATCGTCGGGATGGGCAAGGCCGCTGAGTTGGCGCTCAAAACTATGGGCCAAGACGAACAGCGGGTCGGCGCGCTGAGGGATGAGTTGGAACGGTCGCTGCTCGAGCTCGTCCCGGACAGTCGCGTCAACGGCCATCGAGCAAAACGCCTGCCGAACACTCTCAACGTGAGTTTTAAGTATCTTGAGGGCGAAGCGATTCTCGTGCTGTTGGACCAGGACGGCATTTGCGCTTCGACCGGATCGGCCTGCACCGCCGGCTCGGTGGAGCCGTCGCACGTGCTGCGCGCGATGGGAGTGGAGCCGGATTGGCTTCAGGGCGCAGTCAGGTTCAGCCTCAGCCGCTACAACAGCGACGAAGAAGTGCGACGGGTGAGCGAGACCGTGCCCAAAGTCGTTCAGCGGCTGCAAAGTCTTTCAGCCCTCGGCAAGCTCGGGCGGCAGCCGGCGAACCGAGGCGAGACTTATCAAGCAGCGGGCTCGATCGGGGCCAGGAGGTAAAAGCGATGGGCGTGATGCAGATCCCCAGGCGAGTGGATTACGGGCTGCGCGCTGCGATCTATCTGGCGGCGCAGGACCGCGAGCGCAACTGCTCCCTGGCGGAGATTGCCGAGCGTCAAGGCGTGCCGCGCAAGTTTTTGGAAAAGATCATTCAGGATTTGATTCATAGCGGGCTGGTTAAGTCCAAGCGCGGTCCCGACGGCGGCTATACCCTGACGCGCGCTCCCGGAGAGATTTCCTTTCAGGATATCGTCGAAGCGCTGGAGGGGCCGGTGGCGGTCAATCTTTGCATGGCCCAGGAGATGAATTGTAATCACTTGCCCCGGTGCGCCATGGTCGGGGTCTGGCACGAGATCCAGCGTCGGGTGGTGGATGTGTTGGCCCACACGACGCTGGCGGATCTCCAGAGGAGCCCCTGGCAACAGGGGTTGGGATCGACCTCTCTTTCGAGTGCGGCATGAAGACAAAAACGTCGCGGGCCGTCTAACCCGCATGCAGGCCGCACCCGATAGGGAGGTAGTTTTTATGATGCAGGAAAAGGGTCTGAGCGTGGAAGAAAAAGTGTCGTCGTTGTTTCAGACGGACACGCTGCTCCCGGATCAATATCTGGATACTTTTCGTCGCAAGACGCATCTGGAGCCGGAGAAGCGCTTGATGCTCGCCGTCCTGGAGGACGCGATCGCATGCTTCCAAAAGTATATCCACGCGCGCGACGGCAAGGGGAAGACGCTGTTCCGCGACGCGGCGGAATGGATCGAGGAGGAAAACGCCGACTGGCTTTTTTCCTTTGAGAACATCTGCGAGATGTTGGGCTTTAACCCGCAGTATGTCCGCGATGGGTTGATGCGGTGGAAAGCGGCCAAGCTTCAGGCGCGGCCCCAGGCCAAGGTCTATCGTCTGGCGCCGAGGGAGATTAAAGAGCATAGCCCGGTTGCGTCGCCAAGCGAAACCGGCCAGCGGTTGCTCAAAGCGGCGAGTCGTTAGCTCTTCGGCGTCGCGTTCGATGCGGGGGCGGTGGGCCGTTGGGGCCACCGCCTTTTTATTTTTCCAGTTCGCTTGCCGTGCCGGCCGGAAAGAGTGTATAAAAATTTCGAGCGGTTTCGATGGCCAAGAAAAAAAAACGGAAAAGGCGCTTTCGCCCGAGGAGGCTTTTACGCCTTTCCCGAAGGCTCGCGCAGGCGGCGCTTCAATGGTTGCGCTACCGCGTGGGGGAATACTGCCTGAGAGGTTTTGTGCGTGTACTGCCGCGGACTTCTCCGAGCCTGGTGAACCTTTTTACCGCGGCTGCCGAAAAAACGACCTTCGTCCTGCTGCGGAAATACCGTATCCGGATGGAAGAGAATATCGCGGTGGCGATGGCCGGCGAGTTTCCTTTCCCTGAGCAGCGGCAGGCTTTGGTCCGAAGGATTTGGACGAATTTCTCCAAGGGGCTTTTGGAAACCCTTTGGATGATGCATGCCTCCAAGGCCGAAATCGTCTCCCGCGTCGCGCTCGAGGGAGAGGAGCACTTGCAACGGGCGCTCGCCGCCGGCAAGGGGGTCATCGCGCTCAGCGCCCATCTCGGAAATTTTACCATGATCGGCGCCCGGCTCGCCGCGGCGGGTTATTCCTTCAGCGTCGTGGTGAAGCACCCAGGAGACCGGCGCTTCGCCCGGCTGATCGACGATTATAGAGCTCAGCTCGGAATCAAGACGATCTCCGCCAAGCCCCGGAGTGAAGCCGTGCGGGGAATTTTGAAAGCGATTCGGGCCAACGGCATCGTTCTGGTCGTCGCCGACGAGTTTAAGTCCGAGGGTATCGAAGTGGATTTTTTCGGCCGCCGCTCTCCCGTGCCGCGCGGGCCGGCGACGCTCGCGCTCAGAACCGGCGCCGCAACCCTGCCGATGTTCGCGACGCGCGACGACCGAGGGCGTCTCACGCTCCGCATCGGGCCCCGCATCGAGCTTATCGATCGCGGCGACCGGGAGCAAAACGTGGCCGCCAACACCGCGCTGTTTACGCAACACCTGGAAGCCGCGGTCAGACGCTATCCGGATCAGTGGAACTGGCTCGGCTTTTACCGCGACGGAAGAGAGCCGCGGATGGCGCGTCAAAGAGCGTTGCGCAGGCAGCTCAAGACGCGCAGGGCAGCCTCATCCTCGGGGGCATCTCCCAAGCAAGATTCACCGATATAGGCGCTTTCGCCCACGGCGGTTGATCGAGGCTTGGCTAGTCCGTGCCGACCCAGCCTGAGCCTGACACGTCAATGATCTGCTCATCGGGACCGAGGCACTTGATCTCGTAATAAGACTGCGGATTGGACGCATCCGTTGGCGTGACGTTGACTCGCTCCGTCAGAGACTTTCCGCCCAGCCGATTGACCTTATCGAGCGCGCCGTCCACGTCTTCCACCTGAAAACCCAAATGTTCGATCCCGAGCTTGCCGCCGCCTTTCAGGATCGCGAGATTGATGTGGCCGTCCGACAGATAAATACCGTTTCGTCCCAACCCGACCTTCTTTAGGCCGAAGGCTTCCTGATAAAAGGCCGCGGTTTTCTCCGGATCCGCCGTCCGTATAGCGATGTGCTTGATTTGAGCCATGGCGTTCTCCTTCCCGCGCGATCATTACTCGATCCGCACCGGGGCGTCAATTCCGGAGAGGCCTTGAGGTCGCGCGCGAGCAGGGCACGAACGTCAAGAAAAAGGCGTCGGAGATTATCGACAACAGCTTCGCCGAGAATCTGGATAAGAGTGGCTTTCTCAAAGAGCTCTGGGGCGTCGTCGTTCCGCAATAAAAATCCCTGAGAGCAATTAGAGAAATAAAACAGGTAGCCTCATTCAAGTTAGGCAAGTCTGACAGTGCGCCGCGGAAGCGGAGCAACTAACCGGTTGAAGTCCGGTGCGGGGAATTATCGGTTCACCCCGTTAGCGAAGATCCGGTTTTGAGAGGCGACTCTCAAGGCTAAGCGGATCGAGAAAACTCCAGTACAAAGGGAAGGAGGTAAGAGAAAGGGCACGCAGAGCGGAGGATCGCAAACTCACAGGCCGTACCAGCCGGGAACCCATACAGAGCCTCGTAACTTGCGAATTGAGAGTGCCGACCCTGTTGTCAGATGGGGATAAACTCAGGGTCACCCTGAGCCCGTCGATGGGTGAGCTTAGTCGAATGGGTCAGTGAGTCGCCGGAGGCTTTGCCGCTCAACCGATCGGCAACGAGATGAATTGGACCGGCGATTGGCTGACCTCTAACGCTCAGGGCCTGAGGGCATTCCTTGGGAGGATGTCCTACAGCAAATTCGCGCGCTCCCGGTGAAGCCGGTCGTTCTCTCAGCGCGCAAGCGCGCTTCGGGTCCGGCGGTTCACCCGCCGCCGCGTTCGACTAAAGAATCACCGTATTGACAGCGTTATCCTCGCCGGGTACGATGAAATCATGACTAAAACGATAGAATTTGAAACAGAACTGACTGGCGGTCACACTCTGAGCATACCTCCGGAAATTGCCACAGCCTTGCCGTCAAAGGGAAAGGCGACCATTGTGGTCTTTGTGAACATGGACCCCGAGGACACCGCATGGCGCAAGGCGAGCTATGAGCAGTTTCTGAGTGATGATTCAGACGAAGACGCAGTCTATGACAAGTACCGTTGAGCTCGGCGAAGTGTATGTCTGCGTTTTCCCCTTCACCTCCGGGCAAGCGGCCAAGGCCAGACCTGTTCTCGTTTTGATGGACCTTGGTCCTGATTGCCTAGTCTGTCGAATCACCTCTGTTCCCCATCGCGGCTTTCTCGACCTGCCGGTGGCCAACTGGCAGGAAGCCGGTCTGGAAAAACCGTCTACCATCCGGCTGTCGCGCCTGGTTACGGTGGAAAAGCCCCTCCTCAGACTCCGTATCGGAAGATTGGCCCGCGAGGATTTCGATCGGGTGAGAGCGCTGTGGAACGAAAAGTTCCGCTTGTGAGTCATGGGTCGAACCACAGGGCGGAGGCGCCGCGGACAAACCATGCGCCTCACCCTTCGCGTTGAGCCGGTCGAAAAACTACGACGAGCCAACCCCGCCTTGCCTCGTTCGCGCAAAATCAGTAATCTCCTCTGCGATGGCCGACAAGAAACGCCCGATCTCCGAGGGTGAGGAGCTGGGTTCTTTTCTCGCTCGCCTGCAAAGTGTGCAGGAGGTCAAAGAGATCGCCGGATGGGAGACCGGGTTTCCTAAGCTCAGCGCCGTTTTGAACGGACTGCTTCCGGGCCTCACTCTGCTCATCGGCCCGCCGGGCTGCGGCAAGACGGCATTCGCCGGACAACTTCTAGATCAAATCGCGCAGCAAAACTCGGTGCCCGGCCTCTTCTTTGCGTCTTCCGAAAAGAGCGACGATCTGAGAATGCGAACGCTGGCGCGCTTGAGCGGGCTTGAGACGCGAGAGATTCGCCGCGGGGCGGGATATCTGTTCCACTCATACGGGGCGCCTAAGCGGCAAATGGCCGAGGCCGAAGAGATGCCCGCAAGCTGGGAGAAGCTCAACCGGGTGGCGGAAGACGCGAAGGGCTGGCTCGATCTGCTTTATCTGTTCGAGTGCGACCATCGCACAACTCTGCGCGACATCGAGGACCGCACCCGGGCCGTCGTATCAATCAAAGGGTCTGCCCGCGCGTGCGTTGTCATCGATGACGCTCAACGACTCGGAGAGCGCGGTTTTTCCGTCGAAGCCCGTCTTCCGCTCGTCGCCGAGCGGCTCGAAGAGCTGGCCATGAGACTCGACATTCCGCTGCTTGCGACCTGGCCGGCTCTCACGGCTTCGGCTTCGGCTAAAATCCAGCCGGCGGGATGGGCGGAGAGAGTGGCCGGCGCGACCACGATCATGGTCATGGAAAAGGACGCGGAGCGGACCAGGCAGTTTACCGAACCCAAGCGAGCGGTGACGCTCCACATCGTGAAAAACCGCGGCGGAGAAAAAGCGACACTGCAGTTCGAGTTCTCGCCGGCGCTGGCGAAATTTACCGAGCCTGCAGTCTAGGCCGCCGGCTCTACCTTCTGTCCTCTCACGACGATCTGGTTCCCCTCCCGGCAAATCTCGATGTCACAGGGGCCGTCAAGATAGATCATCGTGCGCGGGTGTTCGTAAACCGTCGTTTTGTGGGGAATCTCCTCGACCAGGATTTGGGAGGCGCCGGGCAGCTCTATCCTCTTGGCGTGCGCGAGATCGCCCTCGTAGAGCAACTCGATCCAGTTGCGGTTCTCCGAAACGCCGAGAATGATCATTCCGACGCGCTTGACGCGGTCGAGAATTTTCTCGCCTTCCGTCAAAGTCTTTTTCTTTGTCCGTCTCACGGTGTTGAGAGCAGCGTCGCTGCGTCGCGGATCGTCTTGCCCGTCGCGGTACGCGGCAGAGCTTCGCGGATGACGATCCGCTGCGGCACTTTGAAACCCTGGAGGTTCGACCTTAAAAAGCCCAGCAATTCTTTTTCGACGACGCTGGCTCCCGGACGGATGACGACCGCGGCGCCGATGACATGGCCCCGCTTGGGGTCGGGGATAGCGAAGACGATCGTTTCCTGCACGCCCGGATAGTTGTAGATGAGATTTTCCACTTCCGCCGGATAGACGTTAAGCCCGCCGGTGATGATCATGTCGTCCTTCCGCCCGAGGTGGTAGTAGTAGCCGTCGGCGTCTTTGCGGCCGATGTCGCCGGTGTAAAGCCAGCCGCCGCGGATGCGCTCCGCGGTCGCGTCGGGCCGGCGGAAGTATCCCTTCATCACATGCGGCCCGCGCGTGACGATCTCGCCGGCTTCGCCGCCGAGAACCTCCCGGTCGTCCTCGCCGACGATCCTCACTTCGACTCCGGGGACCGCCCGCCCGATGCTTCCGACTTTGGTTTCGGCTCGATCCGGCTCAACCAGCGTGATCATCGGCGAAGTTTCCGTCAGCCCGTAACCCTGGATCACTTTGATATGCGGTTGCGCCGCTTGAAAGGCGCGCAGCAGCGGCAAGGGGATGGTCGTGCCCATCATCGCCGCGATCTTCATGCTCGTGGTGTCGTAGGCGGCGAGGTTTTTCACTCCGAGCAGGAGCTGAAATACGATCGGCACGCTTTCGAAAACATTCACCCGGTATTTCTGAATGCCCTCCAAAAGCGCGATCGGGTTGATCTGATCGAAGATCACCAGCGTGTAG
This sequence comes from Deltaproteobacteria bacterium RIFCSPLOWO2_12_FULL_60_19, assembly GCA_001798595.1. GTDB lineage: Bacteria > Desulfobacterota > Binatia > UBA9968 > UBA9968 > 2-12-FULL-60-19. The sequence continues at coordinate 1,467 of MGSS01000094.1, read as the reverse complement.
CCCTTTTCCGCCAGCTCGTTGCACACCACCGGACCGACGATGTGCGACATCGGCAGAATGCAGCCGCGGATCGTCGACGAGGCCGTTATATTCATTTCGCCCATGACCATCGGATACTGAGCGAGATTGCGGTAACTCAGCACCACGCCCTTAGGCTCGCCCGTGGTTCCCGAGGTGTAAAGGATCAACGCGTCGTCGTCGTCGTTCAAACGCGGCAACGTCGCGTCGCGTCCGGGCGGGGCGAAACGTTTCTCGAAGCTGCGCTCGCCCGCGCCGCCGGCGATCCAGACGGGAATCGGCCCCATCGCTTTGAAGATTTCTTCGACTTCGGGATAGAGCTGCTGGTGCACGACGAACAGCTTCAAATCGGCGTCCTGCAAAACGCCCTGGAGCTCTTTGCCCTTCAAGCGCGCGTCGAGAATGACGGTCACGGCGCCGATCTTTTGCGTGGCGTAGTAGCTGAGTGGAATCGCGGTGGAGTTCGGCAGGAGCACGCCGACCCGATCACCTTGACGAATGCCTTCCATCTGCAGGTGGCCCGCCAGGGCGTGAACCCGTTGGTTCAACGCCGCAAACGTCAGCTCTTCTTCCTTGGCGACGATCGCGGTTTTCTGCGGCTGGTTTCCCGCGGTCCGGTCGAGAACCTCCGCGGCAAAGAACCCTACTGGATTGGTATTGTTTGCCATAGCGCAAATGCCCGCTGGAAAGGTTTGAACCACTTGGAAAGCTGCCACAACTCGCCGCGCTCGAGCTTAAGCTTGCCTTGCTGGGTCGCCAGAAACGGATCAATGCGGCCGCGAAAGACCGCCTCCCACCACTCCCGCGCTCCGCTGATGGCGAAGTCGCCGCCGTCGGCGGCCTCCAGGCCGGCGATCCGGCCGTTTTCGAAGCGGACGGTCCAGGGCGTCGTCCCCTCCGCCATCCTGAGCGTGAGCGTCGTGGTGAGATTCGTTTCGCTTGCCCGCTGTTGAAACTCGGCGTCGCCGTTGGCGCTCGCGGTCAAAGCTTCCATGTGCTCGCGCGAAAACAGCGGATAGCTTTCGCCTTTTTGCGGCGCCGCTTTTTGCCGCGGCTTCGCAGCTTGCTTTTCCTCCGGCCCCGACGGCGCTCCGCCCGTGTCGCGAATCAGCTTGCAGTGCACGGCCTCTTCCAGCAGGTCGGTCAGCAGAAAGGCGTCTTGCAAATCCTTGCCGTAAGCAACGGTGCCGTGCCCACGGAGAATAACGATCGGGCGCAGCCTCAACTCCTCCACGACTTTTCCGGTCTCGGTGACGGTCGGCGTCTCCTGGGGCACGATCGGGACCTCGCCGATGGTATATTTTTCCTCGAAGCTCAGCGGGACAAAGCTCTCATGCGAAAGCGAGAAGGTGAGCGCCATCGGCGGATGGGCATGAATGACCGCCTTGGCGTCGGTCCCGTGATAGACGGCGAGATGGAGCGGCGTCTCGCTCGACGGGCGCTTATCTT
>MGSS01000093.1:3009-20791 GCA_001798595.1 Deltaproteobacteria bacterium RIFCSPLOWO2_12_FULL_60_19 | reverse complement strand
TGCCCTTTCCAATCCGCACCGAGCAACCGCCCTGGCATAGCGCTTGCTTCATCTCCCAAACGCGCAAGCAAAGCGCCCCCGAAAGCCTGAAAAACCATAGAACCTATGACAATTTCGTCCAAAACCGGACAAAAGAGGCCAGATTTTGGCGGCACACAGAAGGCAACCGTCCCCGGGCGCGTCCAATGAACAGGAAATTATTGCTAGGAGACCAGCCGTGGCTGTAAAGATACTCATCGTCGAAGATCATCTCGATTCCCGCGAACTTCTGGTTCTGCAACTGCAGTTCCTCGGCTATGAAGTGATCGCCGCAACCACGGCCGAAGAAGGGATTGAAAAGGCGAAAGCCCAGCTCCCCGAGCTCGTCTTGATGGATCTCGGACTGCCGGGCATGAACGGCATCGAGGCGACCCACAGGATCAAACAGGATCCGCGCACGGCTCACATTCCCGTCATCGCTCATACCGTCTGGAACGAAGAGGAGTTTAGAACCAAAGGAACCCAAGCCGGGATCGCCGAGTTTCTCGTGAAGCCGACCCCCCCCTACCGCTTCCAAACGACGATCGAAAAACATCTGCGAGCAAGAGCCAACTGAGGCAAACCGCGCAGCCATCTCCGCCGCCCGCCTGGGAGTCTCTCGAAGGCTTCGTCGTGAGCTTAGCCGAACCGGCCGATGCGAGCCCTTCGGGATCTCAAATCGCAAATCTCAAATGGCAAATCTGAGATCTGAAATGTGCGATCTGAGATTCCGAGCGAAGCGAGGATATGTCGGCCCGGAGAGAGATTTCCGGGCGGGCGAATCTGGTGGATCAGGGCCGTTCGCTCGGTAGCGGGTCGCAAACCGCGCCATTGCGGATGGTGAAGACCGGAACCAGAGCCTGCCGGGCCTTGAGCTTGCCCTGCTGTGAATCGACGGCTTCCCACTCGCGCTCTTCGGATCTCAGCACCGTGATCTCCGCCGGGCGGCCGACCCGGATCGCGCCCAACTCCTTTTCCCGCCTGAGCAGCCGGGCGGCGTTGGCGGTCGCCATCTCCACGACCTGAGAAAGCGAAAACCCCAACGCCATCAGCTTTGCCATAGTCGTGGGGAGATCATAGACCGGACCTGCCCGGTTGCCGCGGTGGCCGTCGGTGGAGACCCCGTCCGGTTGGAGACCTTGATCGAGCACGCGGCGCGCGACGTCGAAGTTCAAGTTGTGAAGCCCGTGTCCCACGTCGAACAGGATCCTAGAGTCCCGGGCGTCACACACTTGCGGCCACAGCTTCCCGTTCGGATCGAGCAAGCCTCCGGGGTGGGCCGTGAACATGTGGGTCACGATATCTCCCGGGCGAAGATGAGCCAGAACCTTGCCGATCGGCGGCGGCTCCGCGCCGCGCCCCCAGCTCTCGCCGATGTGGACAAGCAGCGGCAACTGCAAACTATCCGCCAGACGCCGCGCCCGCTTGAGCGGCTTAAGCCCCTCGGCGCCGAGCGCCGTGCCGGTCGCCATCACCTTAATGCCGACGATCCGGTCGCGATTCGCCTCGACCACGGCGGCTATTTTTTCTTCGTCGATCAGGCGCGGATCGGCGAGCGCGGCGTATCCGGGGCCCGCCACCGAGCCCAGAGTCGAGAGGTTCACGTAGGCGAGCACCCGGCTCCTGGCCGGCTCGGCGACATATCGTCTAAAAACCGGGAACAGGCTATGGCCCGTGCTGCCGGCGTCCACGACCGTGGTCACGCCCGAGCCGACGCCGAATAGATCGGGATCCGCGCCGAACGCCCCCAGGCCGTTCATCAGATGAAGATGGACGTCGATCAATCCGGGAACGACCACCAGACCTTTGACGTTCAGCACGGTCGCGCCAGCGGCGGGGAGACTGACTCCGATCGCCTTGACGGTGCCGTTTTGGATACGCACGTCGAGCAGCCGGTCCAGACCGCTTGCGGGATCGAGCAGGCGGCCGCCTTTCAAGAGCAGCCGCCGCATCTGCGCGCGCTCTTTCACTTGAGGACTTCCATGACTTCAAGCCGCACGCCTTCCGGCCCTTCGAAGAAGCAGACGTGCCGCCCGTCGGGAAGCTGCCGCTCTTCGAGGATGCGCGCGCCGGCGGCTTTCAGTCTCTTGACCTCGCCGGCGATGTCGTCGGTGTCCAGAGCCAGATGCTCCATCCCGTAGTGCTGGCCGAGCTTCTGCCCTTCGATGAAATCCGTCACGTTCAGCGCCAGCCCGTGGAGATCGAGGCGAAAGCTTACCCGCTCCCCGCTGCGATTCTCCGCCGCGATCTTCGCGCCGAGATTTTTCACGAACCACTGCGCGGTTTTCCCCGGATCGGCGGTCTTGATGTGAAGATGGTTGACGTTGGTAACCATAGGACACCTCCTACTTTCCGACCGTTGGCCAGTCGAAAAGTAATCCAGCGCGCTTGGCGATGTCAAACGAGTTAGGATTTGTAGAGCAGAAGCAGCTACGGGAAGGGGTTACGAGGCGAAACGCTGCGAGTTAAAGTCAAAGGCCTGAAAGCCGCCCCTCGACTGCTCCCTGCGGTCGCTCGCTCGGGGCACCATTCGACTCGCAATTTCTCTTCTCTTCTTGGCCTGCCATGAGCGAGCAACGGAAACATTGCGAGTCGAATGGTGGAGCCGAAGGGAATCGAACCCTCGACCTCTTGAATGCCATTCAAGCGCTCTCCCAACTGAGCTACGGCCCCACACCAGGGAAGGACTGACTGACGAGTACTGAGATAAAAGTAAAAGACAGACGGTGAAAAGTCAAACAGCCTGTTTTCCGGCCTACTACCTACTTCCCCTTCACCATCTCTTCCGCGTGCCGGATCGCTTTGTCCGTGACTTTGATTCCGCCGAGCATGCGGGCGATTTCGGCGACGCGCTCGCGCTCGCCGAGTTTTTTCACTTCGGTGAAGGTGCGTCCCTTCGCCACCTCTTTTTCGACGACGTAGTGGGAGTCGGCCAGCGCGGCGATCTGCGGCAGGTGCGTGACGCAGATGACTTGATGAGCGGCCGCGACTTTTTTTAGCTTCTTGCCGACGATCTCGGCGACGCGGCCGCCGATGCCGGCGTCCACTTCGTCGAACAGCAGCGTGGAGATATCGCCCCTTGTCAAAACCAACGACTTGATCGCCAGCATGAGCCGCGACAGCTCGCCGCCCGAGGCGATCTTCGCCAGCGGCTTGACCGGCTCGCCGGGATTGGGCGAGAAGTAGAACTCGACCTGGTCCATTCCCTGTTCCGTCAGCCTTTTCCCTCGCTGCAAAAACGGCGGTTCATCGCCCGCTTCCGCGTCTTCGAGAAAACGCGCCTCGAATACCGTGCCCGGCATCCCGAGCGCCTCGACCTCCTTCTCCATCTCCTTTTTGAACTTGCTTGCAACCTTTTTCCGCTCGCGCGACAACACCTCCGCCGCTTCCCACGCGGCGCGGCGCGCCTCCTCGCACGCCCGTTCCAAAGCGGGAATCTCCTCTTCCCCGCGCGCCAGCCCTTTTAACTCCCCCGCCACTTTTTCTCCGTGCTTGAGAATCTCCTCAATCGACCCCTGATATTTTCGCTTGAGCCGGCCGATCTCCGCCAACCGCTCCTCCAGCTCGGCCTGAGCCGTCGGATCGAACTGCACGCGGTCTGTATGGCGGCGCAACAGCGAAGCGGCCTCTTGCAGCTGCGCCAGGGAAGAGTCGAGCAGCTCGACGGCGCCGCTCAAGCCCCCGTCTATCCTGGCCAGCTCTCTCAGCCGCTGCGCATATTTTCCAAGTCGTCCGGCGAGGGCGTCTTCGCCTTCGTAGAGCAGATCTTCTCCTTCCTTGCAGCCCTGAAAGAGTTTTTCCGCGTGCATCAAAATGTTTCTTTTCTCTTTCAGCTCCTCTTCCTCGCCCGCCTGCAATTTCGCGCGAGAAATTTCTTCCGCCTGAGAGCGGAGCCACTCCTCCTCGCGACGCCGTTTTTCAAGCAGCTCTCTCGCTTCCCGCAAGTTGTTCCACGACGCCGTGAGAGACGAGTACTTCTGCTTTATCTCATCGGTCTTAGCCTCGAGACCGCCGTAGGCGTCGAGCAATTGGAGATGGGTCTCGGCCCGGAGCAGAGCCGTGTGTTCGTGCTGGCCGTAAATGTGGATCAGGCTTGGACCGATATCGGAGAGCAGTGCCAGCGGAGAAAGGCCGCTATTTAGGTAGATGCGGTTTTTGCCCGCGCGGCTGACGATTCTTTTGATGACGAGTTCATCTTCAATCTCGTGGCCGCCTTCGCGAAGTTTTTCCGTGAGCGTCTTTGGAAAGGATTCAAACAGCGCCTCGACGCTCGCCTCCTCCTCGCCGTGTCGAATGGTATCCACCGACACTCTGCCGCCGGAGACAAGCCCGAGGGCATTGAGAACGATTGTCTTGCCGGCGCCGGTCTCGCCGGTCAGAACGTTGAGCCCCGGACCCAACTCCAGGGCCACCTCGTCGATAACCGCGAAATTCTTGATCCTAAGCTCGCGCAGCATCCGCGAACCCGCTTATCGCTCGCCCCACTTGAGCTTGGAGCGCAGGATCTCAAAGTAACTCCGCGAAGGCGTTTTGACGAGAGAGATCGGCACGCCGTAGTCCCGCGCCGTCATCACGTCGCCGTTGTTCAGCGCCACCCCCTGCTGGCCGTCGGGACTGAGGATCACCGTATCGCCGGAGGAGCGCAGCGTGACGCTGATCGTCGATCGGCTCGACACCACGATCGGCCGATTGGTGAGCATGTGGGGACAGATGGGAGAGAGAACGATGGCCCCGAGCGTGGGATAGAGGATCGGGCCGCCCGCGGCGAGCGAGTAGGCGGTGGAGCCAGTGGGAGTCGAGATAATCAGCCCGTCGGCGCGATAGGTACAGAGATACTCCTTGCCGACGTAGGCTTCCAGGTCGATAATGCGGGCGCGCGCTCCCTTGGTGATGACCGCGTCGTTTAAAACACGGAACCGCTTGCGGCCGCCGCGCTTGCCCTGGACCTGGATCTCCAGCGTCATGCGCTTCTCGACGGAATATTTTCCGGCGAGCGTCTGCGCGAGCACGGCTTCGAACTCGTCGATGCCGACCTCCGTGATGAAGCCGAGACCACCGAGATTGACGCCCAGGATAGGAACCCGCGGCCGCTCGACCAGCCGGGCGATGCTGAGCAGCGTCCCGTCGCCGCCCAAAACGACGATCAGGTCGGCCTTTCGCGCCATCTCCCGTTTGCTGCAAGCCCGGCCGCCGGCTCGGGACACCCCCGGCTCCACCAGGACCTGTTTTCCCCGTTCCTTGAGCCACGGCACCAGCCAGCTCGCCATCTCGGCTGCCTTGGGCTCTTCGTATTTTGCGACCAGACCGACAACGCGAATCATTGGAAACACACCTTCTCAAACGGAGAGATTAACACATGAGCGAAAAGAAGTCCTTGCCTTTTGTCTCAGGCGCGCAGGTTTCCCCGATAATAAGGCCGTGGACGCGGTTGGGCATGACCATGACAACATCGTCGAAAACTATCAGGCCGCGGACTTCGACGACTTCAACGCGAAATATATCTTCTCGGCGGCGAGCGGGAGATCGAAGATTCTCACGCCGACCGCGGCGTCGAGCGCGTTGGCGACGGCCGGCGCGGTGGCGATGAGGCCGTTCTCGCCGATCTGCTTGGCGCCAAAAGGGCCGGGACCCGTCGGATCTTCGATCAGCACCGTGTCGAGAGCCGGGAGATCCCGCGTGCAGGGGATGCGGTAATCTCCCAGGTTGACGGTCATCACTTTGCCGTTCTCCGTCACCACCTCTTCCATCGTCGCGTAGCCCAATCCCTGAACCAGGCCGCCCTCGATCTGCCCCTGATGCGTCAGCGGATTGATCACCGCGCCCACGTCGTGAGCCGTCACGAATCGCTTCACCTTGAGGCTTCCCGTTTCCCTGTCCACTTCGACCTCGGCGATCTGGACGACGAAAGCGGCCACCGGCGAGCGCCCCTTGACCTCATAGCTCTTGCGAAGACGCATCTCGCCGCCGTTTTCTTTCGCGGCCTGTCGCGCCACCTCGGCGAAGGAAAGCGACGGTTTCGGACCGCGGGCGGCCGAAAAACGGCCCTTCGCCAGCGTTACGTCGCCGGCGTCGCAGCCGAAAATCGACGCCGCCGCGACGGCGATCAGCCGCTCGCGCAGCTCCTGCGCGGCCTGCAACACCGCGTGGCCGCTCATGTTGGTGATCTTGCTGCCGCCCGGCGCGGCGTCGCTTTCGAACGTGTCCGTATCGCCGATCTCGGCGCTCACGTCGTTGGGCGCGATCGTGAGAATCTCCGCGGCGATCTGTTGGAGCAGCGTGTGCGTGCCCGTGCCGATGTCCGGGACCGCGGTGAGAATCTTGACTTTGCCGTCCGGCGAAACCGAGATTTCCGCGTTGGCCGTACCTGAGCCGCCGACGTGACGGAAAGAGACGCCGATGCCCAGGCCGACGTTTTCCGCCCTCTTCTTCCCCCAGCCGGCCTTCTTCGCCGCCGCCTCCAGCGTCTCGCGCACGCGCACTTTGTCCATCGCGCGGCCGCCGGGCAGCTTGTCGCCGCTCTGGAACAGATTTTTCAGCCGCAGCTTGAGCGGGTCCATCCGCAGCTCTTTGGCGATCAGATCCATGTGCGATTCCGCGGCGAAGACCGCCTGGGGCTGGCCGGGCGCGCGATAGTAGCCGCAGGGCACGGTGTTGGTATAGACGCCGTAGGAACGGATCGCGTAGTTCGGGATCCGATAGACGCCCATGGTATAGGTCGCGCCGCCGAGATTGGGCGGATCGCCGGGCTTGAACGACGCGTAGGCGCCGCTGTTGAAGATCACCTCCGCTTCGCGCGCCACCAGCGTGCCGTCTTTTTTTACGCCGCTCTTGATTCGAATGACGGAGGAATGGCGCGGATCGCCGGCGATCAACTCCTCGGTATAGGTCATGATCATCTTCACCGGCCGCCGCGCCGTCCTGGCCAGATGATAGCAGATGGGAATGTCCATCAGCGCGCCCTTGCCGCCGAAATCGCCGCCCACGGCCACCACATGGACGCGGATTTGATTCTTGGGAATCTCCAACTGCCGCGACAGATGCGATTTGACGCGGAACGGCGCCTTGCACGAAGCCCAGATATCGACGCGATCCGCATCGTCGACTTTGACCACAACGGAATGGGGCTCCAGGTAGGCTTGATGGGCCCGTCCGGTCGTGAAGGTATGTTCGAGAATCGCGTCCGCTTCTTTGAAGCCGGCCGCAACGTCGCCGGCCGACCAACTCTGCAGCGCAAAGACGTTGGGAATCGTCTCCGCCGGCTGATGAAATCCTTTGTAAGAGAGCAGCTCTTCATGAATCACTGGCGCGCCGGACGCCATGGCCTCTTTCGGATCGAATACTCCCGGCAACTCTTCATACTCGACTTCGATGAGCGAGAGAGCCTCCTCCGCGGCCTCGATATTTGTCGCCGCGACCGCGGCGACCTTTTCCCCGATAAAGCGCACTCTGCCCTGGGCCAGAATCGGCGTGTCCTGGAGGCTCAGCCCCACGCGGAACGGCGGCACATCCGCCCCCGTGAGCACCGCCAGGACTCCTTTTACGTTTTTCGCCTTGTCCGAATTCACCCGGACGATCCGCGCATGAGCATACGGGCTGCGCAGGCACCTCCCCCCGAGCAGTCCCGCAAGCTTCACGTCGGCCGTATAGAGCGTCTTGCCGCCGACTTTATCCCGTCCCTCGATCCGCTCCATCGGGCGGCCCACAACGTTGAATCTCATCTGCTTCCCCCTTCCACTTTAAAAACTTACACGACGAGTTTTCTTAAACGCGAGCTCGCGTAGTCCACGACCACGACCAGCACGACGAGGACGAGCACGATCGCCGCCGCCTCCTGATATTGGAACGTGCGAAAGCTGGTGTTCATTAGATAGCCGATCCCGCCGGCGCCGATCAAGCCCAAAACCGACGCGGAGCGGATATTGGTTTCCAGACGATAGAGCGTGAAGGAGATCAAGTCGGGCAAGATCTGCGGCAGCACGGCGAAGGCCAGGATCTGGGAGTAGCCGGCGCCGGTGGCGCGGATCGCCTCCACCACCCCCTCATCGATATTTTCCACCGCTTCGGAGAGAAGTTTTCCGAGCACCGTCGCCGTGTGGACGAAAAGGGCGAGCGTCCCGGCGAAAGCGCCGAGCCCCACGGCGGCGACGAACAACAGCCCCAACGCGAGATCGGGAATGGTGCGGAGGAAATTCAACACGGCCCGCACGCCCCGATAGACCCAGGGATGGGGCGTGGTGTTGCGCGCGGCGAGAAAGCCTACGGGAAACGCGACCAGAAACGCCAGGACGGTCCCGGCCAGCGCCATCTGAATGGTTTCGATCGTCGCGCCGACGATCGTCTGCGGGAACGTGTTGTCCCACCAGCGCTGTTTGGCCCGCCGTTGCTCCTCGGTCAGAGGCGCGGGCAAAAGCAGTTGCGCCGGCGAAATCTCCGCGGGGAGAAAATAACTCTTCGCCTCGGTGATCTTGGAGAAATCGGGCGGCAGCATGCGCCCGAGCGTGACCAGGATATCGGGAATTCCCTTGAGCAGTTCACCCGGCCGTATCTTGGCGCCCTGAAATGACCAAATGAGAACGAGCAACAGCAGCGCCAGCCAGAGAACCAGCCGCGCGCCCCTCTTCGGCGCGGGCGGCGCCTCCGAAAAAATATCCACTTCGCTTTTTGCGGCCGATTGTTCCGCCACGGCTATTCCTCCTCTCGCATCACGCTCTCAACTTGGGCGCGATGCATCGCGCCCCTACAGGGCAGACACGCGGGTCTGCCCCTACGGTCTTCCGCTTTCTTCATTTTGCACTTTGCATTTTGCATTTTGCATTTTTACTTTTGCCTTAGGCCTGCGGCCTCTCTAATCCGCCCCTCTTCCTGCGCGGAAAGCGGCCCGGTTTTGAGCGCCGCTATGAGTAGATCGCGCAGGGGCACCTGATGATCGACCCGCTCCCGCCCCTGGGGAAAAACCGAGTAGCCGTCGCCGCCGCCCGCAATAAAACCGAAAACCGCCACGCCGTACTCCCGATCGTCCTGCAACTGGGCGCGTTGGACGGTGATTTGCTTCACTCTCGCGCCGGACGGGGCTGCCGGATCGAAAAGATAATTCAAGCCCGACACCTGGAGAAATCGCCCGGCGGCCCGTGGCAGCTCGCCGACGCTGTTTTCCATCGCGCCGCTGAGCTGCCGGCCGGTCAGCTTCATCGCAATAAGCGGGTCGTCGTAAGGCAGGACGCCCATGACCCTCTTGAGCGTCACCGTCCCCGCGGGAATACCCCCTCGAACGGCGCCGCCGTTGACCAGCGCGATCTCCGCGCCGGCATGCCGGCGCGCAAGATCGGCGAGCAGGTTGCCGAAGTTGGTTTCGCGGGTGCGCACCGCCGCGCCATCGCCTTGCAGCTCGACCTCAGCCCGACCCAGCGTTCGATTGACCGCCGCGTCCAGCCGGCGCGCGTAACCCTGAACCAGGCCGCGCAACTTTCCGTCTTCGGGCGCGCTCTCATCAATCGGGAGATTCCGCGCCTGAGCGGCGCGCAATCCGTTTTCAAAGACAATATCCAACCGCCCCAGCGTCCGTCCAAGCTGATGGGTTCTGACCAGGATCGGGCCGCCCGCGACGGGCTCGACCCGGCTATGCAGCACCAGCCCGGCCGCGGGCAGCATGATCCCATCGAAGCCCAGGATGTGGCCGCCGACGATCACCTGAATTTCCGGCGCCGCGACGGCAAGCGCGGCGTCTTCCTCCGGCTCCTGATGCGTGACGGCGACCAGAAGATCGACCTGCTTACGCAGGTCGCGGGCGGCCTTTTTTGCCGCGGCGATCGGGTCGGAGAATTCCAGTTCTTTGACGGCACTGCGGCTGATCAGGTCCGGATAGCTTCTCCGGCCGATCAGCCCGATCAGCCCGACGCGCAGCGGGCCGAACGATTTGATCGCGAACGGCTGGCAGACGCCGGCTTTTTTCGGCTTGAGGTTCGTGCACAGGAAGGGAAAGCCGGCCTGTTTTCTGAGCGCGCCCAGGTGGGCGATGCCGAAATCGAAATCGTGGTTGCCCAGCGTCAAAGCATCGTAGCGCATTAATTTCATAGCGGCGATATCCGGCTCGCCGCGAAAGACCGATGACATGGCGGTGCCGACCATCAAATCGCCGCTGTCGAGCAGCAGCACATGCCTGGTTTCCCGCCGGATGCGCTCGATCAGTCCGCCACGGCGGACCACACCGCCCAGTCCTTTGAACGCGCCGTTCTCGATCGGCTGCAACGTTCCATGATGCTCGCTCGTATGCAGAATGGTGAGCGCGGTCTGGCCCAGGGCGGGAGAAACCCACGCGAAGACGAGACAAAGTATGATGAGCAGGTGGGTGATCACGGCCGGCAGGATAGCTTTACACGGAGTCGCCATCGATGTCCATCGGCGTGGAGGTACCGGTTCAATTTGATTTGAACGATTTGTCTTCGTAGGGGCGACCGGCCGGTCGCCCCTACCTAGCCGCCCGGCCTTTGGGCGACCACACAGACCTGTCCTGAGCCGAGTCGAAGGGGTCACCCCTACAAATTTTCGAGAAACTGAACCACGACCGGCTCAGAATAACGATTGACATAAATCCGTCCAATGGGCTACGCTCCAGGCTAATCCAATCCGCACGGAGCGCAACATGAAGAAACGAGTGAACGCATGGCTCGCGGGGATAGCAGTATTGACTTGCGCCGCGACGGCGGGCGCGGCGGCAAAGGGCGCGCCGAAGCTCAGGATCGGCATCCTCATCGCGCAGTCCGGCCCGTCGGAGACGCAGACTATCCGCGGCCTTCGCGACGGGCTTAAGGAACTGCGGTACAAGGAGCGCGACAACATCGTCATCGAAGTGAAAGATCTGAAAGGCGAACGGGGCGCGCTCCAACCCGCGGCGGCGGAGCTGGTCAACAAAAAGGTCGATCTCATATTCACCATCGGGACGCGCGCGACGCAAGCCGCGATGGCTGCGACGCGGGAGATCCCGATCGTGTTTCGCCACTCCGCCGATCCCATCGCGATAGGCCTGGTAAAGAATCTCAAGCAGCCCGGCGGCAACGTCACCGGCGTCGCCGCGTTTTCGCCGGAGATGACGGGCAAGCGGCTGGAAACTCTCAAAGAGATCGTGCCGAACCTGAAACGCGTGCACATCTTATACGACTCGAACAATCCCTTTTCCAAGACGAGCTTCGCCGCCGCCAAGAAAGAAGCGACGCGCTTGCGCCTCGATGTCGTCGAGCACACGGTGAAGACAGTCGACGAGTTAAAGAGCGCCTTGGGCGCGCTGCAAAAGATGGATGGCGACGCGATCTTCCAGGTCTCCGACGACCTGGTCGAAAGCCAGGCGGATACCATTTTCGAGGCCGCGCGGCAGCAGAGCCTGCCGACCATGTTCGACGGCGCCGACTGGGCGCCCAAAGGGAGCATGGCGAGCTACGGCGCCAACTACTACCGGATGGGGGTGCAAGCCGCGGCGATGATCCACAAAATTCTTAGAGGCGCGTCGCCGAAAAATCTGCCGGTCGAGCGCGCCGAGAAATACGATCTGTTGATCAATCTACGCATGGCCAACGCGATCGGGCACACCATCCCTCCGGCCGCGCTCAAAAAAGCCGATAAAGTGGTTCGATAATCCTGGAAGACGATGGCTGAACTAGCCGACGCCATAAGAAACATCCCCCTCTTTTCCGGCCTCTCGCGCGAAGACGTGGCGAAGGTCCTGGGCAAACTCGAGGAGAAGGGCTACCCGGCGGGAACGACGATCTTTTCCCAGGGCGACACAGGCGATGCCTTCTACATGGTTCATACCGGGGCCGTGGAGGTCGTGCTGCAAGGGAGCGGCGGCCGGTCGGAAATCATCGCCGTGCTGGGACCGCAGGACTGGTTCGGCGAGATGGCCCTGCTGTCCGGCGAGCCGCGCTCCGCGACGATCATTACGGTCAAAGACGCAACGCTGTGGCGACTCAGCCGCGAAGCCTGGGACGATCTCATCGAAAAGCATCCCACCTGGCTGCTCCACTTCTGCGCCACGCTGAGCAAGCGGCTCGCCCGCGTCGAGCAGCAATATTCCAAAGGCCGGGACGCCTTCAACTCCCTGGCGGAGGACTTTTACGCTGCTGCTGCGCCCGAAGAACAGCGCTTCTTCCGGCGCGCCGCTTTGCTCGCCTCCATCGAGCCCGGAAGCGCCGACTATTTCCTGGAAACGCAAGGGGCGAAACAATATCTCTCCGCCTTGGAAAAGAGCCGCTCGCCGCTGCTCCGCTCGCTCGAAGACGGAAGGTACGAGCTGCACGGCTTCTTCCGCGATTTCCTGACGGAAAGGCTTGCCGCCGAAGAAGGCAAAGATGCCAGGCAGCGCCTTCACGCTCAAATAGCCGAGCGGCACGAAGCGCTCGGGATCTGGGACCGGGCGATCCACCATCGGGTGGAGGCCAAAGATTGGTCCGGGGTGGCGCGCCTGGTGGCGACTCACACGGCGGAATTGCTGGACGGGTCGGCGCCCGCGGTGAAAGATGCGGTGGAAAGAATTCCGCCGGACCATTTTTTCTCCGATCCGGCCCTGGTCCACATCAAGGCGAGAACGCTGGCCCACTTGGGAGATTTCGCTGGGGCGGTCAGAGTCTATAAAGAGGTGCTCTCTCAAAGAGGCGCCGCCGCGCTCGACGCCGAGGCCCTGGCGCGCTCTCAGAGCATGGCCGATCGTTTTGTCGAGGAAAAACAGTACGCTCAGGCGCTCAACTGTCTCCGCAGCGCGCTCAACCTCGTGGAGCAGGAGACCGCGGCGCTTTCAACCGGAGCTACTGGCGCCGTTTGGAGCCGGGGAAAAGCGGCCCATGCGCCGAAGCCGGCGGCGCCGGCAAGCGGGCAAGGGCTCAACTGGCGCAACGCCGTGCCATTCTTAGGCGGCCTGTACGCGCAGGGGTCGTTGGGAAAATGGTTCGGCGCGATTTCCGGCCTCGTCGTCTGGGCCTGGCTGTGGTTCTGGACGCCTGACATCGGCCTTGAGCCGGAAGCCACCAAACAACTCGGCCTGCTCAGCCTGACGTTGATCTACTGGGTCTTTTGGGTCCTGCCCGACTACGGCGTTGCGCTCATCTTCGCTCTGGGACTGATATTGACGAAATTAGCGGCGCCGGAGATGGTTTTGGGCGGCTTCGCCAGCACCACATGGTTCATGACTTTGGGAGTGTTAGGACTGGGTGCGGCGATCACCAGCTCGGGGCTGTTTTACCGTCTCTCATTGCGACTCGTCCGCCTTTTTCCCTTGAACTATTACTGGCAGGTTTTCGCGCTGGGCATCATGGGAATCGTCGTGATGGCCCTGATCCCACAGCAAAGCGCGCGCACCGCGATCATCAGCCAAATGCTGGTCAATCTCTCCGAGAGCCTGGGGTACAAAAATCCGTCTAAGGCATCGACCGGCCTCTTTGCCGCGAGCTTTCTCGGCCTGGGACAGTTGGGCTTTCTGTTTCTCACCGGCTCGACCACCAGCCTCATCGCCTGGGGACTCCTGCCCGTCGACGTCCGCGCCCAGTTTACCTGGGGTTACTGGTTTGTCGCCGCTGTGCCGCCGACTCTGGTCGTCGTGGTGGTGATCTTGTTAAGCATTATGTTCCTCTATCGGCCGGAGGCTCAAGCAAACATCTCTTACAAAATGGTCCAAACGCAGCTCGATGTCCTCGGACCGCTGTCGCAGAAGGAGTGGATCACTCTCGCTGTGCTGTTGTTCACGGTCACCGGCTGGCTCACCATCTCGTACCACAAGATCGACGGCGCCTGGATCGCCCTCATCGCGCTCTGCGTCCTGATCAACACGGGGGTCCTCGGCTGGGGCATGATCAAGAAGGGAATCGATTGGGAGCTGCTCATCTACATGGGCGCGACGCTGAGTATCCCGGCGCTCCTCACCCGGGCAAAAATCGATCAGTGGCTGGTGGAATTTATCTCTCCCCTGCTGCTGCCGTTTTTAGACCGGCCGGCGATCTCGTTCATCATCATCGCGCTCTTGAGCTACGCGCTGAAGCTGATCTTTACGAGCTTTCTCACGGTCGTCACGCTGTGCGTGGCGCTGATCCCGCTCTCGGTTGAAATGGAGATCAGCCCCTGGGTGATGGCGATGATCATCCTCATCGCGTCGGAGGTGTGGTTCTTCAAATTCCAGGTGGACTGGCACACGCTGGCCTACTCGACCAGCGAAGGGAAGGGCTTCGACTATTCGCTCATGTCGCGCGTCAACCCGTTCTACGCGCTCGCTTACATCCTCGGCCTGATGGCCGCGATCCCCTACTGGAGATATCTGGGATTGATAGGTTAAATACGGTAGGCAGCGGGCAGGCAGCAGTAGGCAGACTAAGTCTCGCGTTTTCGCCAGCTCGTGAAAAGCTCTCTTGTCAGGCCGGTCAGAAAGGTCCCAGAGGCGAGGCGCACGATGGCCCGCGAGCGGCGGCGTACTCTTGCGGTACGTTGACGCGAAGCGGGCCGAGCGCAACGAAGCCTATGGGCCTTTATGGCCGGCCTATTGTTTTTTCTTCAGGAGGAATTCGGACTCGCTATACTCCTCGGACGCCAAGTCTTTCAATCCGGTCTTTTCGTAAACCTCCGCCAGCAGAAAATGCAGCGTAGGCTCGTCGGGGTCTTCGTTGACCGCATCGGTCAAAACCTCTCTCGCTTCGTAGTAAAGCTCGTTGGAAGAGAGCAACCCGGCCTTGAGGATCGCCTGCGTCGTTTTCGGCAGGCCGGCGGCATCCTGAAGCGAGGCCAGCTTTTGCTGCACCGCCTTGGCGTCGTCTGCCGGCAGAATTTTAAACGGCACCTTGCCTACGGGAAAACCTTTCTTCTCGATCACCCAGGCGTATTCCACGCCGGGTTTTAACTGCGGCGCGGAAGCGGGATATTTGATTTGCGTGAGCGAGATATTCTCCGCCGACCAGATCGCGCCTTGCGGGCCGAAAACCCGCACCGTGCCCGGCTGGCGCTCCATGCCCATCCACTGGAGGGTTGGCGAATCCGACAGCAGCTTGGTGTTGCGCGGGGCGACCAACACCGGCGGGCGCTTGCCGCCGCGAACCGCGAGGGCTACGTACGACGGCGCTTTTTTCTTGCCCAGCAGCGCGGTGGCCGCGTCTTTTACGCCGCCCCCCTGCCCGCCTTTGGCATCGCCCGGCTTAATTTCGAACGGAGAGTTTTTCTCGTTGATCGTGACCGTCCGCGCCCCGTCGGTGAAAAGCACCACCGTGGCGGCGTCTTTGGAAGCCCGCACCTGCGTCCCCGCGTAGAGGGATTGCAGCATCCCCGGCTTCTCCCAGGTTTTCTTCCCCGGAAGCTGGATCTGCACGTCGCCGCGATTGAGCTTGACCTCCGTAATCACCGCTACGGCGTCCTGCGCCGAAGCGCCGACCGGAAGCAACGCGCCAAAGAGCACGCCCAGCAACAGCAAGAAAGGGAGTTTTGCTTTCATGTGAACCTCCTACGGACCTGAGCGAAGAACAAACACAATGCAAAATGAAAATCGCAAAATGCAAAAGTCAAAATGCCCGACCGATCGAATTCAGGGGTCAATTATCCCAAGTGCCGCTTTCCATCGGTCTTCGGGATTTCATCTCTTCTAACTTTGCATTTTTCAATTTGCACTTTGCCTTTTGCATTTCGGACGGTATTTAAGCCGCCTTCTCCGCTCCCAGCACCTCAAAAACCTCGACCGGCTTCTCCCGTCCCTTCACCTTCACCTCACCGTGGCTCTCTACCTTGAACTGCCCGTTCAATCGCTCCACCGTCTCGCGCGTGATGAGGATCGAGGTGGAAAATTCTTTGTTCAGCCCTTCGACCCTGGAGCCCGTGTTGACCGTGTCGCCGGTCACGCCGAATTTCTTTCGCGCCCCCGAACCGACAATCCCCGCGATGACTTCGCCGGAATGTATGCCGACGCCGATCTGCAGGCGCGGGATACCCCTTTTTTGCCAAGTTACATTGAGCCTGTCAAGCTCGGCCTGCGCCTCCAGCGCCGTCGCCACCGCGTTTGCCGCGTGGTCGGGATCGTCCTTGTGCGCGCCGAAGGCTGCCAACACCGCGTCGCCGATAAAGTCCACGATGCATCCCTGGTGGCTCTTGATCGCCTTGCTCATCATGGCAAACAGCTCGTTCAGGATGGCGACGACCGTTTCAGGCGTTCTGCCCTCGCAGAGCGTCGTGTAGTTTCTGACGTCGGTGAAAAAGACCGTCGCTTGTCGCGTCTGCCCGCTGAGCGTCTCCTCCTGATCGACGATTTGATTCGCCACCTCGTAGTCCACGTATTGCCCGAGGGAACGCCGGACATGGCGGCTCTCCAGATAGTCGGCGATGGTCGCCCCCCAGCGAATGGCGAGCAGCGGAGTCACGAAATCCACCCAGATGCGGAGCCGCGCGAACGCCAAATAGCTGAGGGGGATCAGCAGCAGCGGGATGGCGGTGAGAGAGACAACGGTCGCCACCATCGGGCGGAACAACGTGAGCAGCAGGCTCATCGCCAGCGCGAAGACGAGCGAGAGCGACAGCCCGACCCAGCGCTGCGCCGTCTGGATCTGCGAGCGCGAGAGAATCGTGTGGATGATGTTGGCGTGGATCTCGACGCCGCTCATCAGTCCCCTGGGCGTCGGAAAAAAGTCGCGGCTGTCGCCGAAGCTCGCGCCGATCAGCACGATCTTGCCGCGAAACGGATTGTCCCCGGCCAGCGGGACCTTGAGCTTGGAGAGTTGGAAGACCGGATCGCTGGGGATCGCCGTGAAACTCCCCTGGGCGCCGGCGAAGTTGATCTTCCAGTGCTCGTCGATCTCAAACGAGAGCGGCGTCGGCTGGGGAAGAAGTTTGCCCTGGAACTTATCCCACTCAGGCAGAGGCAGCGTGACCCGGTCCGGTCGGTCCGCCCGATTCGCCCGGTTCATCATGGCTTCCAGCCGCGCGGCGTCATATCCCGCGTAGCGCGCCAGCACCGCCAGCGCGAGCGAGGGCAGAATTTTTCCGTCGCTCCCCCTCACGGCCAGAGGCAACTGGCGGGCCAGCCCGTCCGAATCGATCGGCGCGTTGGCGAAGCCGGAAACCACCGAAAGCTTGGGACTGAAGAACGGCGAGTGGGTGAAGAGCACCGTATCGTTCACTTCTTTGTCCGGCCTGATGATATAAACCGGCACGACTTTGCTGAGACCGTCTTCCGAGGCATTCCGGATCGCCAGCAGCAGCATCTCATCGTCGCGCGGGTCGGTCTTGACTTTGAACTCGATGTCGACGCCGATGACTTTCGCGCCGCCCTTGTGAAGCGTGTCGATCAGCCCGGCAATGTAGGCGCGCGGCAGCGGCTGTTTTTCCCCCAGGTTATGAAAGGCCTGATCGTCGATCTGCACCAAAACGATTTCCGGCGAACGGACTCTCCCCCGCAGCCACAGCAGGGCGTCCAGCGCCTTGGCCTCGAATGCTTCGAGGTAGCCCATGTAGGAGATGAGCGAAGTGACAAGGCAGACGGAAAATCCCAGAACCAGAGATTTATAAAACCGCCGCTTCCGTCGTTTCAGGATTTCTAAGATCGCCATCGCTCCTACGGCTCCCCCGTCAGTTGATACGCGGCCCAGTAAAACGGCTCGGGAAATTCCTGCATCGTCTTGAGCTGCGCCTGGCGCAGCGCCTCGGATTTCTTCCCGGCTTTCAAGTGCTGATAAAACTCCTTCATCAACTCGTAGCTTGCCCGATCATTGACCTTCCACAACGTCGTCACGATGGACGGCGTCCCGGCGTAGATAAACGC
>MGSS01000093.1:0-2996 GCA_001798595.1 Deltaproteobacteria bacterium RIFCSPLOWO2_12_FULL_60_19 | reverse complement strand
GTCCCGGCGTAGATAAACGCGCGTGTCAGCCCGATCATCTCATCCCCGTTGCTGAGCTTCCCCAACCCCGTCTCGCACGCCGACAGCACCACCAGGTTGGCTTGGAGATTCAATGAGAATATCTCTCCCACCTTGAGCCGGCCATCCTCTTTGCCGACCCCCGCGAGCAACAGCGCCGAGCCCATCGGGTCCTCCTCGCTAAGCTCCGCATGCACCGCAAAGTGCAGCATGTCGTACTTGGGGCTAAGCGAGAGCGCCGTGGGCTTGGTTGCTTCAGTTTTTAGATACACGGCGCTTTGAGGATAGACGTTTGCCACCTCCCTTGCCTCCCGTTCCGCAAAACGGAGGTTGTAGGCGTCGTCGCCCAGACTCGGATTGCCCAGGACCAGCGCCCTTCCGCCGGCTGCATGCTTCTTCCCCCGGGTAAACTGCATCAAGCTGGCGCTGGATAAATAGTAGATGGGGTATTCCTGGATCAGGTAGCTTCCCGTAGCGGACAACAGCGCCTGAAACGGCACATAGTGAAGCACGTCATGCGGAACAATGAGCAGCTCCTTGCCGCGAAGGTATAGCAGCGCGGGCTCGATGAGAAGTTTGTAAAGCTCCTGGGATGAGGCCCTGAATTTTTCCTTCTCTGCGACTTGATAGATGGTCTCTCTGAGCGAAGTGACTTGGCCGACGAGCTTGGCCCTGGGGATCGGTATATTGACGTATCGCAGCCGGTCTTTCTCCACCACCCATAAAAGCACCGCCCCCGGCGTCACAAAATATTCCAGCATCGTCACCCCGGGCTCCAGCAGCACCTGCACCTCTTTGAGCGTCAGCGGCTCCACGCTCATGAGCGACGCTTGCTCCTTGTCCGCTTTCCTCACCCTTGCCAGAAAATCGTTGTACGCTTTTTGCGCCTCGTCCAACTCGCGTCGGAAACGCTGCCGGTCGGCGCTGTCCTCTTCCTGTCCGGCCATTCTTGCCTGCAGCGCGCTGATCCGCCCCTGCAAAGCGCGCTCCTCCTCCAACAGGCTCCCGCCGCGCGCCAGTTGCACGCGGCTCCCCAGGATGTCGAGAAAGGCGCGCGAGCGCGCCCGCTCGGCATAGTTGAATGCCTCGGCAAAATGTTTCGCGCGCAGCTGCGCGACCACCATGCCGCCGTAGATTCCCCGCTTGTCCTCAAAAAACGCGCTGCGCGACTCTTCGGACTCAAACAGGGAGCGGGTGGATTCGATGCTGTCGATCGCCTTCTTGTAGAACGGGATTGCCTCAGCCGGCTTGCCGGTTTGAAGATAGGCGTCCGCCATACTGCCGTTGGCGAGGTAAATTAGATTCCCCAACTGCTGCTTTTCCGCCATCTCGACCGCCTTGCCAAGGTGTTCCAGCGCGAGCGGATACGCCTTCTGATTGACGTAGAGCGATCCCAGGCCGTAATAGATCAACCCCTCCATCGAGCTCCTGAGCCCGGTTTCCTTGATGAGAGCGACGGCTCTTTCGTACGCCCGAACCGCTTCCGGCTGATTGCCCGCCCTGCGGTACGCGGTCCCGAGGTCATAAAGAATGCCGACCTGCACATTCGCCATAGTTTGGATGAGAGCGGCGTTGGAGGTCGGCTGGCGCTTCAAGCGGCTCAACAGCGAATCCTGGACCTGGAGCGAATAGGCGATATACTCGACTGCCTTTTGCGGCTGCTGCTGGCGGAGAAAATCCAACCCAAGCATCCGATAGAGATTGAACTCGAGCCGGTCGCGGAAGAACGAGTGGTCTAATTTCTTGACCGTCTCGATGCCCTTATCCGTCCATTCCCGCGCCTTGGCGTACTGGCCAGCGGCGCGGTGAGCGAAGACCAGGTACAGCATCGCGCTTACCTCCTGTACCGGCAGCCTGCCCTTCTCGGCGGCAGCCAGGCTCTTGTTGCCGAAGGTGATCGCCTTCTGCAACTGCCCGATGCTCCTGGCGGCATCGCACGCGAGGTTGTAGGCGTTCGCCGCCTTGGCCCATTCGCCGCTGCGCTCGGCTTCGGCGGCTTGCGTCTCAAGGAAGGCTAAAACCGCCGGGCCTTCGCCCCTGGCGATGGCTTCGCGCACGGAGCCGAGATTGGCCTGGTACTGAGGCTGTCCGGCCGCGCGACCGGCAACCGCAAACATTGCAAGGAGAAAAACCACGAGGGTTCGTTTCATGGTGACACCTCGGTCGGTTTCGAGTTGCGGGTCAGCTCGGAACTTAAGACTCGAAACTTGAAGCCGCGAAAGCACAATTGACTGTTCATCCCTTGGTCTTCACGTCGTGATACACTCTTTCCACTATGGAGTCCGTGAGATCTTTCACCGGGCCGTCGAAGAAGACCTCGCCGTAGGCCAGTCCCACGACGCGGTCGGCGTACTCGCGGGTGAGTTCGAGCGTGTGAAGACTGACCAGCGCCGTGATGCCGTCCTCCTTGCAGACGCGTTTGAGAATATCCAACACGACTCTAGAGAGTTTGGGATCGAGACTGGAGACCGGCTCGTCGGCGAGGATAATGGCGGGATTTTGCATCAGCGTGCGCGCGATCGCCACGCGCTGCTGCTCGCCGCCGGAGAGCGCGTCGGCGCGCTTGTAGGCGTGATCGAGCAGCCCGACGCGCTTCAAATTGACCAGCGCGCGCCGCTTGTCCTCGCGCGAGAAGAGCTTGAGGCAGCTTTTGAGGCCGCTTCGATATCCGAGCGCCCCGGAAAGGACATTCTCGATCACCGATAGCCGCTTGACGATGTTGAATTGCTGGAAGATCATCCCGACCTTGCGCCTGAGCAGGCGCAGCTCGCGCCGGTTGAGCTTGAGGACGTCGATCCGCGCGCCGTCGGCCTGAGGGTCGAACACCGAGCGCGGAAGATAAATCTCGCCCGAGGTGGGGTCGATGAGACGGTTGATGCAGCGAAGCAGCGTCGACTTCCCCGCGCCGCTCAAGCCGATCACGCCGACAAACTCGCCCTGCTCGACTTGCAGGTTGATGCCGCGAAGGACGTGGGTCG
>MGSS01000092.1 GCA_001798595.1 Deltaproteobacteria bacterium RIFCSPLOWO2_12_FULL_60_19 | reverse complement strand
CAAACCGAGCTTCTCGGCAATGAGATCGGTCTGCTGCTCGATGGCCCAGGTCACGTCGGTAATGCCAAAACCGCGAAAGGCGCCTGCCGCCGGCAGATGCGTGTAGACGCGAAACGCCTCGACCGAGACGTGGGGAATTTTGTAAGAGTTCGCGATTCCGAATGTGCAGTTTCGCGTGACCGAAAATCCCGTAGAATAAGCCCCACCGTTCAGAATGACCCGAACGTCCCGGGCCAGAACGGTGCCATCGTTCTTCACGCCGTCCTTGACCTTCACTCTGAAGGCGTGCTTGGTAACCGTGAGAAACTCTTCTTCCCGTCCCAAGAGGACCTTCACGGGGCGGCGACTCTTGATCGCCAGAGCGGCTGAGATACCCTCGATCTGGCCGTCGCTCTTGCCGCCGAAAGTGCCTCCGATCTCCAGCGTCACGACCTGAAGCTTGTGCGGAGGAACTTTCAAGGTCTGGGGTATCAGGCTCAACACATGGTTCGGAACCCTGGCCGGGGACCAAACCGTCAGGCCTCCGTCGGGATCGGGCCGCGCGACGGCGCAATGCGGCTCCATCGGCACGTGCTGGATCGGCGTGATCTCAAACGTGTTCTCGACAAAAAAATCGCTTTGCCGGAATCCCTCGGCAAGATTTCCCCTCTTGATCGCAAAGTAGTTGCTGATGTTGGGCCTGCCCAAGAAATCGGGAGTCCAAGCCGCTGCCCGCTGATAACTACTTAGATTCGGATGAACCAGAATCCTCTGCTTGGGATCCATCGCTGCTTCAGGATCGAACACGGCCTCGAGCGGCTCGTAATCCACTTCCAGGCTGCGGATCGCCTCCTCGGCGCTTGCAGCGGATTCTGCGGCCACCGCCGCCACCGGTTCGCCCGCGTATCGGGCCACTTCGAGAGCCAGCAACGTTTTGTCAAAAACCCCGCTGCCGAACCGGATCGGCGGCAAGTCCAGAGCCGTGATCACGGCTCTTATCCCTTTGACCTTGAGCGCGGGGCCGACGTTGATGGACCGGATGCGAGCGTGCGGATGAGGCGAGCGCAGGATTTTGCCGGTGAGCATTCCGGGAAGTTCATGATCGGCCGTGAACACCGCCCTTCCCGTGACCTTTTGATCGCCGTCGACGCGGCGTATCGAACGGCCCACGTAACGCAGATGGTCTTGAATTCCCGTCCGATCGCCCGAATCTACCGCCATAGAGTCTCCGCAAAAACGAGCCGTTGCTTCACTTAACTCTTTCCCCGCGCGATGAAATGCAGAATCACTGAGCCCGTAGGACACGGACGTAGTCCGCGGGGATTTCCACGAAAACGTTCGCGCCCTGCTGAATTTCGGTCCGCGCGTTGGTCTCGCCGTGCAGTAGAAACGCGCCGCTGCGGATCTCGCAATAAATTCTGTTGCCGAGAAAAATCAGCCGCTCGATTATCCCCGGAAACGTATTCACCCTCGAAGACTGAGCCGTAGTGTGGATCACGACGTCCTCGGGCCGGAACACCAGTGAAACGCGCTCCCCCTTGGCGATCTCGCTCGAAAGCCGGCAGGACATCTGGCCCAGAGCCGTGCCGACCACAAAGTCCGGATGGCCGTTCTTCCCCGGCTCGACGAAGCCCTCGATGAAATTTGCGTTCCCGACGAAATTGGCGACGAACGGATGGCGCGGGTCGAGATAGATTTCGCGCGGCGAGCCCTTTTGCAGGATATGCCCTTCCGACATCACCGCGATTTGATCGGACAGAACGAGTGCCTCTTCCTGGTCGTGAGTCACGTATAGCGTCGAAATCTTCAGCCGCTTGACCAGCTCGCGAAGCTCGAGGCGCATCTCCTCGCGCAGCTTCGCGTCGAGGTTGCTCAGCGGTTCGTCCAACAGGAGAAGCTTGGGCTCGTACACGAGTGCGCGAGCGAGCGATACTCTTTGCTGTTGGCCGCCGCTCAAGAAAGGTGCAGGCCGGTTTTCCTGCGCGGCCAGACCGACCAGCTCGAGAGCCTTCCTGACCCGCTCCTTCACCTGGGCCTTGGGCGCTTTGAAGCCGCCGTGAACCAGCGGGAAAGCGACATTTTCGAAGACGGTCATGTGCGGCCAAATGGCATAGGACTGAAACACCATGCCGACACCGCGCCTGAAAGGGGGAACGAGGATACCCTTTCCGTCGAGAAAGACCGGCTCGTTGCCGATATAGATCTCGCCGCTGTCCGGCGTCTCCAAACCGGCGACGCACCTGAGGGTGGTTGTCTTCCCGCAACCCGACGGGCCCAGCAACGTCAGAAAAACGCCTTCGTCGATATCGAAACTGATGCCCTGGACGGCCGGGACGGCGCCTTCCGACATGAAGTAGCTTTTCCGAAGATTTTTTACGCGCAACATAAATTCTCCGTGGTCTAGCCTCCTCCACCCAGCTGAGGAAGACTCCTCGGCTCCCCGATTTTTCCCGTGGCCCTTTGCACGACGAGGATCAGCAGGCCGGTGATAAGGATCAAAACGATGCTGAGCGCGGACGCTTGAGACAAATCGCCCTGACGCCATAAAATCCAGAGCTGGGTGGCGAGCACTTTGTTCTTCGGGCCGATGAGCAGCAACGCCATGCTCACTTCGCGAAAGACCAGCAGCGCCGTCCAGAGTCCGGCAAACACCAAAGACGGCCGGATCAGCGGCATCATCACGCGCAACATGGAAACCCACTTGCGGGCGCCGCATATCAACGCGGCATCTTCCAGCTCCTGCTGGACCTGGATGAGCGCCGCGTTGGTGATGCGGGTTGCGTACGACAGCCGGTTCAAAACATTGCCCGCGATGATGATCCAGACCGTATTGTAAAAAGGCACCCACGGAAACCACTTGGCGGTCATGATCCCCGCAATCAGCAAGGCGAAGGCAAATCCTATTCCCGGAATGGCATGGGGCAACATGGAAATCGTATCCACCAGTCTCCTCGTCCGAAGTTTGGTTCGGACCACGACCCAGGAGATCATGAAGCTGAAAAACAATACGAGCGCGGAGCTGCCGACGACCAGGAGGAGCGTGTTTCTCATGACGTCGAAGCCGCCGAGCAGGTAGTGAATCTCGGAGTACCACTTGAAGCTGACCAACGACAGGGCTTCGACGGAAGGCATTCTGAGCGAAGGAAGAAGGGAAGCCCACAGCAAAACCGCGAACGGCAAAAACACGGCCAGCGCGAGGTAGAAGAGAACAAATAGAATGGCGGGGTAGCGGAGACTTCCCAACGGGAAGTCTTTGGGCTTGTAGCCTTTGCCCGTGATCACCGCGTAGCGGTGCGCCTGCTTGAGGGATTGGAAATAGAAGAACAACGCGAACAAACTCGGCGCCATGATCAGCAACCCATAGACTCCGGCGACGCCGTATTTGATCTCGGAACTGCCTTCGAAGGGCTGGACGGCGAGAAAAATCTCCGTCGCCAGGATCCGGTTTTCACTCAACCCTCCAAGCAAACCGGCCACCTCGAACATGGCGATGGCCGTCATGAAAATATAGATGATCCCTCCCAGGATGGCCGGCCAAAGCATGGGCGAGGTGATCCAAACAATGATTTTCAGGCGGTTCGCCCCGACCACCTCGGCGGCTTCCTCGAGGGCGGAATCGAGGGAACGCATGGGCCCCGAGATAAGAAAGAACATCGACGGGGTCAGCATCAAACCTTGGATGAAAGAAATTCCCCACAGGCTGTTGATGTCGAACGGGGCTTCGCGCAACCGGAAAATTCCCATCACGAGCCGGTTGAGGAGACCGACCTGCGGACTCAGCAGCATGATCCATCCCATGGCCTTCACCAATCCCGGCATGATCACCGTCACGGCGAGCATGGTGATGAAGAGGGAGCGCATCGGGATGTCCGTCCGGTTGAGCAACCAGGCGAGGGGGACGCCGAAGAAAATGCTGATCGCAACGGTGCCCAGGCCGACCCCGACCGTATTCAGAACAACCGTCCAGAAATGCTCGGAACCGAATACCTCGGCGTAATTGTCCGGAGAGAAACCGGACTCGAAGGGCAGGCCGCGGGAGAAGCTCATCCACAGAATCAGCGTCGTCAAAAGCAAGATGACCGCGCACGCCGCCCAGGCGAAAAAAACGGCTATGGAGTTGCCGCTGATGATTTCCCGCAAGGATTTCGCCGCTTGTACACCAGACGACGAGAGCGAAACGTCGGCCACCTTTTCCATGTCTATGAGACCCTTACCTGCAAAACCGGCGGGCTTATTTGCCTTCCCTCTGAGCTCTGGCGATCGCCTGGCTGTACTTCCGCCCTTCCTCGGTCCCGAGCCAGAGGAATTTTTCCAGGCTCTGCTGGTTGTCGAACCAACTGACGGGCTTCACGTTGGCTTGCCTCAGCTTTTCCAGCGTTTTTCGCGTCACCGGACCCGTCCCGAGCGACAGGTTTTCGATGACCGAATATTTCTCGAAAATTCGGTTCGCCTCTTCCGTGGTGGCCCACAGGGCGAAGAGCTTGGCGGCGTTCGGGTGCTTCGCGCCTTTGCGCACCACGTAAGCAACCTCGCGCGTGGGCGTAAAATCCGAAAAGAAACTCATCTCGATGGGCGCACTGGGGTCTTTCGCCTTGTGGTTGAAATAATAATGCGTGTTGGTCTCCAGAAATTTCAGATCGCCGATCATCATCCGCTCGACCGCCGCGGCGTAGTGGAGCACTTGCGGCTTGAGTTTTCCCCAGCTTCGAACCACCTCAAGCCATTCGTCCTTGTCGTAGTTGAGCAGCCCCATGAGTGTGATGGTGGTCCAGGGAGGAATCGTGAAAGCGCCCCGGTATTTCGGGTTGCCGAGATCCTTCCAGGTTTTCGGTAGCTCCTGCTGCGGGATCGCCTTGGGGTTATACATCAAGACGGTCACCCGATTGGCCCACACGAAACCGTAGCCCGCGACGCCCACCGGGCTGGCTTTTTCTTTCACCTTGTAGGCCTCCGGCGATACCGTTTGAAGGAGAGCTTCCCAATTTTCAATGCGCTCGATTCCCCCGGCTTGAATCAAATCGAGCACCACGGGAGGTTCTCCCTGCATCACGTCGAAAGTCGGAGGAATGCCGGACTTTGTCTCCGCGACCGCCTGGTTGAACTTCTGCGACTCTTGTCCTGAAAGATCCGCATTGACCGTAAAGTTGAGGCCGAATCGCTTCTTGAAAGCATCGGTAAGCTCCTTCCCGCCCTTCTCGCCTTGAGAAGAAGTGATGGTGAGGTCCAATTGATCTTCACGGCGGGCCGCCTCGATGAGCCGGGCCAAAGGGCCGTCCCCCTGGGCAAGCGCAACCGCTGTGTTTCCGAAGGCGGCGACAGCAAAGAGAACCGCAAGTATTTTTGCTTTCATGGGAGATATCTCCACTCGACCGGGCGCCGATCGGACGGGACTTCACATTGCGAATTCATCCTGTCCCAGCCAAAGGAGAGGCTACTTTCCCTCCCGCTGGGCTCTGGCGATCGCCTGGCTGTACTTTCTCCCTTCGTCCGTGCCAAGCCACAAAAACTTCTCGGCGGTCTTGGGGCTGTCGAACCAACTCGCCGGCTTGATGTTTTTCCGTTCCAAAATTTTCACGATCTTGCTCGACACCGGACCCCTCGCCAATCCTAAATTTTCTATCGAATTGCGTTTCTCGATGATCGCGTTGGCTTCCGCGCCCGTGACCCAGAGAGCGAAAAGCTTGGCGGCGTTGGGACGCCGCGCCCCCTTCCTCACCAGGTACATCACGTTTCTTCTCGGCGTCAGGTCCTCGAAAAAGGATACCTCGAGCGGAGCGCCCGGATCGTTCGCCTTCTGCTCGATATAGATATCGGTGTTGCCGTAGCTAAACTTCAGATCGCCCAGCATGACGCGCTGAGCCGCCGCGTCGTAAACGAGAACGTCCCTCTTGTTTCTGCCCCACGATCTTATGATGTCCAGCAATTCGTCTTTTTCGTACTTAAGGAGCCCCATCAGACTCAGCGAGGTAAAAGGAGGCACGGAAAACGCGGCCTTGTATTTTGGATCCCCCATCTGCTTCCACGTCTTGGGAAGCTCTGCTTCCGATATGGTCTTCGGATTGTAAAGAATCGCCGCCGTGCGGGTCGACCAAAGAAAACCGTAACCCGCCAGGTTGTGGGGGCTGATCTTCTCTTTCACTTTGGCGGCCTCGGGAGCCACCTCCGCCAACAGCGACTCCCAGTTCGCGATCGGCTCGACGCCGCCGGCCTCCTTGAGACTCAGGACGTTCTCGTCGGTGCCTTGCATGAGATCGTAGGTCGGAGGGATCCCGGCCTTGCCCTCCGTTACGGCCTGATTGAACTTCTGAGATTCCTGGCCGGCGAGGTCGGCGTTGATCCTGAGTTCCAACCCGAACCGTCGCTTGAAAGCGTCCGTGAGCTCCTTCGCCCCCTGCTCTCCTCCGACCGATGAGCTGATCATCAGGTCAAGCTGCCCTTCCTTGCGAGCGCCTTCGACGAGCTGCTGCAGCGCAGCGGATCTCTGGGCGAACGCAGGCGGCGCGCCGCCTGCCACAACGACCGCGAGAAAAAGCGACAAAGCTGCAATCCTGTTCACGCGCCGGCTCTCCGCGGAACGTTTGCGCCAGTAGTGAAACCGTAGTTCGGATAGTGAAACATTTGTCGGGCCACTTTTATATCCGGCCTTCAGCCTTGTCAAGCCCTATTTTGAAATTTGTAGTAGCAACGTAACTCTGTCAGCCCTATTTTGAAATTCGTCTTCCGATGGACTTCGAACACGCCGGCTTGAGATGTCGAGACCGAATCTGATAGAAACAACTCCAGTACCTGCCGGGGAGGGCTAGATGATTCCGCGTATCAGGATTATTTCCACGGGCGGCACGATCGCAAATACCAGCAACGG
Organism: Deltaproteobacteria bacterium RIFCSPLOWO2_12_FULL_60_19; assembly: GCA_001798595.1. Lineage (GTDB taxonomy): Bacteria > Desulfobacterota > Binatia > UBA9968 > UBA9968 > 2-12-FULL-60-19. The sequence goes on along the minus strand of MGSS01000092.1, from coordinate 1,465 downwards.
CTTGATCGGCATGGAAGATCTCCTAAGGGAGATCCCGAAAGCCCGGGAATTGGCCGGTTTTGAGATCACTGAGGTAAGCCGAATCCGCGGCGGCTCGATGCGCCTGGACCAATGGATCGAGATCGCCCGGTCGATGGCTGAGGCGGCCGAGGATCCGAACGTCGATGGCGTGATCCTGACGCACGGCACGTTTACTCTCGAGGAGACGGTTTATTTTTTGCACCTCACAGTGCCGGCCTCCAAGCCGATGATCTGCGTCGCTTCCCAACGGATGCATGACGCGATCGGCAACGACGGAGACCGGAACTTTCTCGACGCCGTCCGAGTGGCCCTGTCCCCCGATGCCGCGGGGAAGGGAGTGCTCGTCGTTCTGCACGAGGAAATTCACTGCGCCCGGGACGTCGTCAAGAGCAATCAACGACCGGGCGGATTCGTCTCTCCGGCTCACGGCCTGCTGGGTCACGTCGAAAATGATCAGGTCAGTTTCTACCGTGCGCCATTGCGCCGGCACACCGCCCGATCCGAATTCGACATCCGCCGGATCGGCCGGCTGCCCCGAGTGGACATCATCTCCGCCTATGTGGGCGCGGACGACGCCGCAGCGCGCGCCTGCGTCGATGCGGGCGCGCGCGGACTGGTGGTCAATGGATACGCTTTCAACGGCAATCCGGCGGTTGACCAAAGAGAGGCGCTGCAGCGTATGGCAGCCTCCGGGATCCCCGTCGTCCTCACTAGCCGGGGGGGCAGAGGACGGGTTCCGCTCGGTTCAGACGACGCTTTCGTTCGAGGAGACACTCTGCCGGCGCACAAGGCGCGAATCCTGCTGATGCTGGGGTTGACTAAAACCTCCGACGCGCGAGAGCTCCAGCGCATGTTCAACGAGTACTAACCCGCCGGCGAGAGACGGAATTCGAAGGAGGCCTCAGGCCGTCTTACTTCCCGTCTTTCTGCGCCCGCGCGACCAGCTTGGCGTATTCTTTCCCCTCGCTCGACTCGAACCATTGGAATTTCGCCACAGTCTCCGGATTGTCGAACCAGCTCCAGACTTTAATGTTGCGATCCTTCAAGACATTCGCGATTTTCTGGGAGATGGGGCCTTTGCTCAAAACCAGGTTTTCGATGTACGCATGCCGCTCAAAAATCTCATTCGCCTCGGCGCTGGTGGCCCATAAAGCAAATAACTTTGCCGCGTTGGGATGCTTCGCGCCTTTCCTGACCACGTACAGGACCTGTCTCATGGTCGTCAAATCCTCGAGGAAGGTCTCTTCTATCGGGGCGCTCGGATCCCTCAGCTTTTGGTCGAAATAGATGTCCGCGTTGCCGTAAAAAAACTTGAGATCCCCGAGCAGCATGCGTTGAGCGGCCGCATCGTAGGTGAAAACCTGGCGCTTGTTTCTGCCCAACGCCCGCACGATCTCGAGCCACTCATTCTTGTCGTATTTAAGAATCCCCATCAGGAGCGCCG
>MGSS01000091.1:7328-10155 GCA_001798595.1 Deltaproteobacteria bacterium RIFCSPLOWO2_12_FULL_60_19 | reverse complement strand
TCGTTGGGCGGTCATGACCGGAGGGGCCAGGCGGGACGGGTTCGTCGTCGCGCGCATGCTCTCCGACATCGTGAGCTGGCCCGGAAAAGAAGGCGACCGGAGAGAGAACAAGCACTGCATTCAGCCCGGCACCTACTGCGGGCTTCTTTTCATGTTCAGCTCCAGGGACGGCATGCCGGCGGCTCTCATCAACGATGGCTTCCTCCAGCACATGCGCGTGGCCGGCGGCGCCGGGCTGGGCGTAAAGTATCTGGCTAAGAAGGACAGCCACACGGTGGGAATGATCGGCTCCGGGGGAATGGCGCGGACTTATCTCGAAGCCTTCTCGTGCGTGCGCAAGATCACCAAGGTCAAAGTCTACAGTCCGAATCAGGAGAACGCCCGACAATACGCGAAAGAGATGAGCGAGAAGTTTCGCATCGAAGTCGCCCCGGTCGCGTCCGCGCGCGAGGCGGTCAAGGGCGTCGATATCGTCTCCTGCACCACTTCTTCGATCGATCCGGTGTTCAAGACCGAGTGGCTTGAGCCCGGAATGCACGTGACCGACGTGACCTGGGACGAGACCGAGCCGGGATTTGCGAATGTCGTAGATGTGCCGGTCAGCATGGGCGAGAGCACGCCCCATCTGGAAAATCCTCCGCCGGGCGCGTTCTACGCGTCGCACGGATTTCTCGGCTACGTCGCCGGCCAGCCGGAGGAGAAGGCGAGGATTCCGCGCCGCCCGCCGCGCGCGGAAATACTCAAGATGCCGACGCTCGCAGATATTATCTCGGGGAAAGCGAAAGGCAGGACGAACGGCAAGCAGACGAGCTGGTTTTTGAATCTCGGCGTCATGGGAGTTCAATTCGCCGCCGTCTGCACCGCGGTTTTTAATGAGGCGAAGAAGAGAGGCATTGGCAGAGACATTCCGACCGAGTGGTTCACGCAGAACATCCGCGATTGAGTTTTTTCCCGGCAAGAGATAAGGCTGAAAACTAGGAGGAACGCCGATGGCAACGCAAGTCGTCGATACGGACGGCCACATTTTCGAAAAAGACCAGGACATCGCCGAATACCTGGAGGCGCCTTATCGCGGACGAAAAGAGGTGCTCTCGCTGCCTTTCTTTCCGACGCTCGACGGTTTTCAGCGCATGGCGCGCCGCGTCGGCGACGGACGGCCCTACGTGATCGGCCCCGACGATCCGAAAAGCTGGTTTGAAGTGCTCGACCGCGAGGGGCTGGACCGGGCGGTGATTTTTCCCACGGCCGGTCTCGCCGAAGGTTTCATTCAGGATTCGGACTGGGCGGTGGTGGTCTGCCGCGCCTACAACAACATGATGTCGGAGCGTTACATCAAATATAACCGTAGACTTGGCGCCGTCGCCCTCCTGCCGATACAAGACATCAAAGAAGCTGCGAAGGAATTGAGGCGGTGCGTCAAGGAGCTTCACATGGTGGGCGGGGTCATCGCGCCTGTGGGTTTTCCCACGCCGCTCGGCGATCCATACTTCGATCCGCTGTACGCCGAGGCGGAGAAATTGGGCGCGCCGCTCTGCATCCACGGGGCGCCGTCGCGCGGCCTTGGCTTCGATTTTTTCCGTTCGTTGATCGAGGCCCGGACGCTTTCCCATCCCTTCGCTCAAATGATTCAACTAACGAGCGTGATTCTCGAGGGCGTGCTGGAGCGATTTCCCAAACTCAAGATCGCATCGCTCGAAGCGGGCTGCGCCTGGATTCCGTTCCTAATGGATCGGCTCGACATGGAATACAGTCATCGGCAGCACCAGGCGCCGCTGCTCAAGAAGCGGCCGAGCGAATACATGAAGGGCGGGCAGATTTACTACCATACCGAGCTGTGGGAGTCGCTGCTGCCGCTGGCGATCGAGCGGATCGGCGAGGATCTGTTCCTGTACGCTTCGGATTACCCGCACGAGCCCGATCTTGCAGAGGCGATTCGAGCCTTCGCGGCGCGGCGCGACGTCTCGGACGGCGCTAAAAGAAAAATCCTGTCGGACAACGGGAAGCGCTTCTACAACATGGAGAGTTAGCAGCCTGTCCGGTGTGTTTGCCGGGAACGAAAATAAAAAAGGGAGCGATCCGACCCATCGCTCCCTTTTTTTATCGGTCTAAAAGCCGACTACCAGCGGTCGCGTCCGCCACCACCACCGCCCCTGCGGTTTCCGCCTCCGCCGCCACCGCCGCCCGTCCTCGGACGCGGCTCCTGCGGCCTCGCCTCGTTGACCATCAGCGTGCGGCCATCGAGCTGCGTGCCGTTGAGGGCCTCGATCGCCTTCTGGGCCTCTTCTCCAGAGGCCATCTCGACGAAGCCGAAGCCCCGCGACTGCCCGGTAAACTTGTCCGAGATCACTCTCGCCGACTGGACCGTGCCATGCTCGGCGAAGATCTCTTCAAGCCTCCCTTCCGTCACGGAATAGGGCAGCCCGCCCACGTACAACTTATTGTTCATACTCTCCTCCAATAATAAAAACTTTTAAGGTCTTGGCCTTGGGACACGGATTACAGATGGGAGAAGAACATGAGAGCTTGGAGGATGGGACCCGGGCTCTGGTCGGCTGCTCTAACCACTAATCGCGTTCACAAGGTGAGACGCACAAAGGCCTTTCGCTGTTTTGTCGCCACTCACCCCAGAAGGCCTTATACTGAAGGAGTTAATATAAGGCTACCGCGCTTTTTCCGGCTTGTCAACAGGAGGGGTGAAAGGGAGCATTGGAGTAATGGAGCAATGGAACATTGGGGTGGGGGAGCGCGCCCGTTGACGCATTACTCGAGTACTTCATGACTCCAGTTGCCGGCTGATTGGTTGACAAGGCGCAGGCAATCCAATATA
>MGSS01000091.1:0-7309 GCA_001798595.1 Deltaproteobacteria bacterium RIFCSPLOWO2_12_FULL_60_19 | reverse complement strand
CAATATAAACCCTCTCGCTACCGCCTTTGAGCGGGCGTAATTCAGCGGTAGAATGCCAGCTTCCCAAGCTGGACGTCACGGGTTCGATCCCCGTCGCCCGCTCCAATTTTATCGTACCGGTTCTGATCTGAGCCGGGTAAACGATCGCGTTGATCCCGGTTTCCCTACTCTCCCGTTTGATCGGAGCGACATTGAGTCAAGACGGCGGCTTCCAACTATGGGACCGGCGTTTTGGTTTTTTGGCGCAGCTCTACGACCAAAGCATACAGCGCCTGGCGCGACTCTTCGTCCACCACGTTGGGGAAAGCGCCGATCTGCGCCGCCACCTCGTGCTGACTAAGCAGAAAGGCCTTCCAGACTTCCTCCGGGTACGACTCCAACGGCAGCGCCAGTCCGCCGTGCGGCCGGCCGTTGGCCGCGGTCATATGATGGCTCTGTGAGCCGACGCCGCCGACGCTGTGACAATAGACGCAGCCGTTGCGAAAAGTGAGAGTCTCATAGAGCGCTTTCGGCAAAGTTCTGAGGGCGGCGACCGGGTCCTGCTCCGTCAATTGGAAGCTGTTCTCCGTCAGCGCGTAAAAGGAAGGCTGGGGCGCCAGCTCCGGCGGCGGCTCTTCTAAAAAGTAGATAAAGGCCCCGAGCGGCCGCACCATCAACGGCGGCGCCGGGGCCGCCTTCCATGTATATTCCCGACGGGGACGGTAAAAGACACTGAAGCGAAACAGATTGTCCTCCTCGTCGATCCCGATGACAATCACCGGCCTGTATCGTTCGATCTGCCGCCGGTCCCAAAATAATTTCTCATTGCGCAGGTTCGTGATCGTCAGGTAATTTCCACGGCCGGCCTTCTCCGGCGGCAAGGAATCCAAATAGGCGAAAAGATCGATGGCGTGATATTTTTCGAGCGGCCATTCTAGCAATTCGTGTCTCATCGTCGTGTAGACCGGCAGCAGGGCGTCTACGAAGCGCGCATCCACGGGAATCGCTTCGATCAGCTCTTCGTGCTGCCAGAAAGGCAGAGTCGAGAAGGGCGGATCGCGCCAGCTGCGCCTGGTCTCGACGAATGCCGCCAGGGATGGGGAGAGCGGCTTGACTCTCATAAAGTCCAGCAGCAGGCGCTGGACCTCGTTGTCGGCGCCGGTCAGCTGGAGCAGAGAAAAATGGTTGCGCTCGGGGATAATAAACTGGGAGACCTCTCGGTGTCCGGCGGCGCGCAGCGCATCGGCGAACTGCTTTGCGTCGATCAAAAAACCGGGAAAATCGCTGGCGGCGCCCAGGATGAGAAATGGAATCGTCGCCCGCGCATGCGTGACGGGCGAAGCGTTTTTCAGCGCCGCCGGATTTTCGCCGAAGGCCTGTTGAACCGCCCACCGTTGCTCTTCCGGCGTGGCGAGCGTGGGATGGAGATTGTAAATGCCGCTGAAGCCGATAACACCCGCCAAGGCGCCGGGGTTTAGCCGATGCGCCGCAAGATAGCCGGAGTCCAGGGCGACCAGCGCGGCGAGATGCGCGCCGGCGGAGTGGCCGGCAAGGAAAGTGCGTTTCTTGTCGTAGCCGTGTTTGTCGGCCATTCGCAGGAGATACGCGACCGCAGCGGCGACATCCTGAGCCTGCGCGGGGTGCCGATTCGTCGGGGCCAGCCGGTAGCGCACCACGGCCACCGCAACGCCCAGAGGAACGAGCGCCTCAGCGAACGTGGGGCCGAGCCGGTAGTCATCGTCGGTGAGCGTCCAGAAGCCGCCGTGGATAAAAATCACCAGCGGCGGCTGCGAGGCGCTCTTGGGCGGCAGGTAGAGATCGAGAGTCTGGCGCCGCGCGGTTTTGGGGTTGGCCGCCTTGGTATACGGAATATTTTGCAGCGCATTCGTCTTTGGCGCCGGTGGCGGCGGGGGCCGTCGCCGGGCGGTGGCGGCAAAAGTCAGCAGGCCGTCGTTCTCGCCGCTCAACGCAAGAGCGAAGACGAGAGCCGCGACGGAGATCCAACCGGCAAAGCGAAACAATCGAGGCATAAAGCTGAGCGTCCAGGTAGTCTCGGCCGAGAGTAGCCGATGCAAGGATGGAGTGTCAATTGCGAATAGACATTGCAGATAGCAGAGGAAAGCGGGGGTAGACAGAGACGGTGGAAATAATGTAAGCAAGACCAAGCGCCGCTTCTCACAGTGTGTTCAAGAACGGGGAGATAGATATGGCAAAAATACGTCACCTCGCGATCCGCACCGAAGATCCGGAGAGATTAGCGGCCTTCTACAAAGAAGTCTTCGATCTAAAAGAGGTCCATCGCGGATCTCACCCCGGCCATGCCGCGGGGAAGACGGTTCACCTCACCGACGGCTATTTTGAGCTTGCGATCTTAGACAACGGCGCGCAGCAGAGCCCGAACGGCCTTTATCACTTCGGCATCCAGATCGATAACTTGGACGAAACGCTCGATCGCGTCCGGCGACGGAACCCGGACCGGCCCGTTCACAAGCGGCCCGACGGAACTCCGTTCGCCGAGATGCGGGTGTCGGACCCGGAGGGCAATTTGATCGACCTCTCGGTGCACGGCTTTCTGGAGTATCAGCCCTTGAAGAAGGGATGAAGGGGATTTGCGGATGGCAAAGCTGAAGCTCACCCTGGCCCTTTCCCACTACGACCGCCATTTTCCTTTCTTCGACGGTTCGGTTTCCCTGGAGAATGTCGATCTGAACGTGCTGCTGGTGGGGCAGTCGGAGCCCTTGAAGCACGGTGTGGACCGGCACGAGCGGATGCTGCAGAAAGGCGAGTTCGATATCTGCGAGCTGTCGCTGTCGTCCTACCTCATGGCAAAAAGCCGCCGCATGCCGTTTACGGCGATCCCGGTATTTCCCCGCCGTCTCTTCAGCCTGTCGCAGATGTGGGTGAACGCAGGCGCCGGAATCGCGTCGCCTAAAGATCTCATCGGTCGCAGAGTGGGCCTAAGCACTTTTCAGACGACGCTTTCCGTGCTGGCGAAAGGGGATCTCCAGGCGGAGTACGGCGTCGATTGGAGGCGCATCGAATGGATCGTCGCGAAAGAGGAGACCGTGGCGTTTAAGCCGTTGAAAGGCGTCAGCATTCGCTTGGTCCCTCAGGGCAGGAAGATCGGCGCGATGCTCGGAGCAGGGGAGATCGACGCGCTGTTCATGCCCCATCCGCCGAAGGAGGCCCTCGCGGGCGGCGACAAGATTCGACGCCTTTTTCCGGACGCCAAGCAGGAAGAGAGCCGTTATTTTCGCAAGCATGGTTTTTTTCCGATCATGCACGTAGTCGCCTTCAAGGACGAAGTGTTGAAAAAAGAGCCCGCGCTCGCGCGGGATCTGATGCGCGCATTCGAGCAGGCAAAAGAGGTCTGTAAGCATTACTACGACGATCCGAATTGGTCGCGTCTCGTCTGGGGACGCCACCTGTTCGAGGAAGAAAGAAGCCTTCTCGGAGACGATCCTTGGCCCTACGGCGTGCAGAGAAACCGCGCCAATCTCGAACGCTTTATGGGATATTCGCTGGATCAGGGGCTGATGGAGAAAAAGGTGGCGATCGAGGAGCTGTTTGCTCCTTCGACGCGTGACACTTAGTCGCAGAGCGCAAGGAGCAAAGCGCAGAGCGCAAACAGTAAATAGCCCGATATGCGCGTCGTTCGCTGTCCCATCTGTCGATCGGAAGTTTCCTGGGAGGACAATCCGCACCGGCCGTTTTGTTCCGAGCGCTGCCGCCTGCTCGATCTCGGCGGCTGGATCGAAGACCGCTATCGGATTCCGGGGAAAAACGTCGAGCCTGAGGATATACCGGACGACGACGATGACGACGAGTCGCGATAGCGAGGAGTTGACTCCGTGAGCATCCATCCGACCGCCGTCATTGATCCCAAAGCTGAACTCCATTCGGATTGCGACATCGGCCCTTACGTCGTCGTCGAGGGTCCGGTAAGGATCGGTCGCGGCGTGAAAATCATGGCCCACGCGGTTATCCTGGGTTGGACCGAGATCGGGGCGGAGAACGAGATCCATCCCGGCGCCGTGCTCGGCGACGCGCCGCAGGACAAGGCGTATCGCGGCGAGGAAAGCTATTTAAAAATCGGCGCGCGCAACATCTTTCGCGAATTCGTTCAGGCGCACCGCGGGACGGCGCCCGGTTCCTCCACCGTTATCGGCAACGACAATTACCTGATGGCCGGCTCGCACGTGGGGCACAACTGCAAGCTGGGCGACGGCGTCGTTCTGGCCAACGGCGCGCTGCTCGGCGGCCACGTCGAGGTCGGCGATCGCGCATTTATCTCCGGCCACTGCGTGGTCCACCAGTTTGTCCGCGTCGGCGAGCTGTCGCTGATGCGCGGCTTGAGCGGCGCGAGCCGCGACGTGCCGCCTTACGCGATCGTCGACTGGCAGCATACGGTGCGGGGGGTGAACGTCGTCGGGCTGAAGCGCGCGGGTTTCGACGGGGAGAAAATCCGGCAGCTCAAAGAGGCGTTCCGGGTGCTGTTCCGCAAAGGCCGCAATCTTTCTCTCGCGATCAAAGAGATCGAAACCGACGGGAACCTCTCGCCGGCGGTGACCGCGCTGCTGCAATTTATAAAGTCCGCCAAGCGCGGCGTTTGCGTCGGGGATCAGGGCTGAGGCGAGGGAGGAAGCGGCGTTTCCGCAATCGGCTGATCGGGCGGAGGCGGCCCGACAAAAACCCAAGGCTCTTTCCCCTTGAGATGGTCCGGCCTGATGACGTAGTCGCCCCCGGTTGCGGGGTAGATGATGCTGTCGGCGACGTCTTTTCTTCCCCCCGTGAGGACATAACTCAATCCGCCTGCTAACAGCCCGAGGCCGGCATAGCCAAGCTTCAACGGCGTGTAGACAATACTCGCGGCAACCGAGCCGATTGCGTAGCCTATTTCCTCGGTTTTCGCTCAATCCGCCTGCTAACAGCCCGAGGCCGGCATAGCCAAGCTTCAACGGCGTGTAGACAATACTCGCGGCAACCGAGCCGATTGCGTAGCCTATTTCCTCGGTTTTCGGCGCGTCCGCCTGCTCCGCGGCAGGTTGTTTTGCCTTAGTCTGAGCTGTCGCCAAGGAAAGGGGGAAGACGAAGGATGCAGCCAAAATAACAGCCAGCAACTGTCGCACGGCTCTCTTCACAACGCCATTCTGTCCCAGCCGATCGCGCCCGTCAAGACATATCTTCTCGCGCCCTTAGCCGGTAACTTTTTAGTTCCGGCAGGGTGATACAAAGATTACCCTCGCATTCCCTTCGAAACTCCTGCTCGGAACTCCCCGCAGAAATACTCCCACCAATTCAGCACGTTAATGGGTTGAACTCCGATCTTCCGGCGTTGGCACGGCCGTTGCTCTCTTCCCATTTAGCAAAGAAAAGGAGGACTCAGATGAAAACTAATCGTCCGTCGAGGTTGAAAGTTCTTTTGACCGCCGTCGTCGTGAGCGGCGCGCTGGTGTTTGGAGGGGCCGGGAGAGCCCATGCCTTCGTAGACCCAATCACCATCTACGCCGCCACCATGCTCGGCGTCATCGCAATCGCCGGGACCTACGTAGCAGCCAAGGCCACGGTCTGCACGCCGGTAGCCGCAGTCAAGGCATCGGATCACGCGGCAGGGTTCGGCGGCGCGTTCAAAGACTGCTGGGATTGGTCGCCGATCTCTAAGCAGCCCGGCTCGGCGGGAACCGGTGGGTCCGAACAACCCGCACGCCCAGTAGAAGGGATCAGCGCGGGAGGTTCATGGCCGCAGGAATAAAAGGAACTATTCTTGGTGGCGCCGTATTTTCCGCTTAAAGCCGGAATTCGATGAGCGATATGTCTCTCAACTCCGCCTACGCAAGGTTCACCAGAAAGCCGCCCTCGATTATTCCTATTGGGCAGGAGAGGGACCCCTTGGCCGATAAGAAATTTCTCCGCTGCCTGGGTCAAATCATCCGGGATGCGAGGAAGCAAAGAGGGATGACGCAGGAGTCCTTGAGTGAAGCCGCCGGAGTCAGCGCCAAGCATCTGTCCGAAGTGGAGCAGGGGCGAAGCAATGTGACCGTGCTGTTTTTGCGACGCGTGTCGCGGGCGTTGAAGCTGGATCTGTGCGCTCTGCTCTACGGCTGTGAAGATAATTCCGAAGAGCGGCGGCTCAAAAGGGAGATAGCGGATCAGTTGCAGAAATTAGGACCGCAGGAGCTTAGGAGGGCGGGCCGGATCCTCCGCGCGATGGGGGACAACGAGGATCGGGCGATTGAGTAGGCAAAAGACTGGGAAAGAAAGGAGCTGACATGAAAAAGACAAAGATCGTCGCAATGGGAGGCTTGGTGATATTCGCAGCGTTTCTGTTGTTTCTTCCATCGGCAGGTGAGGCGCAATCGGCCAAGGAAACTTATCCCACGTCCGAGCTGTTTGCCGGATTCCGATATCAGAGCATCGCGAGCGGGCAAGCCAACGGCTATGGCTGGGGCCTGGGCGGCGCCTGGAATTTTCACAGAAACTTCGGCCTCGCGGTCGAGGGCGGCGGCGTGTACGGCGGTGCGAGCGGAGGAAGCTTTACTATTCACGACATCCTGATCGGACCGCGCATTACGCTCCGCGGCGAATACTTCAACGTCTTTGTTCACGCCCTTGCCGGTGGCGCGGTGGTCAGCGCGGGCGGGCTTGCCGGCGGGGGTTTTGAGTTCGCGGGCGGCGGAGGGCTGGACTACAACATCAACAAAAACCTCGCCTGGCGCATCGCGCAAGTCGATTACGTCGGCATTTCCGGAGGCGGCCAAATCCTCAACAACATCCGCGCGCAGACGGGAGTGGTCTTTCGGTTTCACTAAAAATATCAACCATCAACCCTTACCAAGATAGAAAGGAGCGAGTGGTCATGAAGAAACTTGTCGTCGTTGGCTTAGTGATGTTCTTAGGCGCGTGCGCGAGCGCGGGCAACATGCCGCTGAGGAATGAGAGCTCGCAGACGGTCGCGACCCGTATTGTGGAAGGCAAGACGACGAAACAGGAGGTCCAACACGCCTACGGGGAACCAACCACGACCAGCTTCACGGACGCCGGCAACGAGATCTGGACCTACCGCTACTCGTATGCGACGTCGAAGGCGATTAATTTCGTCCCGATCGTCGGCCTTTTCGCGGGCGGCGCGGACGTTGAGAGCAAGGAACTGGTCATATTATTCGGCAAGGACAACCGCGTCACGAAATACAGCTATCGCGAGTCAACGCAGGAGGTCTCGCGGGGCGTCGCCCCGAAGTAGGCACAGTAGGTGCGAACGAGGCCGGCGCGGCAATGGATTTCGACGTGGGGACTAACCCTGGTCAAGAAGCAGATTGACAACCAGGGGCCT
>MGSS01000090.1 GCA_001798595.1 Deltaproteobacteria bacterium RIFCSPLOWO2_12_FULL_60_19 | reverse complement strand
GGATATCGCCCCGCCGACAACAATTTTCAGCGGCTCGGTCTGGGCGCGGAGAGAGCAGGGGGCTAGCAGGAGGTACAACAGAAGGAAGAGAAAGCGCCGCGCTATGGCCATAGGAATGCGCACGAGCCTAATATGGCATCCCTTCGAGGACTGTCAAGCGGGACGGAAATTGGCGAAGCGGCAGGTTGCTGCAAAACCCTTCCGTTCGCCCTTCGACATGTCTCAAGACGAACGGAGGAAGTGTGGAAAACGTCCGAGACTCTCCGTTCATGCTGAGCTGGTCGAAGCATGGACGGTTTTTTTAGCGCCACGTTAGAGGATAGCCCGAACCGACGGTCGCTCTTTCATCCGCTTAATCCACGCGCCGACGCGCGGCAGCGCGGGATCGGGGAGAACGCCCATGCCTTCCAATCGGGTAAATCTGGGGATCAGCGCCGCGTCCACCAGCGAAAAATCGCCGGCCAGGTAGGGCTGATCGCCCAGCTCGCGCTCGAAGCGCTGGAGCAGGTTTTCGAGTTCCTGCTTCGCCTTGTCGATTGCGGCCTGGTCTCTTTCCTTTTCCTCTTTCATCATCTCCTTGCGTATCGTCTGATACGGCGTATCGAGATGATTCATGCCGTAGTCGATCAGGATGCGGGCCTTGGCCCTCTTGCCGTGGTCCTTCGGCATGAGCGGCGGATCGGGATATTTCTCGTCGAGATATTCGTTGATGATGAGCGACTCGTAGAGCACCGTCGCGCCGTCGATCACGACCGGCACCTTGCCGTAGGGATTGAGCTTGAGGAAGTCCGGTTTCTTTTGCTCTTTTTGTTTCAGGTCCACCGGGACGATGTCGTACGGGAGATTTTTCTCGGCCAGGACGACTTTGACGCGCTGGCAGTTGGGGGAACTGGGAAAATCGTAGAGTTTGATCGCATTTCCTCCGGCCATAGGTTTCCTCCTCTAAGTTTTTTCCTGGTTTAACTCAGGAGGTGCGGAAAGGCAAGGCGGAGCGCCGGCGCTGATATCGCATCAAAACCTTATCGCCGGTACACGGCGGCGTGAGCGGCTGCCCGGATCGCCTCCAGCGCCTTGCGGTCGTCCGGAGCGAAACGCTTGGACTCGGTGGCCTGGACCCTCTCGATCGACTCCAGGAAGAGAGCCCAGCCGTCCGTGAGCCCGTTGAGGCATCGAAAGCCCTCTCTCAACTCGGCAGCCGCCTGAGGATGACCTCCGGCCTCCAGCTTGGCCATGAGATCACGAACTGCCTGGAAGAATTCCTCGTTCGATCGAAAGGAAGCCATACGGGTTCGCCACCTAACGAGGCTGTAGAAAAAGCAGGTTTTGAAAAGGCCCTTTATTGGTAAAGACCTTAATCAACAACCCCGCCCGCATTTTTCCTTCCAACTTGTTTGCGCTTTGTCATCGACTCGCGATCTGCCAGTGCCATTTCACCCGCCGCCCATCGACTACGTGAATCCCGGGGCATAGCGGTGGATTTTTAAGAGATTATGCACGATGCAGAAAAGCTTCCACTGAGTGTCCACCTTGGTCTTGCCCCGTAAACTGAACCGCCTCAATCCCAACGTACTGCAGATATTGGCAAAGACCGGCTCTACGGTTCCCAGCCGTTGGCTGTATATGGAGCGGCCTGTCAGGGAGTCGATCTTTCGCTTCATCTTCGCCGTAAAGGTCTCTGGCGCCTGCGCCGATCGAGCCTTAAAGAAATACACCTGCCGCGTAGTGCTTTGACTCGGATCCTTTAAACAGCGGCTTCTTAGCCCGCAGGGGACGCAGTCGCGCTTGGCTCCCATGAAGCAAATGGCCTCATAACCCCGAATCACCACGTAGCGCTGCTTGAGGTACAGCCGTTTGCCCGCTGGACAGATACAGGTGAGAGTCTTGCTGTCGTAGATAAAATCCTGCGGCGTGAAGTGATCGGCTCTTTGCTCTTTCTTCGGCTTGTGCCGAGCCGCTGTTTGAAACCGGGGATCGCGCTTTCTGAACAGAATGTCGGCCACATAGCCGTCAATCTGTTCTTCGAACAGCATTTTCATGTTCCGCTCGGTATGAAACCCGGCGTCGGCTGTGAGCTTGGCCTCCTCAAAGACATCTTTCTTGACGCCGATAGACTTAAAATTCTCCCGCGTCCCCTCAATCATCGGCTCTAACAGATCGTGCTCCTGAGGCTGCCCAAAGGCTTCGGCGTGCACGATCACCTGATGCTTTCGGTCCACCGTGGCCACCCCGTCGTAGCCCTGAATCACTCCATGAGAACTCTTCATCTTGGCGCTCTCGTTGTCGGTGAGGTTGCTCTTCCTAGGCCCTGTCTTTCCCTGCTTCTCCTCGTTCTGTTTAAGCCAGCTCTTAAGTTTCCTTACCTTCTCCCGAAGGGTTTCGATCTGCCGTTGCTCCCGCTCCACCACGGGATCGGCCTCTGGCCTGACGTCCATCTCCCTGTGCTTCTCTACCAAGTACCGAACCGCTCGCTCCATCTTCTCCTGTTTTCTCCTTAACTCTCCCTTGGTTCCACTCCACTCCTTGGAGGCATTGGACGGCAGCTTACAGCCGTCTACCGCGAACATCTCCCGACCAATCAACCCCATCTCATCACAGATCAAGAGCACGTCCCGAAATAGCTCAATGATCTGCTCGCCGCTGGAGGAAATAAAATCGGCGATGGTCGTAAAGTGTGGATGGGTGTCTGCCGAGAGCGCCATGAAGATGATGTTCTGCCGACAGCACTGCTCGATCTGTCGGCTGGAAATGATCCCCCGTGAGTAGGCGTACAGGACGATCTTCAAAAGTATGGCAGGGTCATAGGCAGGGGCTCCGGTCTCATCGTTACGGTAGCGCTGCTCAAAAAGCGATAAATCGACCTCGTTGTCGATCAGGTAATTGAGCGTGTACTCGAACGTGCCCGGTAGGATCTGATGATGAAAGGAGATCGGGATCAGTTTGGTCTGCTCGTAAGAGTAGTCTTTATATCGGGCCATCTCTCCTCCTTCCTGCATCAAGTTTACAGCAGACCAAAGAAAGAAGGAAGAAATTTCTTATGCTTTGAGGGGTTTTCCTACAGCCTCAACGTGACGCTCAGCCAACGCGCTTTTCAGCGATCGGTCTGAAGCGAAGAGTTAGGCGAAATGTCATTTTTAGAGCCAAGAAAAGATCCCTTTTCTCTCCACCGACCCCTTTTCTCTCCAAGCCTGGCTGTGACTCTCCCCTACTCAATATAGGCATATGGACGGGTTGGCCATCTGTGAAATTTTTTGCCATGTTTCTCAAAGGCTCGCGCCATTGATGGGAATGCGCTTTCAAGTAAGCTTGCCTTGCCAGAGTGACCCGGTATGTGGCTAAGCCATTCGTGCATGGTGTTCAAAAGCTGCCCAAGCTCAAACCAAACAATTCGAGCATCGACCGTCATCTCACATATTTCGTGGCAAATGATCTCCAGATTCTGTGCCATGCGAGAAATGGCATATCCGTCACCGCTACCCTCTGAGAAATACTCAGAGATCGAATGCTGTCCACCATGCTCTGCGACGTAGTGACCGGGCTTTGCACCAGTAGGCTCTGAAGATGCGTGGAACAGCTCCTCCCAGTGCGCAAGATCACCCTCGCGCAGAGAATCTCGAAAAGAGCTAACCAACTTCAGCGCATTTTCGAGGCGGCGTTGCCTCAGATTCTGAAAGAACGCGACAAGGCCTAGCGTACCGCCAACAATGAGGAATGCGAATTGAGCCCATTCACGAATTTCTTTAAGGTCCATGTTATTGCGCAATAACGAGCTAACAAGCCTGTAGAAAAAGTCCCAACCAACTAAAAAATGTCTAAATCGCGGGTACCAAAATGGTCACTCGATCCGAAATCGTCGTTTAAATCGCGAATGTCGAGGTCGTTGTTTCTGGTAAATTGTTTGCCCTACCTTTTTCTACAGGCTCAACACCCAGATCAGCTGCGAGGGCTGCGGTTTCGAGCCGGCGCGGACCTCGTCACCCGCATCTGGTTATACGGCCTCGTCCCTCTCTAGCTCAAGCCCGTAGTATGAGCCAGTCCTCCGTTCGCGCTCCCAGTGCTGCCGAATGCGTTTGCTGGTCATGAAAGACATGATGCCGTTCCGCCACGACTCCCAGACTAGAGGTAGAAGGTAGCCGGTGCGGAAGAACAGGAACTCCTCGGCACAAAGGTTGAAGTAGTCGTTGAGGGTGCTCTGCTCGTCCTGAGAGAGCGCCTGATCGTCAAGCCGCGCCGCTATGGCGTTGAGGCGCTCGTTCAGGCCGTCGTACCGCTTGTTGCACTCAGAGAAGATCTCCTTGAAGAGGTGCATCTCCTCGAGCTTCTGCTTCTGAACGAAGTAGATGCCGGAGAGGGCGGACCCCACAACGCCAAGGAGGAGCTGCCACTCCACCTTCGAACTGCTTGTGATGGCAGGGACGATAGCCCCGCCGGCGGCGAGCAGTATCAGCCACCAGTAGTGCCGGAAGAACCAGTGCTTCATGCCACGCTCGCCCCTCCTACTTGTCCGCATAACGAGCCTGTAGAAAAAGTCCTAACTGCTGGGAAAATGCCCAAATTGGGGGTAGCAAAACCATTCCTCGGCATAACAGGGTCGCTTTAAAGCCAAATACGGAGGTCGTTTTTCGCGAAAATTATTTCAGCGACCTTTTTCTACAGGCTCAACGTCTGAAATCAGCGGCAGACCGCCCGCGCTGCCGATGCGTTGCTCGGCGTCTCGCGGCCCATCCGCTCTGGATTGAGTTGTTAGGCATTGCCTTCGTAGGCAGCTATGGCCAGCTGCAACCTGGATTGACGCCATTACCGGCGTCATCTTCAAACTTAATTCGTAAACCAGATCGCGCTTTCATGAACTTCAATCTCTTCGCTGGAATAAAGTCCCACGATAACGTTTGAGTATCATCGCTCAGCCTCCCAAGTGTAGCTAGGTATTGCCTCGTATTCTCTTGTTTAGGCGCATCGCCAGCCATGCATTGAAGCCCAGCCTCTATGACTCCCGGAGAAAGGAAGTGAGACCAATTCAGGCACCATCGCGCGGATTGTGACTGTTGGGCTTTCAAGGGGACGGAGTACCTATGCACAGGGGCTGACTTGGGAAGCATGTGGGGCGCGACATTACCCAACAAAGAAGAAACCACGATTTCCTCAGCCTCAGGCAATAGCACGCAGCCGGTCCATTGTTGGCCTTCCTCGTCGAGCCGTAGTCGCTTGAATGAATTGCTGAGGAAAATCTGGGCGTCTCCGTCAATGGAAAAGTCGCCTATGCCAATAGAACCGCGCAACGGGAATTTTTCCGAGAAGAATATTTCCATCAAGAGAATGGTAGCGAATATGAAGCGATATGTAGACTTGATTTCGAGGGGGTACGAAACCAAAACCAGCGTATCGAACACGAACTGGCCGTACTCAAAATTGGGCTC
>MGSS01000089.1 GCA_001798595.1 Deltaproteobacteria bacterium RIFCSPLOWO2_12_FULL_60_19 | reverse complement strand
CAGTCCCAGCCCGCGCCCTGAGCGCCATGACAGAGCGTGCATTTCTCCACGTAGATCTCTTCGCCCTTCTTTGTATCACCGGTGGGTTGAGCATAGAGCAGGCACGGCAAAAGGAGGGTTAAGAGAAAAGCCAGTCCGGCCATCCTATCCGCCGAGCCCCGGAATGGGCGGACCGCCGATGCCGGGGACCGGCCACATCGAAGGAGGGAAGACGAGCGGAGTCTTTAAGTCTCCGCCCCAGACGATGACGTAGCGCAGCATGAGGCCGCCCGTGAGGACCAATAGGAACTTGAGCCCGAGAACCAATTTTCCCTCGGCATGAAAAAGGATTCTGGCGAGCTGTTGAATGACGCTCACGACCAAAGGCGCAGCCAGTCCCGTGGCGATAAATCCCCACCAAAACCACGGCCCCAGATCGCTGCCCGTCACCAGCTTGTAAGCCAACTGCTGCCCGGTCGTGCCGACCTGGAGCGCGGAGAAAAAAAGATAGACCCATGCCGCCTCGACGACGATTGCGGCGACGTCGGTCAGGCTCGCCATCTCCGCGACCTCCATCGGATCATGCGCTGCGGGGCCGGAGAAGCGGGCCATCAGCAGCGTGCCCAGCCCGGCTGCGGCGACGCCGGTGGAGAGGCCGGAGAGAACGAAGAGCACCGGAAGGTAGGTGTTGTCCCACAGCGGAACATACCACCGGCCTCCGGGAATGACCCAGGCAGCGGAGAGGAGAAAGCCGGTGTAGAGCGACATGATCACGCCGAGGGGGGCGCCGACTACCGCCAGAAGAACTCTGAAGCGCCGGCCGGAGTTCAGATACCAGGCGGCGGCATAGGCGATGGCCAGAGGAGCGAAGGCGCCCAGAATCCACCCGCCGATAGTCATCCAGGATTGGTAGTTGGTGAAAAAGAGGGGAAAGGCGATTCCGCGCTCAGGCTTGCCGAGGTGAAAAGTTAAAGCCAAGCCGCCTAACACGATCGCCGGCACGGTCACGTAGGCGGCCGCCTTGGCAAACCGTTGCAGCCGTCCCTGGGAGCCGGTCAACAGATCGGCAAGGCACGCCACGGTCATCGTACCGCCGGCAAGTCCGCCAAGGAAGAGATACCAGGGAATGTGAAAGGTCAAGCCCCACTTGTGTTGCCAGAGAACGATAGGCTCCATGTTTTTTCCCCCTACAAGACCTTCCCGAAAAAAATCCCTGCCGGATGCCGCCCCGACAGGGATTTTAGTCTCACCGATAAATCTTCTAATGGTGTCGAGGCTAAAGACCCTTGCCGTAGGCGGAGTCCCAACCCCACGCTCCGCCGCCCGCACCGCGCGCCGCCATGCGCTGCCGCACGGCGTTGGCCACCTCCTCGGCGTCGCCGGCGATCAGCGCCTTGGTCGCGCAGACCGAGGCGCACATCGGCAGCTTCCCCTCGGCGATCCGGTTTGAGCCGTAAAGCCGCTTCTCGCGCTCCGAGAAAGCGACCTCAGGGCCGCCGGCGCAGTAAGTGCATTTGTCCATGACGCCGCGCGCGCCGAAGGCCGATCCTTTCGGAAACTGCGGCGCGCCGAAGGGGCAGGCATAGAGGCAATAGCCGCAGCCGATGCAGGTCTCCTTGTTCAACGCCACGATGCCGTCCGGCCGATGGTAGAGAGCATCCACGGGACAGACCGCGACGCACGGCGCCTTAGAGCAGTGCATGCAAGGGACCGCGATGTTGGTTTCGCCAGCTTCGCCTTCGTTGATCGTGACGACCCTGATCCGCGCGATGCCCGGAGGCACGTTGTTCTCGTTCTTGCACGCGACCTCGCAGCCGCCGCACTCGATGCAGCGCTTGACGTCGACGTAAAACTTCATCCGGGCCGGCTCCGCTTTTCCCTGCGGCCCGCCGGCTTCTCTGTAGGGAATCGTCGTCTGTGCTTGTGCCATGACCCTCTCCTCCTTCGGCTAAGCCTTTTTAACCCGACACAGGCTCGTCTTGGTCTCCTGCATCTGGGTCACACGGTCGTAGCCGTAGGTCGTCACTGTATTGGCCGACTCGCCGATGCTGAACGGCGCGGTGCCTTCGGGGAACTTGTGGGCCAATGAATTGCCCTCGAACACCCCGCCCCAATGGAACGGCAGGAACACCGTGTCCGGGCCCACGCGCTTGGTGATCTTTACTTTGACTTTGATGCGGCTCGGTTTCGCGTCCATGTCTTCCGGCGTCTCGACCCAACACATCTCGCCGTGTCTGAGGTTGTGGTCGGCTGCGACTTTCGGGTGCATTTCGATGTACATCTCGGGATTCAGCTCGACCAGCCAACTGGAAGTCCGCTGCGGTGCGCTGCCGCCCTCCATCTCGACCACGCGGCCGGTGGTCAGAATGAGCGGGAAGCTCTTTACCCACTCCGGTTTCTGCATGCTCTTGTAAGGCTGCGGTACGCGGTAATGTTCCTTCACGTCGTCATAGGTCGGCCACTTGACGATCAGGTCCGGCCTCGGGC
Source organism: Deltaproteobacteria bacterium RIFCSPLOWO2_12_FULL_60_19 (assembly GCA_001798595.1). GTDB lineage: Bacteria > Desulfobacterota > Binatia > UBA9968 > UBA9968 > 2-12-FULL-60-19. The sequence continues at coordinate 3,794 of MGSS01000089.1, read as the reverse complement.
TATGGATCGGCTCCCGATGGATCGGGAACGGGTCGGCCGCGATATTCCAAGAGTTGAATCTGGCCCGCCCGTTGCCATACGGATTCCGCCCTTCGGCCAACGCCAGCTTGATTGACTCACCTGTTAGATCGACGGCGTAGTCCTTCTGAGCAGGGTAGCCCTTGGTCGGCCCGTCTTTCGGCGCCGATCCGTCGGCCGACAGCATCGTCTTGCCATCGGGCGCGGTGGGTCCCCATACGGCGCGGAAGCCCGCCCCGCCTTGAGCGACCGGGATGTCGGTCCGATAGAGAATCGCCGATCCCGGATGTTTATCGGTCCAGCAGGGCCAGGGAAGACCCCACTGCTCGCCGTCAACCGGACCTCCAACGGCCTTCTTCGTCTTGATGTCGAAGACGTGGCCCCATTCCTGCTGGCGCTTGAGCCGCTCCGGCGTCTGGCCGACGTAGCCGATCGACAGGCAGCCCATATTGATCTCGCGGAGAACGTCTTCGATGGTCTGCTCCGGCAGCGCTTTGACGTACTTGTCCTTCTCCGACATCGGCGTGGCAGGGACGCCTTTCCAGTCTCCCTTCATGTTGTGGATGAACTGCTTTTTGAAGCCGAGTCTTTCGGCCAAATCCACCATGATGGTCAAGTCCGGCCGCGATTCATACACCGGGTCCACGATCTTCTGGCGCCACTGCAGGTCGCGGTTGGTATTGGTCGCGGAGCCGGCCGCCTCGTAGTTCGTCGCCGCCGGCAGGAGATAGATTCCATCTTTTCGGTCGGGTAAGACGGCAGTGTTGGTGACGAAAGGATCGATATCGACTATCAACTCGACTTTCTCAAGAGCCTTTTTCACCCGGTCCATCTGCTGCATCGAGTTGGTCGAATGGCCCATGAAGAAGACCGCCTTGAGGTTCGCCTCCTGGCCGAGTTCTTTCGCATCGAGCAGTACGCCCTCATACCACCGCGCCACGGTGAAGCCCGGCTTCTCCATCATCGCTTTCGACTTGAAGCGCGCGAGCAGCCATTCGTATGGCACATCCCAAACCTTGGCCCAATGCTTCCAAGCGGTCTCCCCAACGCCGTAATAGCCGGGGAGGGTCTCGGGGCCGCCGCCTACGTCCGTCACGCCCTGAATCCCGTCATGGCCGCGGAATACGTCCGTCCCGCCGCCCGGAACGCCCATGTTTCCGAGCACCATCTGGAGATGGCAATAGGTGCGGACGACGCCCGTGCCGTGGTTATGCTGGGTGCCGCCCATGGCCCAGATGACCGTGCCGGGGCGGTTCTCTGCTAACGTCCGCGCCACCCAGAGGAGATCCTCTTTCGACGCGCCGGTGATGTCGGAGGCGGTGTCGGGGTCGTATTTGGCGATCTCGTTCCTGAACGTCTCGAAGTCGTAGGTCCGCTCGGCGATGAACTTCTTGTCCTCCCAGCCGTTGGCGAGGATGATATTGATCAACCCGTAGACAAACGCCACGTCCGTGCCCGAGCGGATGCGGACGTACTTGTTGGCGAACGCGGAGGTCTTGGTGAAGCGCGGGTCAACTGAGATGATGAGCGCGCGGTTGACCTCCTTGGCGGTGAGGATGTGCTGCATGGAGATGGGGTGATTCTCGGCGGGGTTCATGCCGATGATCATGATGCTGCGGGAATTGCGGATGTCGTTCTGGTGATTCGTCATCGCGCCGTAACCGAATACGTTGGCCAGACCGGCCACAGTGGTGGAGTGTCATATCCGTGCTTGGAAGTCGGCGTTGTTGGTCCCCCACATCCCCGCGAACTTCCGGATCGCAAAGCCGTTCTCATTGGAGTAGTGAGCCGAGAAGTTGATCTGGAGAATGTCGGGGCCGTGTTGCTTTCTTAGCGCGAGGAGCTTGGCGCTGATCTCCGTCAGGGCGGTGTCCCAGCTAAGACGTTTCCACTTTCCCCCTTCGAGCTTCATCGGGTAGCGGAGCCGCTTTTCTGAGACTACGTGGTCCCGCACCGCCGCGCCTTTGGAGCAGAGGCTTCCCTGATTGATGGGATGCTCGAACCACGGCTCCTGGCTCACCCAGACGCCGTTCTGGACCTCGCCGATGAAGCCGCAGCCGACGGCGCAGTTACCGCAGATGCTTTTGTGTTGTTCGAGCTTGGGAGCCTGGGGTTCACCCTTGCCTTGCGCTTCGACCTCTTTGAGCAGGGAAGGGCCGGACAGGGCATACAGGCCTGCGCCCAGGCCGCCGAGCCCGGCGGCACGCAGGAAGTTGCGCCGGTTCAGTTCGGGATTCAGACCGGCGAACTTTCCGTTTCCATTTGTTGGGATTAGCTTCATGACTCATCCTCCCTAGCGGGCCGTTGAAAAAGGCCCATCTACTTCGTTGCGCTCGCATCGTCTCGCTCGACGTACTGAGAGTACGCCTGCGCTCGCCGATACTTCGCGCGCCTTGTGTCTGGGACCTTTTTGACCGGCCCGAAAACAACTGGTCACTGGTTCCTTCCGCTAGCGGTAAAGCGTCCGGTAATATCGCTCGGTTTCCTCGGTACGGTGGTAAAGGATCGGGCCGGTATCTTGCGCCGGCGGTTGTATTGTCTCGGCGCGGCTTTTCTTCGGAAGCCACGCCAGCGCGCCTGCCCCGGCGATGGTCGCCATTAACCTGGCGAGGAACTTCCTGCGCGGCTGTTTCTCCGGCAATTCTGTATTTTCCATCTCTCTACCCTCCGTCGTGGAAGAGACCTCTGACAGAGTCAGCTCACACTGACCAACGACATGCAGGAGCAGGCTCCCTCGTGGTCGTGGGGGCCGAGCTCGACTTGCACGAAGTAGCCCTCTCGCAGATCCTCGAGCGTTCCGCCCATCGTGCCCATAGTGGCGGGCTCGGTTACCTCGATATTCGCGCCCTCAGGGAAGGTAAGGGTTATTTCCTGCTGGTCATGGGTTGTGACGGTTACGGCGCGGCGGGTTAAGTCTATCTTTTTGATCCTGGCATCGATCATAGGGAATCCTCCCGGTCAAAAGACGACCTTTTACGTCTATTATCCTGACCGCCTGCGATGTAACACTTCTCAAATGAACTGTCAATATAAAAATTTAACGGATTTATGACTTCTGCTCGCCTCCCGGATTGCCGTCGAAGGTGGGTCCCTTCCACTGACGAAAGGCCCCGTAGCGGTTCCTCGCCTCCTCCAGCGAGATGGGTCTTTGCACGCCCCAATCGCGCAAGGTCTGGTTCTCCATCTCCAGGAAGGCTCTCAGGGTCATCGCGGCGCCGCGGTAGAAATTCGCTCCCTTGGCTTGCTCGATGTCGCGCGCGCAGGTCGGGCCCCAGATCAGGAGATGATCTTTGAGCAAAGTCGTCTGTTGCCCGATGCGCCGGTTCTCTTCCTCATCGTCCGAGGCGGCGAGCTGTTTGGCGGTGAGCCAGCGCATCACCTCAAGCTCGAAGGCCAGGAAATCTTCCGGCTCCGGGTAGTCTTCCGTCTTTTCGATGCCGACGGTTTTCAAAAAACCCCGGAGATCCGCCAAGGGGCGGTCGAACAGGCGGCCGGTGAAGTAGAATGACTCGTAAGGATTGATCTTCGGACCGTACGGGCCGATGAAAAGGCGGGTGTATTCGTCGGCGACCGACTCGGCGAGCTCGGCCGAAGGGGTCTGCGAGAGAAAGCGATGCATCTCTTCCCAGGCCTGCGCAAGAACAGTATCCAGGTTGCGCGCCGCTTCTATACGCTCGGCGATTCCGTCGGGCAGCCGCAGCAGCAGATCGCCGGCCGGCTCCTTTGAGAAGAGCGAGACAAACAACTCGTAGTAGCCGTGCCGAAAGGCCAGCATG
>MGSS01000088.1 GCA_001798595.1 Deltaproteobacteria bacterium RIFCSPLOWO2_12_FULL_60_19 | reverse complement strand
GCACGATCGATCCGATCAGCGTCAGGCCGTCGGGCTTCGCCACGTTGTAGGCATAGTTGGCCGCGATCTTGTGGCCCGCGCCCGGCATATTTTGCGGCACGAGATCGGGATTTCCGGGAATATGCTTTCCAATATGCGCCGCGATCAGGCGCGACCATTGGTCGTACAGCGCCCCGGGAGTGGTCCCGATGACGAGCTTGATCGTTTTTCCCTTGTAAAAGGGCTCCTGCCCGGCGACTTCCGGAATGAGCCAGAGTCCCGATAAAAATAACATCGCGACATACAAAAAGGCCGGCTTCAGCGCTCCGCGTTGTTTCATAGTCCCTCCTGTTTCAAGCCAACGGATTACCATAGTTGGGATCAAGAGATCAATGGCCATCGGCGATTGTCGCTCCGACGAATCCGAGAATTGTGCCGCCGAGACGCGGGCTAATTGACAATTGGATAGGCGTAGGATTACAAAGTGGGCGGTTTTAGATAACGACTAAAGAGGAGGTTCCTCATGCGTCTTCCAACGCTTATGCTGACGATTTTGGGCTTGTCGATATTTGTGGCCGCAGCCGGCTTCGCGCAGATGCCGCCGGCGCCGAAATCGCCCGCTGAGCCGAAACTGAAAACCCCGAGCACCCCGCGGCCCGATCTAGTTCCCGTCAAGGCGTTGGATGCCGGTGGGTCGGGAGGATATTGCAACCTTGCGTCGGATAACGACTCCCTGCGGGTTACGGTCAGAAACCAGGGAAAGGCTAGTGCCCCGGCCTCCGTCACGACAGTAGTATTCGCTCCGGGAGGACCCATCGCACACAAGACGCCCGCTCTGGCGGCGGGCGCCTCCACTGATTTCACGGTTCAGATTCCGAAAGCCTGCTTTAACCCGGATTGCCGCTTCAGGATCACCGTCGATTCGGACAAGACAGTCGCTGAATCGGGCGAAGGAAACAACAGCGTCAATGGAATATGTGTCGGCTGATCCGTCGCCCTTGACAGCGTGGGTGAGGCTCCCCTAGAGTCCTCTTGTCAGGAGGTGTTCCAATGAGCAAGATCAGACACATTGCGTACCGCTCCGCCGATGTCGAGACCATGGCGAACTTTTTTGTCAACGCTTTGGGCATGACGATCACCCAGCGGCGAAAAAACCGCGCGATTGATCTGTCCGACGGCACGATCAACATCACCGTCCTACCCATGCTGCAAGCGGGGCCGAACGGCGAGCCGGCCCGCCAGGGCGTCGACCACATCGGCTTCACGGTCGAAGACGATGCGGAGGCCTCGCAGCGGCTGGAATCCACCGGGGCGAAGAAAATCGCCACGATCGAGCTGGGCAGCCCGGCGCACTATGAGGCGAAGTACAAAGGCCCGGAAGGGATCGTGGTCGATATCGGCAAGTGGGTCGGCACGGAGCCGGTCAAGTAACTCGTGTTTATGACACTTCGAAGGCGTCCTCCGAAGTTTCGTGTCCGTGTTCGTATTCTTCCGGCGCGATCACGAATCACGAGCACGAACACGATTCGCCGCTCTGCTACTTCCGCATCTTCGATGAGCTGTTGATAGTCGCGTGTATATTTCTCGCCAGGTCGTTCGCCGCCTGCGTGTCGATGGAGTAGGCGACTCTCGCATATTCCTTCACGGCCATCACGGCCGGCAGCGGGTACTTCTTCAGCTTTTCCACCAGTTGATTGACCGCCGCGTCGAGCTGATTTGCCGCCGCCACGCTGCTGATCAAACCGATGGAAAGAGCCTGCTGCGCGGTCAGTTCTTCCGTCGAATAGACCAGATGCATGACCGCCTTCAGCGCCACGCGGTCGATCAGCGCCGACATGGCGATGGTCGGCATGATGTTGTGGTGCATCTCCGGCAGTTGAAACCGCGCCTTTTCGCTCGCGATCGTGATGTCGCAGAGCGCCGCCAGCGCGCAGCCGAAGCCGACCGCTCGTCCCTGCACCGCGCCGACGATCGGCGCTCTAGACCTGCGAAAGGCGTCGTAGCAGTTAAAAATAACCTCCACCTGCCCGCGCAGCTCGTAGGCCTCGACGTTCGGCGGTCGCTGCCCCATCGCCTCGCGCCCCAGACAGAACTCTTCACCCGCCGCTCTGAATACAATCAGGCGGGAATCTTTGCCGGCGGCGTCGATCAGATCCGCCAGCTGCCCCGCCATCGGATCGCTCACGCGGTTGCCGATCTCCGGCCGGTTGAGTGTGATGATAGTGATATCACCGTCTCGCTCGCATCGCAGAAAGTCAGACATGGAATCTCCCTTCTATCTTGAAACCGTGCATCCGACGTTCGCTGGTTGTTTCCGTGTGCCCTTCGCCTTCGAAGTGAAAGCCGCCGCTGGTTCGACCAAGCTCACCACCCTGAGCAGAGTCGAAGGGCCGGTCGCAGCGCCCGCGCATCCCTTCGTGGCTCGTGCTCGTCTCTCGTGCTCGGCCCCCTCCCCACGAGCACGAACACGAGGCACGAGCACGACCTGGAGAGCGGGTGGCGGCTCTCTCATCGGAAATTGGTCATAACCGTTCCTCCAGCCAATCCAGCATGAACGGCAGGTTGTGCGCCCAAGCGTCGTGGCTGCAGTGGATCGTGCCGCCGGCGCCCGGATCGTCGTAGATCTTTAATGTCTTGTCCGAACTGCCGAGCGTCGCGAACAGTCGCTTCGCCCCCTCGACGCTCATCAGGCGGTCTTCGCCGCCGTGGGCGATCAACGTCGGGCAGGTGACGTTTTGCGCGATTCCTTCCATGGTAAACGCCTTGAGCCGCTCCCGCGCCTCGCTATCCGTGACGCCGCCGAGAAGGCGCTGCAGCGTTGGCTGGAGGTGCTTGCAGAAAAGATAGAGATCGTCCAGCAGGCTGTAGCAGCCCGACCAACAGACGAGCGCCTTGATCCTCGCGTCGAAGGCCGCCAGGCGCGGCGCGTAGTAGCCCGCCATGCTGATTCCGATCACCGCGATTCTTTTTGAGTCGACCTCCGGGCGGGAGGCGAGGTAGTCGATACAGGCCCGGCCCGGAATTTCGTAGTCGGGGCGGGTCGGGATCTTCTTGACGTAGTACGACGATCCACGGCCGGGCGTATCCACCAGCAACACCGCCCAGCCGCGCGCCAGCATGGGCCGCGCGCCGAAGTAAATCTCCTCAGCGTAGGCGTCGGCGCCGCCGAGGAACAAGATCGCCGGCCAAGGGCCGGGTTGCGGATTTACCGGATGGCAAAAGTAGCCGTCGTACTCTTCGGCGTTGCAGCGGACGGTGATAACTTCGATGGGCGGCGCGTGGAGCCGTGCCGCGGCGCGGAAGTTTTCCTGTGCCTTCAAAAACCGCTCGGTCTTCTTCGCCATCTCCGCCGCCGTGAGGAGCACGTCCGACATCCGGTAATACTGGTTGGCGTGAAAGAAGTTCTGCATCGCGGTCTTTCTGCGGCCGTCGGCGAGCGCCTGCTTGGCCTTCGCCTCCGTCCTTTGAGCGAGATCCAGCCAGCCGCGCTCCCAGCCTTCCCTGTCGTCGGGCTGAAGCCGCTCGCAAAGCCGCGCGATGTCGAAAACGTCCCCGCCGCCCTGCTGCGCCTCGGCGACGAGCCGCAGGACGTGAAAGCCCCAGGGGTGGGTCGGCCTAAGAAAGTGAAGCATCTTATCCCTTAGAAAACCGCAGACCGAGGCTAGGCAAATTCGAGGCAGGAGTCAACTACGATTCTGCTGAAAAACCCTCCGTTCATCCTTCGAGGGCCTCAGGACGAACGGAGGAGCGGTTGAAATCATTGGAGATTTTCCGTTCATGCTGAGCCTAGTCGAAGCATTCATAGGGTTTTTCAGCAGAGTCAACCACGATCAGGTACTTTGAACGCCAGAGTCACGTACACGTTGCCCTTCACCTCGAATTCGCCGACCTCGGCCATGCCGAGACCGGCCACGTGCGCGCGGAGCGAGTGAGGATTGCTACGCGAGACGAAGGCGACGCCGACATCGAATTGTCCGGCAAGCTCTCTCTTTTGCGCCTCGTAAAGACCGTGCAGCAAACGGCGTCCGCGAAACGGGCGGTCGATGCAGACTGGCCCGTAGATGAAAGTTTTCCAGGCGCTCAGCGGCCTGCCGTCGAACTTCACGCCGTCAAACGTTTCGAGCATCCCGGCGATGACGGGAGAGCCGGTATGGAAGTCGCAGCGAAAGCCGCAGAGAAAGCCGAGGACGGAATCGGACTCGACGGCGACGATGATGCCGAGGTTCCCGGCCATCGCCGCGATCTGCTCGGGCGTAAACCGGGCGGAAAGAAATCCCTGCTCGCGCTCATCAAGGGAAAGATTGGCGATCTGGTTGGCCGATTGAATCCTCAAAATCGCGGGAAAATCTTCCGGCCGCGCGCGCCTGAATTCTACGCTCCGCACGGCCGCTCAGCTCAAACTGCCTTACGACGCCGCGCGCGCGGGCGCCGCCGCGACCGGTTGAGGAATCTCCATCCCGTAAAGCCCGGCCACGTTCGTGCAGAGGAGCTTCTTGCGAACATCTCCCGGCAGGTGCCCCAGGTCGCGCTCGATGTACTTGCGTGACTCCGGCCAGGTCGAATTGCCGTGCGGATAGTCGTTCGACCACATGCCGTTGTCGTGGCCCCACCATTCGAAGTTATGGCCCGCCACCGTGTCGCGGAAGAAGGTCGCGTAGATCTGCCGGCGGAAATATTCGCTCGGATCTTTGTCGATCGGCGGCGGATTTGAGCCGCGAAACCGCCGGTAGTAGTAATCCCACTGTTGCAGCATGAACGGCATCCAGCCGATCTCGTTCTCCACGCTCACGATCTTGAGGCCGGGATAGCGGTCGAGCACGCCGTAGAAGATAAGCTCGAAAAAGGCGTCGGTGATTTCCCTGAGTTTTAAATTGACGCTGCCGCGATAGTGCTCCACTCCTCCCGGCCTATTTTTGAAGACGGTCTCCTTGTGGTAACCATGGCCGGTCAAAATGTGCAGGTTGACGGGCATATTCAGCTCCTGAGAGGCCGCCCAGAACTTATTATAATGCTCAGAGCGAAAAGGTAGGTCCGGATGCGGCGCCTGCCAGATGATCGAGCCTTTCACGCCGGCCTTCGCGCAGCGCGTCAGCTCTTTCACCGCCTCGTCGATGTTGTAGACCGAGATGGCGGCGATGCCGATCAGTCGTTTCGGCGCTACTTTGCAATAGTCGATCAACCAATTATTGTAGGCCCGGAAGCAGGCCTCCTGGAGTTTCGCGTCGTCCATAGCGAAGTGCGGCAGCAGATAGGTCGGGTAGAGCACCTCTGCGCTCAAGCCGTCGACTTCCATCTCTTTGATTCTTGAGTTGGGGTCCGAGCCGCCGGGATGGGTCTGAAAGCTTTCGCCGACCTTGAGCTCCGGAAAACGCGGAGCGCGGTCGCGGAACGGCGCGTCGACGCGCTCGACCAACGTATCCGGCGGCTCCATGACGTGGGAATCCGAGGAGATGAGAACCTCTCCGGCCATGCCCTTTGCATCAATTGGTTTTGTCATATCGCGGCCTCCTGCCCATGAACATTCCTATCACCGGCGATCTTCCGCCGTCAAGTTGCGGGCGACGGCGCGGCTCGCCGCGCTCAGTTGCTCCCGCGGGAGATCATCACTTCGACGAGCCTCACCTCTTTCAGCGGCCGATCTTGCGGGTCGCGCGGCACGCGCGCGATGGCGTTGACCACCTCCTGGCCCTTGACGACTTCGCCGAAGACGCTGTGCTTGCCGTCCAAAAACGGAGTCGGCGCCTCTGTGACGAAGAACTGGCTGCCGTTGGTGTTCGGTCCGGAGTTGGCCATGGAAAGGATTCCGGCCCTGGAGTGTCTTAGATCGGGATTGAGCTCGTCCTCGAAGCGATAGCCGGGTCCACCCCTGCCGTTCCCCAACGGGTCGCCGCCCTGGATCATGAATCCGGGGATCACGCGGTGAAAAATCGTCCGGCTGTACAAGGGCCGCTTCACTTTCTCTCTTGTCTTGGGATCGGTCCATTCTTTGCTTCCGGTCGCCAGGCCGACGAAGTTCGCCACCGTCTTCGGCGCCTTGTCTTCGTAAAGGCGAATCACGATATCCCCCATGCTCGTCTTCAGCGTCGCATAGAGGAGACCTTTGTCTTCCTGCGACGATGCGTCGGTCCCTCCGATGAGGGCGATCAGCAAACCGACAACGATTAATCCCGTCTTAATCATCCATCCTCCTCGTGCCGCCGTTACTTCGCTCACTTTACTTTGACCTCTTCATTCGCCTTCCTGGCATAGCTCCAGTCGGCGACGTCGGAAAGTTGAACCTCGCCCTTGGTTTTTCTCGCCTCTTGAACCAGACGCACGACGTTGCGCATCGTCTCGTCCGATCCCACGCCGCTGCGGCTGTAGAGGCCGGCGACGTCATCGTAGATGCCCTCGCGCACGTCGGCGCCTTTAATGCCCCAGCTTTTCTCCATGTAGGATAATATCTCGCTCTTCCGGCTCCGAATAAACTGGATGCTTTTCAGCACCGCCTTGATCATCTTAACGATCTCGTCCGGTCTTTCTTTGATCCGATCCGTATGAAGAGCGAGGCCCCCCAAAGGAATTTGCATCACGTCGTTGAAGGAAAGCAACTCGTTGAAACCTCTGAGGCGCGCCATCTTGTTGAACGGAGGGACGAGCATCGCCGCCTGAACCGAGCCGCTTTCGAGCGCCGTGTAACGGCTGGAGCTGCCGCCGATCTGGAGGAACGTCACGTCCTTGTCCGGGTTCAGCCCGTACTTCCGCATGATCATGACGATTTCGCTGTGCGGCGTGCCGCCGAAGCTGGAGATGCCGATCGTCGTGCCTTTCAGATCTTCGACCCTTTTGATGCCCGGCGCCGTCACCAGCACGTGATCGGAGCCGTCCATCGCCGTCATGACGATGCGCACCGGCAGCCCCGCCAGCGCCGCGCCGACGAAGTTGGAGAAAGTGCCGCCGTAGTCCACGTTTTTCGTCACCACGCCGTTAACCACGATCTGGTTCTGCATGACGACGACCAGGACGTTCAACCCCTCGGCTTTGAAAAAGCCCCGCTCTTCGGCGATGACGAAAGGCAGAGAGGTGCTGCCCACCCGCGTCGTCAGCCCCAGGATGATTTTCTTTTCCTGGGCGCCAGCGTCGCAAGAAAGCAGCGCGACGACAAAACTGATGCTAATCAATAGTGAACGACCGGCAAACATGCTTCGCGCTTTCGGTTGCATCGCGAGTACCCTACTGCAAGAGATCGAGCAGGTTGCCGTCGGGATCGGTCGTGGGATGTTGTCCCATCGCGCACGCCGCCAGCTCCTTCTTCGTGGTCGGGCCGAAGCGGCCGATGTCGATCTTGCGCGGCGCGGATTCCGGCGAACTCTTACTTAACGCCTCGATCTCTTCTTTGGCCTTCTCGACGCCTTCCACCTTGAACCCTATGTGATCCAGCCCCTCGGTCATCGCCTTATACGAGGTCTTGCCGCACGGCAGAATCGCCACGGAAACCTTGCCGTCGGTCAGGCAAAAACCGCCGTTCTCCGTGGAACCTTCGACCGGTTTCAGCTCGAACACCTCGCGGTAAAACTCGGCGAGCTTGGCCGGGTTGGCCGATCTAATGGCGACATGGCTGAGTTGGCGGGGCTGGTCCCAGCCGCCTTCCAGGTAGCCCTCCCGCACTTTCGCCACGCCCTGCTGCGAGACGTCGATGTGCGTCCCCGCCGGGTCCAACATCCGCGCCACCGAAAACGGCACGTGCTCCAGGCTCGTGATAACTCGGAGTTCGGGATAGCGCGCCTTCACGCGGCCGAGCAGCGTGTCGATGTCCTGCACTTCGAAGCCGTAGTGGTCGATGCCGGAGCGGTTGCCCGGATGCCGTTGCAATAGCGCCATGCCGATGACGCCGTCGCTGATGTGGCCGCGATCGGGATTATAGTCGCCCTTTTCGTCGGTCATCCCGGAGGTGATTTTTTTCATGCCGAAGATGGTCTGATAAAACTTCGCCATTCTCTGGTAATTCTCCGTGATGATCGCGACATGCCTGATTCGAGCGAACATAGGGCACCTCCTAGCCGGCTTCGTTGTCTGAGCCGCATGTTATAGAAGCGACCGGCCCCGAGTCAAGCCAAGACGCATCGGATAGAGCCGGACCTGTTGTAGGCGGCTGTTGTAGAGCGGCTTGACACGCAGCCCCAGTTTGCGATACTCGGCGTGCATCCCAATCTCAAAGCAGGAGGTGGCATAAGATGATCCAAAAAACGAAGCTCGTGGGCGGTTTTCTGGCGCTCGCGCTTTTCATCGGCGGGCTCGTGAGCGACGCCGGGGCGCAGGGCAAAACCAAGATCAGGTACGCGCTGGGGGACGTGATCGGGATCGACGAGTTGCCGCTCCTGATCGCCGTGGAGCGCGCCAAGCCGCGCGGCGTGGAGGTGGAGGTCACGTCGTTTAAAACCGAAGAGATCGCTACCCAGGCCGTGATCAACGGTCAGTCCGACGTCGGTCAAGGCACGCCGTACGCGGCGCTGCAGAAGGTGGCGGCGCCGATCCGCTTCTTCTACCAGTTGAGCGCGCTGCAATTTTTCCCGGTCGTCGCCAAGGAGAGCTACAAAGGCTGGAAAGATCTCGACGGCCAGGAGATCGCGGTGCAGGGCCGCGGCTCGGGGACCGAAGCGATCATGATCCTGATGGCCAAGACGCACGGGATCAAGTACAAAAATATAAGTTACGTGCCGGGTTCTCAGGTGCGCGCGCTGGCGCTGTTAAAGGGCAACATCAAGGCCACAATCCTCGATGCGCCGAACAAGAACCGCGTGATGAAGGAAGCGCCGGACAAGTTCATCGTCCTGCCGCTCGGCGCCGTGAAAGCGAGCGACGAGGCGCTCTTCGCCACGAGGGAGTTCCTGGATAAGAACCAGGCGGCGATCAGGATCTTTCTGGAAGAGCTGACCAAAGTGGCGCGCGCGATCAACGCCAACCCGAAATGGGTTCCTGAAGAGCGCAAAAAACTCGGCTTGCTGAAGGACCTGCCGGCGAAGATGGAAGAGGAGATCCTCCCGTTCTTCCAGGAAGCCGTCCCAAACGGCGTCTTCCCTAACGACGGCGGCGCGGAGAACGCGGCAAAAAACGATCTGGAGTTCTACAGCCTCTCCGGCGCGCTCAAAGGCGAGAACCTGAAGGTCGAGGACTTCTGGCACCTTGCGCCGCTCAAGGCCGCCCTCGCGAACCTGAAATAGTGCGCGACGCGGAACCGATGGCGCAGCAGCGCTTCGTCTGGCCGCTGATCTCCTTCGTTTTTGTCTTCGGCCTCTGGGAGCTGGCGGGGCGCTGGCCGATCAGTCTTGCCTTCCCGCCGTTCAGCAAGACGGCGCTGGCGCTGCTGCGCATGACCGTCGACGGCAGTCTCCCTAAGGCCTACCTCTCGACCTTACAGCCGCTCGTCATCGGCATAGTCCTCTGCGGCATTGCCGGGATCGGCTTCGGCATCGGCATGGGGCTTTCCCGCACCATCGAGTGGTTCAGCCTGCCGATCTTCATCATCCTGCAGGCGGCGCCGATGGCCGCGATCATTCCGCTCATCACCTACATCTATGGCATCGGCCTGACCGCCAAAGTGCTGGCGGTCGTGGTCCTGGCCGCGCCCGTCGTCGTGATGAACTCCTATAAGGGAATCCGCAACACCAACGCGTCGCTGGTTCAGATGTGCCGCGCCTTTCTCGGCACGCGGCGGCAGGAGGTCGTCAAAATCATCCTGCCCCACGCCGGCGCCCTGATCTTCGCCGGGCTCAGGCTCGGGCTGGCGATGGGATTCATCGGCATCGTAATCGCCGAGCTGATGATTACGCCGACCGGGATCGGCGATCTCATCAGCTACCACAGCTCGGTGGCGGACTACCCGGAGATGTTCGCGGCGATTTTCTCGATCATCGCCCTGGCGGCGCTCGCCATTCACGGCCTGGAGCGGCTCGAACGGAAACTCTTTCCGCCGGAAATCCGGGGAGCGTGAGCATGCCGGCTGAAGCGATCGTCGAGGTGAGAGGGGCCGGCAAAAGCTACGACGGCACGGTCGAGGCGCTGAGAGACGTGAGCCTCGCGCTGCCGCAGGGCGGGCTGAGCACGCTGTTGGGGCCGAGCGGGTGCGGGAAGACGACGCTCCTCAAGATCATCGCCGGATTGATCCCGCCGAGCGCGGGCGAGGTTTGGGTGAAGGGAAAAAAAGTGGATGGGCCGGGGCCGGAGCGCGCCTTCGTCTTCCAGGACTTTGCCCTCCTTCCCTGGGCCACGGTGCTGCGCAACGTAGCTTTCGGCCTTGAGCTGCGGGGCGTCACCCCCGAGCAACGCCATGACATCGCGAGGGGATACATCGAAAAAGTCGGCTTGAAAGGATTCGAAACGAGCTATCCCCACCAGCTTTCGGGCGGGATGCGGCAGCGCGTGGGGCTCGCCCGCGCGCTCGCCGTCGATGCGGACATCATCTTGATGGACGAGCCGTTTTCCTCGGTCGACGAGCAGACCCGGCGGAAGTTTCAAGAGGAGCTGCTCGATCTGCTGAAGATCGAACGGAAGACCGTGATCTTCGTGACCCATAGCATCGAGGAAGCGGCTTATCTCTCGGACCAGATCGTCCTGCTGTCGCCGCGGCCCGGAACGGTTTCGCGGATCATCCATCCGGCCATCGAGCGCGGCGGAAAGAATCCGGACGAGATCCGGCGGGATAAAAATTATCTGGACGTGGTGGATGAGATTTGGCAGATCCTGAAGCGGTACGTCGTCTGAGCGCGCTGGGTTTCATATGGTTCTTTTCGGCAAGAGAGTCCCGATCGTCTTTTCGTTGGTCATCTGGTTCGTCGTCTGGGAGCTGATCGGCCGGGCGAAGCTCTCGACGATCGTCCCGCCGTTCTCCGACGTGGTCGCGGCGGGAATGACGATCCTGCCGACCGAGAAGTTCAGCGCCGCCGCGGCGATCTCTTTGCGCTCTTTTGCGCTCGGCATGGCGCTCGCGCTGGGGATCGGAATCCCGCTCGGCGTCGCAATGGCGCGGGTCGCCGGCGTCGGCAAGCTCCTCGGCATGTGGGTCAACATTTTCGTCAGCGCGCCGATCTCCGCGCTCGTGCCGATCCTGATGGCGGTGATCGGCGTCGGCGAGGCCACCGTGGTCGTAACGGTTTTTCTCTTTGCCGTTTTCGTCATCATCCTGGACACCCAGGTCGGCGTCAGGCAGGCGGACCGGTCGCTGGTCGAAATGGCCCGCTGCTTCGGCGCGGCGCCCTACCAGATCTACGCGAAGATACTGCTGCTGAGCGCCCTGCCGGAGATCCTGGCCGGCGTGCGGCTGGGCGTCATCCGCGGAGTGAAGGGGGTGGTGATCGGCCAGCTTTTGATCGCGCTCCTCGGCGTGGGAGAGCTGTTCGAGCTCTATTCGAAGAACTTTTTGATGGAGGAATTCTGGGCGCTGGTGATCGTCGTCTTCATGTTCGCCTTCCTGCTCTCCGAGGCCGTCGCCTTCGTCGAACGGCGGATCGAATACTACGCCGGCGCGCGATAGAGGTCATCCGCGCTGGCGCAGTTGAATCAGATCGGAGCGCGTCATCGTTACGCTGTGTTTGTAGCCGAAGCTGGTAAACAGGGAGAAGGCCTGCAGGACCTGCTTTTCATCGTTATGCGCCGTGCAATCCATCGGGACGTAGACGTGGTAGTCGCGCACGCTGAAGCCCATCACGGCGGACTGGACGCAGTTCCGCGTGGAGATGCCGGTGACGATCACGCGACTTTGTCCCGGCCGCATCCCTAGACGCTTGAGCAGCGGATCCATCTCCGTCCGGTAGAAGCAATCGTGCGTGTGCTTCACAATCAGCGGCTCGTCGGCAGCGGGCTTTAATTCGTCGACGATCTCCGCGCCCCAACTTCCCTCCAGCTTGCGCACCGTGTTTTTAAAAACCGTGAACTCCAGCGCGTCCGGCGACCGTACCGACTGCGTATGCACGACCTTGCCACCGGCCTGACGGACTTTCTTTCTTAACTCGGCAATCTTTGGGACGAGTTTTCTGACTTTCTCACCGATAAAGAGCGCGCCATCGGGATGGACGTTCTCGTTCTCCATGTCGATCACCAGCAGCAGCGTTTTCTCCGCTTCGAGCTCGACCGGAACGGGATCGGGGTAGTTAAGTTCTATGAGCATGGCGCTGCTTGCTATATACCTTTGTGCTCCACTATGATGCAAACCGAAAGGAAAAATCATGGCGAACAGGGTGGAGATCGGCGGGCTTAAGGTCGACGCGAAACTGTATCGCCTGGTGCGGGACGGGATTGCGCCGGGCACGGGGGTAAAAGCCGACCGGTTTTGGAAATCGCTCGGCGCGATCGTGAGAGACCTGGGACCGAAGAACGCGGCGCTGCTGGAGAAGCGCGACAAGCTGCAACGGCAGATCGACGAGTACCACCTCGCGCGCAAGAGCCGCCCGTTCAATGTGGAAGAGTACAAGACTTTTCTCAAGGAGATCGGCTACCTCGTCCCGGAAGGCAAGCAATTTAGAATCGCCACCGCCAACGCAGACCCCGAGATCACCGAGATCGCCGGCGCGCAGTTGGTCGTGCCGCTCGACAACGCCCGCTACGCGCTTAACGCCGCCAACGCCCGCTGGGGCAGCCTCTACGACGCGCTCTACGGAACGAACGTGATCCCGGAGGAGGGCGGCGCGGAAAAAGGGGCGTCGTACAATCCCCGGCGCGGCGCGAAGGTGATCGCCTACACGGAGGAGTTTTTAGACAACGTCGTGAGCCTGAAGCGCGGCAGTTATGCCGCCATCACCCGGTTTTTCCTGCGGCGCATGGGGCGCAAGAAGCAACTGGCCGCGACGCTCAAGGACGGCAGCACCGTGGGGCTGGCCGACGGGCGCAAGTTTCTCGGCTATCGGGAAAAGAACGGCGAGCTGACCCATATTCTGCTCAGCAACAACGGCTCGCGTATCGAAATTCAGATCGATCGGAGCCATCCTATCGGCAAGTCGCATCCGGCGGGGGTGAAGGACGTGGTGCTGGAAGCGGCGATCACGACGATCGAGGACTGCGAGGACGCCGTCGCCGCGGTCGATGCCGCCGACAAGATCACGGTCTACCGCCACTGGTGCGGCATCATGAAAGGGACGCTGGAAGCGACGTTCGAGAAAAACGGCCGCCCGCTCAAGCGCCGGCTCAACCCGGACAAAACTTTCATCACGCCCACCGGCGGGAAGCTTACGCTGCCGGGGAGAAGCCTGCTGCTGGTGCGGAACGTCGGCATCCACATGTACACCGACGCCGTGGCCACGGCGGACGGGCAGGAAATCCCCGAGGGATTTCTCGACGCGATGGTGACGGTGCTGGCCGCTATCCATGACCTCAAGGGAAAGGGAAAATTCGCCAACAGCAGGAAAAAAAGCATCTACATCGTCAAGCCGAAACAGCACGGACCGGAAGAGGTCGCCGCCACGGTCGAGCTGTTCGCGCGGATTGAGAAAGCTCTGGGCCTGAGGCCCAACACGCTCAAGATCGGCATCATGGATGAAGAGCGGCGCACCACCGTCAATTTGACGGAATGTATCCGCGCGGCGAGGGAGCGAGTCGTGTTCATCAACACCGGCTTCCTGGATCGCACCGGCGACGAAATCCACACCAGCATGGAACTGGGGCCGATGCTGCCGAAGGAGGAGATCAAAGCGCAGCCGTGGATCAAGGCGTATGAAGACTGGAACGTGGACATCGGCATCGAAACGGGGCTTCGCGGAAAAGCTCAGATCGGCAAAGGGATGTGGACGGCGCCGGATGAGATGCGCGAGATGGTGAAGGCCAAGATCGCACACCCACAGGCCGGCGCGAATACCGCCTGGGTGCCGTCGCCCACCGCCGCCACGCTGCACGCGCTCCACTATCACTATGTAAACGTCGCCAGGAGACAGCAGGAGCTGGCGAGAAGAGGCCGCGCGAGCCTGGATAGTATTCTGACGCCGCCGCAGTTGAACCGGGAGTTAAAGCCGGAGGAGATTCAGCGCGAGCTGGACAACAATGCGCAAGGCATTCTGGGCTACGTCGTTCGCTGGGTCGATCAGGGCGTCGGCTGCTCGAAGGTGCCGAATATCAATGACGTGGCTTTGATGGAAGACCGGGCGACGCTGCGCATATCGAGCCAGCACATCGCCAACTGGTTCAAGTACGGCGTCGTCATGCGGGAGGAGATCGTCGAGACGTTCAAGCGCATGGCGAAAGTCGTGGACCGCCAAAACGCGGGCGACCGCAACTACCGCACCATGGCGCCCGACTACGATAAAAGCATCGCCTTCCAAGCGGCGCTGGACCTGGTATTCAAAGGGTGCGACTTGCCGAACGGCTACACCGAACCGGTGCTGCACTCCCGGCGGAGAGAGGTCAAAGCCGCGAAGGGGACAACGTAAAAGGACAATCAGATTCAGGTAGCATCCGCATGCGCCAGGGCGAAGGCCGCCCACGCCCCCAGCGCGGCGATGAGAGATAAGATACCCACCAAGCCAAGCGTTATCTCAAGACCGAAATAGTCGCCCAGGGCCCCGATCGGCGGCAGAACGACGACGGCGGCCAGACGGAAGAGAAGGGCATTGAGCGAAAGCACGCTTGCCCGATCCTCCGAGGGCGTGGCCTCCTGCAGAACGGTCGCGAGCAGCGGCCCCTGTAGCCCGCGCACGGTCATAAAACCCAAATAAAAGACGAGCGCCAGGGACGAAGAGCTGAAGGCGAGGCCGAGGTAACTCACACCGGCGATAACGCTGCAGCCCAGCAGCGTGGGCTTGAGTCCGAAGGCCCGGGCCGTCGTCGCGCTAAACAGCGAAGCGGCGGCCAGCCAGAGGTGAGCCAGCGCCCAGAGAGGGCCGAACCAGGCCGGCGGAATTCCCCGCTGCTGCATCCACGGTTGGATGAGCCAGACGGCGACATAGGTGGATATCCCCAGCGCGACCGACAGCGTCATCGCCGTGCGCAGGCGCGCATGGCGCACGAGGGCGTGGCGCACGATGTGCCAGGCGCGGACGAGGTGGCTCATCCGTTCTCCCGCCTCCGCGGGCTTTACCTCGCGCATCGCTGCGATGGCTCCAAGGTTAGCCGCAGCGATCGGCGCCTGCGCCCAAAGCGGCAGACGCGGCGCGATGCTGTACAGCCATCCACCGACAGCCGAGGAGATTGCTTCGCTCGTCTGCGAGGCGGCTCGCACCCGTCCTTCCCACCGGCCATAGCGCGCCACGCTGTCTCCCGCCTCCAGCGAGACAAAAAGCAGCGCGCCGTCGGCGCCCGAGATGAAGGCCAGCCCGACGCCGAGCAACACCTCGGCGAACACCATACCGCCGAACGTCGTCCCCAGGGCGTAGGCGATCCAGCCGGCAAACCAAAAGAGCGCTCCGGTGAGCAGCGAGCGGCGGTAACCCAACCGGTCGGCGACGTAGCCGGAAGGGAATTCGAAAATGACCGCCGTCGCGCCGAAAATCGCCTGCAGCCACATGATATCCGTCAGCGACATCCCGATCTCGTCTTTCCAGAAAAGAGTGATGACCGGGATCGGGAAGAGCGCGGCGCGCAGCCCGGCAGAGGCGACGAGAAGAGCGGGATTGCGATCGGTGGGCCGTTCCATCCTGAATCAATTTAAGACCGAGCGCCGATTCTATGTTAATCGCCATCGGGCGACAACCGGGAGCTTGTTAAAGGGCTGCGGCTCGTTCAATAAGGACAGATTACAAAAGGCCCTGACAGAAGGGATGCAGCCATGGACGTGCTACATTCGCGGAGGAGGGAAATGAAAGGCGGCGAATCCCTCTAACAGCCCTACTTGCGATAGCCTCGTTCCCGGTAGAAGCGCTCCGCCCCGGGATGAAGTGGGACATCGTAGGGGGCCTCCTCGTCGTTGGCGCACAGCTGCGCTACGTCGAGCGGCTTGAAGTTATCCGTGGGTATAAGATGCTTGCGCGCGTCGATCGCTTCGCATAGAGCATAAGCCACATCTTCCGGCATGTTCGCATGGACCACCATGGGCCAGCCGCTGAAATCCACGGTTTGAACGTCCTCGGCCATCCCCTGAAATCTGGCCTTTGGCACTACAGACGGCCGATAGCCCAACGCCACCAGGCGATTTAGAATCTCTGCGCCTACGGGCAGGTAACGGAAGCCACGCTGTATGGCAGTCTGGCCCCAGCTTTTGATTCCCTCATCGAAGACAGCATTGATCGTTCCATTTTCGATGGCCGCGCGGCGGTCCGGATGGCTGGGCCGCGAAACCGATTGAATCTTGCCTCCCCACTTGCGGATGTCCGCCAACGTAAAGCCGGCGGCCTTCATGACCGCGCTCACCGTAAACATCGTCGGGCTATATTTAAGAAAAGCGCTCGTGGCATTTCCGGTGGACAGGCGCAAGGGAACGCGTTTTTTCCTGATCTCGGCCAGCGAGGTGATGCCTGTTGACTCGTGAACGGCAAAGGCCATGACATCGTAGGAAGGGAAGGCCGCGATGATCCTTATGGGGAGCGGCTTGGAGAAAAGTCCCTTGCCTCTGAACGCCATCGTTGCGGCCACGGAAGGGTTGATCCATGCGAGCGAGGCGTCGCCTCGGGCTACGGCGAGGAGTTCGCGAAAGCCGTCGGCGGCAAAGGAGAGCGAGACCCCTTTCTCTCGCGTCGCCGTCAGCGCGAGTTTGAGTGAGTAACCGACGCGCGACTCAGTCTGCAAGACCTGCTCGGCGGCGCGCGTGGTCTGGAACGACAGCGACGTGTCATACAGGGCTGCCGCCAGCTCCAACAGGCCCTTAGTGCGCTGTATCTCTGCGCTATATCTCTGCTTCATCGTGGCCATGCCTGGTTCTCCTCTCCGGTGAATGTGCCAGGCTTTATACGCTCGCCCGGAAAGAAAAACAAATGGCGCGCGCCCAATCGGCCGCGGCTTGCGCTTGTCCACAGACTCATCTTCCTCCGCTTGCTCCCGTCAGCCTGGGTTTCGTGGATGGTCCACGACCCGGCTCGGCAGCTGCTGGTGCGAACGGGAGGGCGCGTAGGGGGAGACCTCCGGGCACGGTTTTTTTCGTGTTGACTGCCGCAAAGCTTTTCGACTAAGCTGGCGCCGGAACAACAGAGTTCCCTGCCTGTCGGCGTAAGGAGGCTTCGATGAACAAGCGATTTGCATGTTTAGTGGGTCTTCTCGCATCCCTCTTTGTCACCGTCGCTGCAAGCGCGGCGCTGGGCCAGCAATTTTACAAAGGCAAGACTATCCGGATCATCGTCGGCTTCGCCGCCGGCGGAGGTTTCGACACGTATGCGCGGGCCATCGCCCGTCACCTGGGTAAGCACATCCCCGGCAGCCCCGCCATCGTCGTGGAGAACATGGGCGGCGCCGGAAGCCTCCTGGCGGCGAACGAGATCTACAACCGCGCCAAGCCGGATGGAGTCACGGTAGGAAATTTCATCGGCTCGCTCGTGCAGCAGCAGCTCTTCGAGACCAAGGGGGTGGAGTTCGACGCGCGGAAATTCGAATGGCTCGGCGTGCCCGTGCAGGATTCCACCGCCTGCGCGCTGACCAAGGCGAGCGGGATAACCAGCCTTGAAAGATGGTTCGCCGCCAAAGAGCCGGTCAAGCTCGGAGGCGAGGCGCCGGGCGCGAACGATTCCGACGTGCCGCGGCTTTTGAAGGCGGTCTTGGGTCTGCCGATCCATTTGGTGGAAGGTTACAAAGGGACTTCGCAGATCCGCCTGGCCGCCGAGGCGGGAGAGATCGCCGGCGGCTGTTGGACATGGGAGTCGATCAAGACCACCTGGCGCCAAGGGCTGGAGTCTGGAAACGTCAACGTGGTGATACAAGTGAACCCGCAGAGGCTGCCGGACCTGCCCAACGTGCCCAACGCGCTCGAACACGCCAAGACCGAAGAGGGGCGCGAAATCATCCGGGCGGGGATTTTGAATTCGGCGGCCATTCTCCGAGTCTACGCCCTGCCGCCGGGGACCCCGAAAGATCGGGTGGAGCTAATGCGCGACGCATTCCTCGCGACGATGAAAGACCCCGAGTTCGCGGCGGAGATGAAAAAAGCGAATCTTTCGATCAATCCCCTGTCCGGCGCGGAAGTGGAAAAGATCGCGCATAGCTTCTTCAAGTTACCGCCGGCAGAAGTGGCCAAACTTAAGGCGATCCTACAGCCGGGAAAGTAGGCTACCGAGATTAAACGTCAACTCGTCGACGCAGCCCCGCTTCATTTACACCGAAACCGTGCTGCACTCGCGTCGAAGAGAAGTCAAGGCGGCAGCCGGCCAGTGAAAAAGGCACCTCTACCAACGTAAGTCAATCTTCAGGCCTGACCCTCAGGGAAGGTTATCTTTCCCGACTATTGGTTCATCCCGCCTTTCGCTCCTGCTTGATCTTGTCGGCGAGGTAGACCTTGATGAGTGATTGATAAGGAATGTCTTTTTTGTTGGCGAGGACCTTGAGTTCGTTGAGCATCTCGCGCGGCAAACGAAGAGAGATGGACTTGACCGGAGCCTCGACTCCGGGATCGAACTCGATCTCAACGCGGTTCCGTTTCGAGAAGTCGAAATAATCCGTGGTGTCGTGCGTGCTCCAAAACTCCCGCTCAGCCGCCTCTCTATCGTATTTCGCTACATGCTTAGCTTTCTTTTTCATACAGCTTTCGCTCCTTCCTGCTCATAGGCCTGGCGCTTATGACGCGAATACGCTTGGATCGGATGGTAAAAACCACCGCGAGAAGACGGCTGCCGTACGTTTGTCCCAGCCCCGCATAACGGACTTCCGGCTCCCCCTTCGGGCTGCGGCCGATTATTAACG
>MGSS01000087.1 GCA_001798595.1 Deltaproteobacteria bacterium RIFCSPLOWO2_12_FULL_60_19 | reverse complement strand
CACAGTCTTCCGTATTCTGGATAAGCGTCGAGACGTTGAAGTGGTTGCCATTAACGACCTCTTTGACAATGAAGCGCTGCGCTACTTGCTGAATTATGACACCGTCATGGGTCCTTTCGAGGGCACGCTGCGGCTGGAAGGGGATGATCTGGTGACTGCGCACGGCCGAACCCGGATGCTTTGCCAAAAGGACCCGCTCAAACTACCGTGGGGCGAGCTCGGCATCGACGTCGTTGTGGAATCGACGGGCATTTTCACTGCCAAGGAACAGTTAACCCATCACCTCCGCGCCGGTGCGAAGCGGGTAGTGCTTACGGTTCCGGCGAAGGACGAGATTGACTACACGGTCGTGCTGGGCGTCAATGATGAGGGGCTGAACCCGCAACACCGCATTATTTCAAACGCGAGCTGTACCACCAATTGTTTGGCGCCATTGGCGAAGGTGCTCCATGACGCTTTTGGCATCGTGGAAGGCATCATCAACACGGTGCACGCCTATACGAATGACCAGCGCCTTGCCGATGTACCGCACTCGGACTGGCGGCGCAGCCGCGCTGCGGCGGAGAATATCATCCCGACGTCGACCGGCGCCGCCAAGGCCGTCGGTATGGTTTTGCCTGAGTTGAAAGGCAGGCTGGACGGAATTGCCGCGCGTGTCCCGGTCCCCGATGGTTCTGTCGTAGACCTGTTTGCCGAACTGGAAAAAGGCGTTACTGCCGAAAATGTACATACCGAGATACGAGCCGCCGCCGAGTCCAAGCGCATGAAAGGTATTCTGCAGTTTATGGAATTACCCGTAGTATCCTCCGACATTATCGGGAATGCGCATTCTTCCATTTTTGACGCGGGATTCACTAGTGTTACTGGCGGCAGGTATCTCAAGTGCCTCAGTTGGTATGACAACGAATGGGGATATTCCAATCGCGTTTGCGATTTGCTTGGCGTGATCGCAGGATGGAAATAACCAACTGTGAGTGAGCGGTTAACGATCTTAGAGACAGCAGAAGGTGAACATCTCAAGAAAGCGGCGATGAGGTTGGGGGGTCGTGATATTTGATATTTTGACATCCTCGCCCAGGAAATTGTCGACAAGCTCGAAGCCGCCCTCGAACAATTCCACGAAATCGCCGCAGACTTGGGGGCAAAAGATAGAGAACCTTAGCAACGCGACCCGCCCGGCCGGGGTGTAGGCGGCTATACACCCCCCTAAGTTTTCCCTTGACAAGATAAATCCTCCGCGAATATAAAAGCTTAACGTTGACCGCGGGGTTAAACACGCGGCAGCGGGCGTAAGGAGGGGGAAATATGGAACTGTGGTTGTTCTTATTGCGGTGGATTCATTTCCTGGCCGGCATTACCTGGATCGGGCTTCTCTACTATTTTAACTTCGTGCAGACACCGTTTTTCGCCGAGGCCGAGCCGGCGGTGCGCAGCGCGGCGATCCAGAAGCTGGTGCCGCGCGCTCTCTGGTGGTTTCGCTGGGGCGCGATGGCGACCTTTATCGCGGGTATTCTCCTGTATATCCACTACCTTGTGCAGTCCGGAGCCGCCGGCTTTTACACTACGGCGTATGCGTGGGCGATTACGCTGGGAGGCACGCTGGGAACGGTGATGTTTCTCAACGTGTGGCTGGTGATCTGGCCCAATCAGCAGGTCGTCATCGCCTCGGCCACCCAGGCGGCCAAAGGCGGGCAGGCGCTGCCGGAAGCCGCCAACTGCGGCCGGCGGGCGGCGCTTACCTCCCGGACCAACGTTGTCTTTTCCATACCGATGCTTTTCTACATGGGAGCGAGACATCTCACGGGATTTGGCGAAGCGACGACACAGGGGATGCTTGGGCTCGTCGTACTCGGCGGGGCGATCATCGCGGCCGTGGAAGCCAATGCGCTCGTCGGCTTGCAGGGCGACACCAAAAAGCCTCTGGATAGCGTATCGGGAGCGCTTTGGTCGGGCTTTATCCTGACGGCGGTCTTCTATCTGCTCTTCCTGGTTCTGTTCTAGTTGGCAGCCGGGTTCAGGAACGCGGCCAGGTCGGGGATGGATGACGCAAGATAGGGCTGCGCCGGCATGGCGGCAGTCTTTCGTCTCGGCTTGTAGTCCGGCGGATAGGTTGCTCGCATGACCCGCGCTTCGATCAGCTCGCGGGAGGCGCCTTTGACCGCCGGCCCGATCGTCCCGTCCTTCGATGGGTCGCTGTTGTGGCAGGCGGCGCAGTTTGTGAGGTAGAGGGCGCGCCCGCGCCTAGCGTCTCCCAGGCGAACCGTTTGTGTCCCGGGCTCTTTTTCTCTCCCGCAGCCGCTCAGCAGAGCGGCGATCAGGACCGTCATCGCCCACGTCTTCATCGCTCGTGTCGCTCAACTAACCTAAAAATCCGCCGACCGCTCGTCGTCTCCCGCCGCCGCAGGTGCGATTTCCACGCTCGGCCCCCGCGGATCGTTAGAGAAATTGAAAAGTCTGTGATAAATCTTTCGGATTATGGAGATTGGTGCGAAAGGGGGGAATTGAACCCCCACGGGTGTTAGCCCACAGGATCCTGAATCCTGCGCGTCTACCAATTCCGCCACTTTCGCATCCGAGGCCGAATAGTTCTATGTAACCTGAGGATCACCGCGTGTCAAGATAACCACGACCGACGATGGCTAAAGTTCTGATCATAGAGCCGCATAGGCTGCTGCAGCAGGCGATCGCCCTTGCGCTTTTTCCGGAGCACGAGGCCCGGGTGGAGGCGGCGCCGAACGCCGCTGCAATCGGCGATTTGCAGGGTATCGACCTGATCGTTCTCGATGCCGGCGCGCTGCGCGACCGCGATCAATTGTCCCCGGATGTGCTGCGCGCCGTCCAGCAGACGCCGGTCCCGGTGCTATGGCTGGATGACGACGCCGAAGCGCGCCCGCCCAAGCGCGACAAGCTTGAGCTGGTGGCAAAACCGATCGAGCGCGATGCGTTGCAGGCCGCCTTGGCCGCTCTGATCTCCGGCGCCGCTCCCCCGCCGCCACGCCGCAAAGCCCGCGCCGCGGCGGAGCCGAAGGCCGTCAAGAGCAAAGCGAGCCGCGAAAAACCGGCCGCCGATTCGGAGCCGTCGGAGATTCCGCTAATCGATCTCGTGGAGATTGTCGAAGGAGAGCCGGCATCGTTAGAGAAGGGTGAATCCCCCGCAAAATCGAAATAGCTCATGGAACTGCCAAAGTCTTACTCTCACAAAGACCTCGAGGCGAAATGGTACCGCCGGTGGATGGAGGCCGGGGCGTTTGCTCCGGCGAACAACGCGGGACCCTATTTTTCGATGGTGATCCCGCCGCCGAACGTGACCGGCTCGCTGCACATCGGGCACGCGCTGAACAACACGCTTCAGGACATTCTGTGCCGTTACAAGCGGATGGACGGCTACCGGGTCCTCTGGGTGCCGGGCACCGACCACGCGGGCATCGCCACGCAAAACGTCGTCGAGCGGCAGCTCGCCGAAGAGGGATTGAATCGCGCCCAGCTGGGGCGGGCGAAGTTCATCGAGCGGGTGTGGGCCTGGCGGAAGCAGTCCGGCAGCACGATCCTCCACCAGCTCAAAGCCCTCGGCGCCTCGTGCGATTGGAGCCATGAGCGCTTCACGATGGACGAAGGGCTTTCTCAGGCGGTGCGCGAGACCTTCGTCCGGCTCTGCGAAGACGGGCTGCTCTATCGCGCCGAGCGGCTGATCAACTGGTGCCCCCGGTGCAAGACCGCGCTGGCCGATATCGAAGTGACGCACGAGGAGGTCGACGGCAGCCTGTGGCATATCGTCTATCCGCTGTGGGACGATCCATCGAAAGGCATCGAGGTGGCGACTACCCGGCCTGAAACGATGCTTGGGGATACCGCGGTCGCGGTCCATCCCGAGGACGAGCGCTGGCGCGAGTTTATCGGGAAATCGCTTCGCTTGCCGATCGTGGGGAGACGGATTCCGGTGATCGCCGACCCGTTCGTCGACCGGGAGTTCGGCACCGGAGCGCTCAAGATCACTCCCGCTCACGACTTCAACGATTTCGAGATCGGCGAAAAACACGGCCTCAAGAGGATAAATATTTTCGACGCCGAAGCGAAGATCGTATCGGCGGCGTTCGTCGAGGAGTTTGGGCAGGAGCCGGGCTGGATGCATCGCTACTTCGGCAAGGATCGCTACGAGGCGAGAAAGCTGGTCGAAGCGGAGCTTCAAGAACGCCAACTGCTGAAACGGCGCGACCGTCACCGGCACGCCGTCGGCAAATGCTACCGCTGCTCCACGCCCATCGAGCCGTATATGACGCCGCAATGGTTCGTCCGGACCAAGCCGCTCGCGGCGCCCGCCATCGAGGCGGTCCGGGAGGGGAGAATACGGATCGTCCCGGAAGGCTGGGTCAATTCCTATTTCGCCTGGATGGAGAACATCAAAGACTGGTGCATCTCGCGGCAGATCTGGTGGGGCCATCAGATTCCCGCGTGGTACTGCGCCGCGTGCAACGAGCGGCACATCACCCGGAGCGCGGCGGGCGATTACCTGATTCTCAAGGGCGCGCAGCCGATCGTGGCGCGGGAGGCGCCGAAAAGTTGTCCTGCCTGCGGCGGCGCCGACTTTCTCCAGGACCCCGACGTGCTCGACACCTGGTTCTCTTCCGCGCTCTGGCCGTTCTCGACTCTCGGCTGGCCTCAGGCGACGGACGATCTCAAGAGCTTTTATCCGACCTCCGCGCTGGTCACGAGCTTCGACATTCTTTTTTTCTGGGTCGCGCGGATGATCATGATGGGGCTCAAGTTCATGGGCGACGTTCCGTTCCGCGACGTTTACATCCATGCCCTGGTCCGCGACCAGGAAGGGCAGAAGATGTCGAAGTCCAAGGGCAACGTCATCGACCCGCTCGCAGTCATGGAGCGCTACGGCGCCGACGCGTTTCGTTTCACGCTGGCGGCGCTGGCGGCGATGGGCCGGGACGTGAAGCTCGCCGAGGAGCGGATTCAGGGCTATCAGAATTTCGTCAACAAGCTGTGGAAC
>MGSS01000086.1 GCA_001798595.1 Deltaproteobacteria bacterium RIFCSPLOWO2_12_FULL_60_19 | reverse complement strand
TCCCGGCTTATAAACGGGGCAACAATGAGGGCATAGTCATGCTTGGTTTTTATTTGAAGGTCTTTGAGCCAAACGGCTGAGCGACGGATAACGGCAGGCTCCCCGCTGGACTTGACTTCCACGGCCACTTTGAATTTCTTCCGGCCGAAGGTGAATTGCAAGCTAGAATCCACCCCATGATCGGCTTGCCTTGACTCGGCGGAGAGCTGCTTAACCGTTAAGTTGGGAATCGCTTCGAGCGTCGCGAGCGCTCCTTTGAGAGTTTCGCGCTCCCCGCCTTCAAAACGGGGCAGCAGCCCTACCTGTTTCGATATTATGCGTGTTTCACCCATTGGTGAAACTAAGGATATAGTGAAACAGGCCCGAAGTCAAGCCACAATTGATGTGCGGTTTTAACCGAAGGGAGGCCCTACTCGTACCTCAGCGCTTCGATCGGGTCCAGGCGGGAGGCCTTTTGCGCGGGGTAAAAGCCGAAAAAGACGCCCACGCCGCCGGAGACGAGCAGGGCGAAGGCGATGATATCGGGCCGGATCAGGACCGGCCACTCCATGAACCGGTGGATCATGTCCGAGCTGCCGACGCCGAGCACGATCCCCAGCGCGCCGCCGAGCGCGGCCATGACCACCGCCTCGACGATGAATTGCAGCATGATGTCGCGGCTGCGCGCGCCGACAGCCATCCGGATGCCGATCTCGCGCGTGCGCTCGGTCACGGAAACCAGCATGATGTTCATGATGCCGATGCCGCCGACCAGGAGAGAGATCGAGGCGATGCTGCCGAGCAGGACGGCCATGACCTGCGTCGTGCCCGACGAGGCGGCTGCGATATCCGTGAGATTGCGGACCGTAAAATCGTCGTCCTGATCGGCCTGGATCCTGTGCCGCTGACGGAGCAGCGCGGTGATCTGATCCTGCGCCTCTTTCATCCGTTCCGCGCTGACGACGGAGACGTGAATGCTCTGCACCCAGGTAATCCGCATGATCCGCTTTTGCATCGTGGTGTAGGGAACCATGATCGTGTCGTCCTGATCCGTTCCATGGCCGGTCTGCCCCTTGGCTTCCAATATTCCGACGATTCTAAACGGGATGTTTCGGATCCGGATCACCGCGTCGATGGGATCTTCGTTGCCGAAGAGGTTGTCGGCGACGGTCCGGCCGATGACCGCGACTTTGGCCGCGTTGTCCAGATCGCCGTCGATGATGAACCTCCCCTCCTCGACCTGCCAGCCGCGGATCTGCGGAAACTCCGGCGACACTCCCTGAATCAACGTGGCCCAGTTCTGATTGGCCGCCACCACCTGTTCCGTGCGCCTGAGCGACGGCGAAGCCAACGCCACGGCGGGGACTTCTTCCGCGATGGCGCGGGCATCGCTGTCCAGCAAGGTCCGCACCCCTCCAAAGCCCGTTCTCACCCCGCCCGGCATGCTGGCGCCCGGAACGATCACCAGGACGTTGGTTCCCAGGCTGGCGATCTGCGCTTTGACCAAAGCCTTCGCCCCTTCCCCGATCGCGACCATCGCGATCACGGCGCCCACGCCGATGATGATCCCCAGCATCGTGAGGAAAGAGCGGAGCTTGTTCCGCCTGAGCGCGCGGAGCGCGATTCTCAGAGTCATCAGCCACATGTTCGATTTTCGATCCTTCGACTTTGCTCAGGACAGGTTTTAGATTTCGGATCTTTCCGCCTGAGGCGGATCAGCCTTTGGCTGAAGATTCACTAATCCAAAATCATTCTTTTCCTTCATTGCTTCGTTCGTCCGAAGTAATCAGCCCGTCGCGAAAGTGGATCTGCCGGTTGGCGTACTCCGCGATGTCGGCTTCGTGCGTGACCAGCACGAGCGTGATGCCCTCGCGGCGATTTAAGTTCTGAAACAGCTCCATAATCTCGGCGCCCGTCTTGGAGTCGAGATTGCCGGTGGGCTCGTCGGCAAGAATCAGCGACGGGCGATTGACCAGGGCGCGCGCGACCGCCACCCGCTGCTGCTGGCCGCCGGATAGCTGATTGGGCATGTGATCGATCCTGTCTCCCAGCCCGACCCACGATAGCGTCTCCAGGGCGCGCCGGTGACGTTCTCTGCTCTGCAAACCGTTGTACATCATCGGCAATTCGACATTCTCCAGGGCCGAGGTCCGCGCCAGCAGATTGAATCCCTGAAAGACAAAACCGATTTTATGATTGCGCAGGTAGGCCCACTGGTTGGACGAAAGCGATCCGACCTCTTGACCTTCGAGACGGTAGGTTCCCCTCGTCGGCCGGTCGAGGCAGCCCAGGATGTTCATGAAAGTGGATTTGCCCGACCCGGAGGCCCCCATCACCGCGACAAACTCGCCCTTTTCGATATCGAGGTTAATGCCGCACAGCGCCGGCACCTCGACATCCCCCATCTTATAGATTTTTTCGAGGTTCCGAATGGAAATGAGACTGTTTACCTGAATCAACGGAACCCTCTCTGTGACTGAAATGGATTGGTGACACCTGTCGGATTGCCGGCCTTCGCCGTGTCCGAAACGCTCAGGATGATCGACTCCCGCTCGGCGATTTCTCCCTCGATCACTTCGGTGAACGAGCCGTCGCTGATTCCCAGCCGCACCTCGGCCGCGGTCGGCTCGAGATCCCGCAGAACATAGACCTTGGCCCACCGGCCGTCCTTGCGCTCGGGACCGCCTGCGGCCGCCCGCGGGCGCCGGCGGCCTCCTCCCGCGCTCCCTCCGCTGCGCGTGGCCTGGCGAATCACCTCCTGAGCCTCCTGCTTCTCCCACGGCGGCTTGAAGCGGAGCGCCATGTTGGGAACCTTGAGGACATCGCTCTTCTGGCTCACTAAAAACTCCACGTTGGTGGTCATGCCGGGCTTGAGCAGCAACTCGCTGTTGTCGATCCCCACCACGGCGTTGTAGGTCACGACGTTCTGCACCACGGTCGGCGCATTGCGCACTTGAGACACCTTGCCCTTGAAGCGCCGCGTGGGATAGGCGTCCACCGTGAAAGATACCTCTTGTCCCGGCCGGACGTTGCCCACGTCGGCCTCGTCCACGCTGGTATGGACCTCCATTTTAGAGAGGTCGTTGGCGATCGTAAACAGCGTCGGCGCCTGCAACGAAGCCGCGACCGTCTGCCCGACGTCGATATTGCGCGAGATCACGATGCCGTCGACGGGCGAGCGGATGATCGTATAGGCCAGATCGATCGAAGCCTGATTCAATGCCGCGTCGGCCTGTCCCACCTGGGCCTTGGCGACTTCGAGCTGCGACGCGGCGGCGTCGACCGCCGTCTGCGCGGCGTCCAACTCGCTCTGCGCGATCAGATCGCGCTTGCGCAGCTCCGCCGAGCGGGCCAGCGTCCGCCGCGCGTCCTCCACCGTCACCCTGGCCTTTTCCGCGCCGGCTCGCGCCGCCAGGAGATTGGCCTTGGCCTCGTCCACGCGCGCCTTGAATTTAGCCTGATCGAGCTCCGCAATCACCTGGTCTTTCTTCACGATGCTGTTGAAATCGGCGCCGAGCCTGACGATCGTTCCCGAAACCTGGCTGCCCACCTGGACCGTCACCACGGCCTGTAATGTCCCGGTCGCTGAAACGACCTGGGTGATCGTTCCTCTTTGCACCGGCGCCGTCACGTAGGGGGATTCCTTGGCGCTGTCCCGCGAACGCCAAAATTCCGCTGCGCCCACGCCGACGACAAGCAGCGCTCCCAATACGATAAACAGCCGCTTCCGCTTCACGGTTCGTTCCGCACTCCTTGAAAAATCTTTTCGACGATTTCCCCGACCTCTTTCTTCTCGGGCCGCTGAAAAGTCACCCCGCTGGTGATCAACGCGTCCGGCTCCTGGTCTTCCGAAAGCTGCTCGACTTGAGCGCAAAATAAAGACATAAACGCCACTGCGTCCATGGACGCCCGAACTTCCCGAGCCTCTCCCTTAATATAATAGTTGATCCCGCTGTCCGTAATTAAAATCGTGATTTTGCCCGTGCGGCGGAGATTTTCCGCCGTCGCGCTGGTCTTGCCGACGGCCAGATCGATCCTTGACCGGCTCTTCGCCACGACCTCGTAGTAGGAAAGCATCGCGGGATGCGCCCAGCCGCGCTCATCGACGGTGACGATCACGATCGCCTTGCCCTTCTTCGATCCGACATGGTCGCCTTTCAGGCGAGCGAAAAGCTCCTCGGTTAATTCTTGGCCTAAAACCTGCGACATCTTTCCTCCCAACCTCTGAATCCCCTCCAATTTGCGATTTTAGATTTTGGATTTTAGATTTCTCCGGCAATCGAAAATCGGCAATCGAAAATCTAAAATTCCCTTATTCGCCTAGAATGAGTTCCTGCCTCTTCCCAAAGCCGAACTTTTCATTGTCGATGTAAAAGAGCCTCTCCGGAACCACGCGGTAAAATTTGACCTTGAGAAACGCCTGGTAAAAAGCGCCGCCCGCCGGATCGGCAAAGACCTTCATGACCTCCGGATATTTGCGCGCGTAGGCCGCCATCGCCTTCGCCTTTCCCAGGACCGAATCGACCAAGCTCACTTTCCCTTCGAGCTGGATCCCCTTGATCTTCCGCCAATCCCGATAATCTTCCTGGATCGTCACCGCGACGCGAGGATTGCCGGCCAGGTTCTGACAGTGGCGCGACTCCGGCGCGGAAAAAAAATAGAGTCGAAGATCGTCGCTGGCGTAAAACACGGTCGCCGTCCAGGGGACATCCCTCTGGCTGGTCCCCAGCGTCATCGTGTTGTGGCTCTCGATGTAAGCCAGAATCTGTTGTCTCAGTTCGTTCGACATCGTCCGACTATCGGGCCCACGATTGAACCGCTTTGAACCATTTTGAACGACTTGAACAGTTCACAGCATTCAAAGGGACCCACATGTCAACTCCTCCGCGTCAGCGGCGCTTTCCTGAGCGCCGCGAGATTCGCCGCTCCGACGCACAGCATCGCGATTTTGATCTCGTAGATGATCTTCCGTAAAAATTCTAT
>MGSS01000085.1:6889-25744 GCA_001798595.1 Deltaproteobacteria bacterium RIFCSPLOWO2_12_FULL_60_19 | reverse complement strand
GGGTTTCGCGCGGCGACCGGCGGATCGAGCTTGGGAATCGCCTACTACGCGACGTTGACCGTAAAGCTGCTGTTGTTCGCGGCGATGGTCTTTCATCATGCTCTCCAGTCGTTCAAATATGCGCCGCGGATCGCTTCCCTGACTGACGTGACAGGCGATGATTCAATTGACGCGTGGCCCGAGCTTTTGCTGGCCGGCTGGCGGAAGTGGTTCGTGTTGCTAAAGATCAACGCCGCGCTCGGCGTTATAGTTCTTTTGCTCGGTGTCGCCCTAAGCTGGAAGTGGTAATGGGAAAGTTGGTCTCCGCCGGGCGCTCGATGCCCGCCGCTTTAAATGGCATGGTGGTTTCTTCGCAGCCTCTTGCTTCTCAAGCGGGGCTGGAAGTTCTCAAGCGCGGCGGCAATGCCGTCGACGCCACCGTGGCGATGGCGGCGGTGCTGAACGTCGTCGAGCCGATGTCCACCGGCATCGGCGGCGACGCGTTTATTTTGATCTACCTCGCCAAGAGCCGCGAGATTAAATCGCTGAACGCGAGCGGCCGCGCACCCTATGCCGCCACGCTGGAATATTTCCACGAGAGAAATATCGCCGCCGTCCCGGACGAGGGAATGCTGCCGGTCACGGTTCCCGGCGCGCTCGACGGCTGGGCTACGGTGGCGGAGCGTTATGGCACGATGGGCCTAGGCGATCTGCTCCAGCCGGCGATACGCTACGCGGAGGATGGTTTTCCCGTGGCGGAGAAGACGGCTGGAGAATGGGCCAAGGCCAGAAAGAAGCTCAGCGCTCAGCCGAATTCCGCGTCGCAATATTTGATCGCCGGTCGCGCGCCGAAGCCGGGAGAGCTGTTCCGTCAGAAACATCTGGCGGCGAGTCTGCGTAAGATCGCCGCGGGCGGAAAGGAGGTTTTCTACGGAGGCGAGCTGGCCGAGGAAATCGTCAGATTCTCCGGCGCCAACGGCGGCCTGCTGTCGCTCCAAGACTTCAATGATCACAGTTCCACCTGGGTCGAGCCGATTCGCGCTTCGTATCGCGGATACGAAGTGGTCGAGATGCCGCCCAACACCCAGGGAATGACCGTGCTCCAGATGCTGAACATGCTGGAGCTGTTCGACGTCGCGTCGCTGGGATACAACACGGTGGTTTACCTTCACTCCTTCGTCGAGATCAAAAAGCTGGCTTTTGCCGACCGAGATCGCTATCTCGCCGATCCTGAACGCGCGCGCGTGCCGGTCGAGAAACTTATCGGCAAATCTTACGCTGCGGAGCGCGTTAGATTAATCGATCCGGAGCGCGCGGGCGACTATTCGCCCGGACTCGGCGCGATTTCCGGAGACACTCAAGTTTTTTGCGCGGTCGATAAGGAAGGCAACGCCGTCTCCTTCATCAATAGTCTCTTCGAAGGCTTCGGCTGCGGCCTTGTGGGGGGCGATACCGGAATTATGCTGCAAAACCGCGGCAAGCTCTTTTCGCTCGATCCGTCTCACCCGAACTGCGTCGCGCCGCACAAACGCTCCAGCCACACGATCATGCCGGCGATGGTTTTCAAAGACGGCAAGCCGTTTTTGATTTTCGGCGTGACCGGCGCGCACATGCAGCCGCAGGGACAGGTGCAGGTGCTGGCCAATCTCATCGACTTCGGCATGACGCTGCAAGAGGCGCTGGACGCGCCGCGGGTGAATCACCTCGAAGGGCTGGAGGTCGCGTTGGAGCCGGGCATCGGCGCGGGCGCGCGCCGCGAGCTGAAACGGATGGGCCACAAGATTGTCAACGAGGCGAACTTCGGCGGCGGCCAGGGAATCATGATCCACCCCGAATACGGCACGCTCCTGGGCGGGGCGGACCCGCGCAAGGACGGCTGCGCGATGGGGTACTAATTCTCGTGCCCGTGTCTCGTGCCCGTGCCGGTCTTTACGAACACGAGCTACGGACACGGCTTTTAGAACTGTTTTCGGATTAAGATCTCTTCCATAATCTTTTTCGCCACCTCGTTCTGCTCGTCGGCTTTCTCGGGCGACACCAGCAGGAGGGGCACTTTTCTCTGTTCCAGCTGATTGACGTCTTCGTAGATCGACTTCACCTCGCGGTGGCCCGGAATGCGGCCGGTGGCGGCCAGAATCTTCGACCCGTCGGCCGAGAGCACAAAGTCGCTGAACAGCGCCGCCGCGTGCGGATGCGGCGCGTTGCGGTTGATCCCCGCCAAACTGCCGACGGACCCTGGCGTCGGATTGGGAAAGCTCATGGCTACGGGGCATTTTCTCTCCTGCCTAAATTGGGCGACCCGGTAGGCGTACAACTCCACGCCGATCTTGAATTCGCCGCCGCAGAGAAGCTGGATTTGTTGCGTGTGGCCGCGGCGCACCATCATGCCGTTGCGCATCAACCGCTTGAGAAAGTCGCGCGTCTTCTCCTCTCCCCACGCCGCGAGCCAGCCCATCAACGCCCGATCCGGCTCCAGGTCGATCGAGAGATCTCCTTTCCATTTCGGGTTATAGAGGTCCGGGTAATCCCTGGGCGCCTCTTCCGGCTTTACCATCTTGCTATTGTACGCGATGACCGCGATGTTCATGTGGTTCGAGTACCAGAGTCCCCCTTCGTCCATATACATCTTGGAATAGTTGCGCAGCTCCAGCGACCGATAGGGTGTCCAGACACTTTCCCGCTTGATCGCCATGCCGGCTTCGAACGGGACGTTGACGACATCGGCGTCGAGTTTCTTGGCGCGATGCTCTAAGAGCACCCGCTCCACCAGGCGCGCGCCGCTGCCGCGCCAGAAATCGGCTTTCACGAACGGGTAGCGCTTCATGAAGCCTTCGGCAAACTTCTGTAGCAGGTCGATGTTCTCATTGGAAAAGAACATGACCGCCCCTTCCTTCTTAGCCCCCTCCTCCAGCCGCTTCTGTCGCTCGGCGGGAGCGAGCTTGCCGAACTCGCTGAAGATCTCCTCCGCAGTTTTGCCCTGCGCGTGAGGGACGAAACCTCCCACCATCAGGCAAATCACCACGAGCCCCAAGCAGCGATATCCGTTCTTCATCTTCGACCTCCTATATTTTTCTCAAGGCAGAATCGGTTTGATCGCCGCCGGCACAGCGTTCGAGACCGGAGCAAACGGCGTGTTGGCCGGCTCCTGTTTCAGCGCCATGCCCTGCCAGACTGCCGCGATTTTCTCTTTGACGAAGTTTCGGCCAAGTCCCTCGACGACGATCGCCCTCTGGTCGCGCGACTCGAGATAAAAGTTCCCGTCCGCCCCGGCCCCGGAATATTTTTTGGCGAGAATTTCCTGATAGCCGCGCGTGAACTCCTCCGCATCCTTCTCCGAATCCCAAACCGTCGCCCAGATAAACGCGATTTCTCCGCCGCGCCGGAATGCGACGAAGCGGTCGCCGTCCCAACCGCCGGCGATCAGCTTCGCCTCGCTCTCCGGGAGAAATTGTTTGAACAACACCTGCGCCATCAGCTCCCCCAGCACTTCGTTTTCGATCTCCACCCACTCGGGCGAAAAGAGCGAAGAGAGGTTCTTGAGTTCGATCGTCGTCGGCGGATCCGCCAGAGCGAAGTATTTCTCCGGATGAAGCACCTGCTCCGTGGAGAGCGGCGGCGAAGCGTAGAGCCGATCGACGCCGGACCAACCGCGCTCTGCCAGCAAGCGGGAGACAAACGCCACGCCGCCGTAATATTGGAATAGCAACTCTTCGACCAACGCCTCCGGGACGCCGGCCATGCTCGATCGCGCCTCCTTGAGGCTGTCCTGAACGGCCCGGCTGGTCTCGGCCAGAGACCGCCCGTCCAGGCCGCCGAACAGATAGCCGTAGCCGCTAAGCGTCGCGTCTCCTTCGGCCACGGCGCGGAGCGCCAGATCCCGATCCCCGTCGGCCGACGGCTTAAGCTTCTCTCCGAGACCGAAGTGCTGGTCCTGGAGCGCGTGCGTCAACTCGTGCGCCAGGACCATCTCGCTGGCGACATCCCTCTCAGCCGCAGCGGGTTGACCATCCATGGCGATCCAACGGCTCATGCCGTCCGGCAAAACGAGCTTCCCGGCGCGCGGATCGTAAAACGCCACGACCTGCGTGCCGTAAAGTTCGATTAGAGTTTTTTTAAGATCGCTTCCTTTGGGGAGAAGCCCGAGCTTGGCATAGGCCAGGGCCATATGGGCCAGCCGCTGGTCGCCGTACTCCAGCTCCAGATCACGCTGAAAATAGAGCTTTATCTCGGCCTCGCTCTTGAGTTCAACCGAAACCTCGCGGCGGAACTCGAGGCCGCGCAACGCGGCGAGCGTGGACTGAAAGTGGTGGAGTCTATCCCGGCGCGGAACGCGCTCGCCTACAGCCTGCGGGGCGGCGCACCCGCCCGCCAACAGAAAGACAACGGCGAGGATGAGTTTGGCGAACAAGGGCGTCCTAACGTCCGGCGTAGAGAGTTTTAATATAAGCTCTCCTCGAGCTGCTTCACAAAGCGGACGTCCATGAGCGTACCTCCGGCTTGCTTTGGGAGATCACTGGAAGTATAGGCGTAAACGTGAGTGGAACTCAACACGGGGCCTGTAAACCGTCGAGCCGGGAGGGAACGCCATGCTGAAAGCCAAAGCGATCAGGACGTTTGCGGTCAACGCGAAAGATTTAGACCGCGCGGAACGGTTTTACACGCAGGTGCTAGGCGGCGAGGTCGCAAGGCGGATCGACCCGAACGAAGAGCAGCTCAAGCGGGGCCGCGTCAAAGAGGTCGATGTGCAGATTGGGAACTTCCAGGTCCACATCTTCGACGCGTCGAACGGTCCGCGCCAGGGCGTGCCGCATCACACGATCATGATCCCGTGGCAGGAAAAAGAAAACACCGTCCGCGAGTTGGAGCAGGCGGGAACCAAAGTAGAAAACACCCGCGATCACCCGGACGGAAAGGGCTACTCCCTCTACGTCAAAGACCCGGACGGGAACCTCTGGGAATTGTGGGCGGCAGCCTGAGACCGCGCGTAACCGGCAGCATCCTGGAACGTCACGCTTTAACGAGAGTCCAAAGCCCGATGGCGACGAAGCCGATGCCGGCCAGATAGTGCAGGTGCTTCTCGCCGACGTATTGAGGGATCAACCCGCCGGCCAACACCCCGATGGCCGAAGTGACGATCAGCGCCAGCGACGCGCCGACGAATACGGTGAGCTTGCCGGCTTCCCTGTCGGCGGCAAACAGCAGCGTGGCCAGTTGAGTCTTGTCCCCCAATTCGGCGACGAACACAGCGGAGAAAACGGTCAGCAAAGTTTTGATGTCCATGGGCGTCCTTATAAATGTTTCCCCGGAATGATTCTACCAGTCGGCGATCCCTTTAAGCGCGGTGACTTTGGCGAGCGGAACACGAACGAGAATCTCCCCTTCAACGGCGTTGCGCTTGCCGTAGGCCTCCGCCTGCGTGGCCCCCATGTATCGCTTTGCGAGGCGGGTAGTCCACGGTAGCATCTCCGCAGGAGAGAGTTCGCTAACAGCGGCCGAGGCTTCGATGAAGACAAACGCGAACGGCGGCTGCTCGTCGTCCACGCTGATCATCACGCGGGGATCGCGAAGGATGTTTTTGCCTTTGACGGAATCTTTCCCCGTAGTGAAGACAAGCTCGTCACCCTCCAGATCAAACCACACCGGCGCCACGTGCGGCCGCCCGTCCGCGCGAACCGTGGCCAGTTTCGCCGTCCGCGTCCCCTCCAGCAGAAACGCCCGCCACTCGTCACGCGTCATCGGCGTCATGGGTGGAGACTCTCCATTGAAGATTTTCTTGCGTCAGCTTGTATGCGACAACCGGCTGGGCGATCCCTTTTAACTGGAACTCCGCGCGCTCTGCCTGAGGAAAGATCGCGCGAACCGCGTGATAAGCATCGTGCGTGAGCAATATTTCTCCGGGGGCGGCTTGCCCTTGCAGCCGCGAAGCGATGTTGATGCTGTCGCCGACCATGGTGTAATCGTTGCAGTTGGTCGAGCCCATACTGGTCGCCAGCGCCGTGCCGGTCGAGATCCCGATGCCCACGCCCAAGACAAATTCCGCGTCGAGCCTTGCGTTGATGCGCCTAACCCCTTCTTGAATCCGAAACGCCGCGTTGACGGCGCGCGCCACGTGGTCGCCGCGCTTGATGGGGACATTGAAAAAGGCCATGACCGCGTCGCCCAGCAGACGATCGACGATGCCGTGCTGCTCCCGGATAACTCCCGCGCTCGTCTTGAAAAACTCCGCCGTCACCGGCGCCAGCTTTTCGATCCCCAGCTCATGCGTCAGGCGGGTATATTCCCGGCAATCGGCGAACAGCACCGTGACCTCGGAGAGACGGCCCGTCTCCCAGTGGGACTCTCACCGGTTGCAGAGATTGGGATTGGCCTCGCTCCGCCGCACGCCCCGGAGCCGCCACACCAACCCCATCAATCCGGTAAACGGCACGCTGTCGGCTAGACAGCGGGGAGATAACTGAGAAGCAAGGGACATCGATATCCCCTCAGTAGATCAAGTTTTGCTAGTGAGAGATTACCCCCGAACACAAACGGGGGCAAGGTTCGCCGTGCCCATCCCCTCCAGCAGAAACGCCGGCCGCTCGTCACAGGTCACGGTCTCCGCAGCGAGCCAACGTTCAGTTGTAGCTTAAAATGAAGAGGGTGCGTCAAACAATTGCTAGCAGCTCAGCGTCGGAGGAGAAAGGCAATATAGAGCTGTCATGTCGATGTGAACTGGCTTTGCGGGTCTGGTCATCGATAGCAGTTTGACCACTTCCCATAGGCACTATCTATTTCAGATTCGCCACCAAGGTGTCCTGTGTTTGCGAAATCTTCCTCATTATGTTGCTGAGGGTGCTCATGAATTTCGATCGCCTATCCATCATCATTTGCAAGCGCAGCGAAGTCATCTCCGACATTTCATCACTGCCTTCCGGCCTTTTCCTGCGCCCTTCTGAGTATGAGGCATGCTCGGCGAATTCCGCCAAAAGACAAAAGCTTAGAAGGTCCGATTGCCGCGCCGAAAGGCCTGGAAATTGTCTATCCACCTCCGCGCGCGCGAGCTTGTAAGGGTCGCTGGATTCAGGGCTCTTGGCAGATGCCTTCTGGAAAGCGCGAGAGGCAATGGCCAGTTTTGTCTTAGCTTCGGGTTGCAGCACAGCCGCAATTTTGCGGTATCGTTCCGAAGCTGCGCGCTCCAGCTTGGTGTCTCTTTGAATCGCGTCCGGGTTGGTCTGCAAAACGCCCCGGTTCTGCTGGATTTGTCCCCAGGCAAGTAGGGGAAACAAATTTAGCAACAGAACGGGAATTACTTTTCTCATCAATGACTCCTTACCAACCAACAGCTAGCGGCACAGAATTCCTATTGGCCGTCTGACGCTCACGGTCAAGCGATCTCTGAAGCGTTGAGTTGTGCCGAAAAGGCAATAATGCAAGTGAGGCCCAGCCACGCCGACAGCACCGCCACGACCGACCACAGGCTCCCGTTCCCGGATATTTTTACGTGCATAGGGTCGACTATAGCGTTATCAAGCACTCGACACAACCATCCTGACGTCGCCTGATTGATGCGGCCGCCCGTCCGCGTGAACCGTGGCAAGCCCCTCGCCGTGTGTGTTCCATACAGGAGAAAAGCTCGCCATTCCTCATCTGTCATGGGGTTCATGATCTGATGAGTTCCGCGCGACTCAATGCTCCAGCTCAGCGGTCTTGAAAACGAACAGTCGAGCTGTAATCGGTGGGGTCTTTAACAAGCGTGCCGGGAAAGCCCGAGGTCTTAAGGTTAGTTTTTTCAAACAACTCTAGCGCTTCGTCGCTCAACCGATCCCATTCAGCAAGCTCGTCCCGCAACTGAAGATTGCCTTTAACGTCGGCAACAATGCGAGACACCAAATCCAGCCGCTCGCTCAATGGAAGAGACTGAATCCGTCGATACAAGTCCTCAGCAGGGGTTGACATGAACTATACCTCCAAATCTTCGTAACACGCCTATTCTACGCCAGTCAAGCCAACCGAGGCCCGGTTCTCCACCCTTTAGCTCGCTTGCTGCATTACGACGTTGCGTGATTGCAAGACCTTTCCCCCTTATGTATCGCTCGCTGATCATCACGCGGGGATCGCGAAGGATGTTTTTGCCCTTGACGGAATCTTTTCCCGTCGTAAAGACAAGCTCGTCACCGTCCAGCTCGAACCACCCCGGCGCCACATGCGGCCGGCCGTCCGCGTCCCGTCCAGCAAAAACGCCCGCCACTCATCACGCGTCATGGGTTTCATGGTTGGAGGAGATCCACTGCGGCCAAACAAGAGTGAGACTGTCTACTCCAAATGCCCCGTTCAGTACGGTCCAAGGAAGCGCTTGGCATTGAAGTGAATCATGTGGTCGGGGGCATCCGCGACCCAGACTTCGGTTTCCCACGCAATGTCGGCGAGGTATTTCAAGAGTCCCCGACGATTTAGAAAAGCGGTCACGAACACCAAGCCTGCTTTGCTACTCGCAAACAGGGCCTTCAACTCCGTTAGACGCTTCGGGTTGACCGGGCCGTGGCTGGTCACCGCCTCGATCAGAACAAGCCAGTTCTTGTCGGTGAAATGCGCGACGACGTCGGGCATCTTGCCGTGCTCCTCGACAGCAACACCGAGGTTTCGTAGATAAGCCGCGTCGAAATGCCTGAATTTTTTCCCGCCGTCGCCGATGTAAACCACGACACCGTCCGGTACGAATCGCGGGCAAAACTCCTCCAAGACCGCCTTTAGAAGAAAGTTGCCGTCGTTTCGTGGCAGGCGAATACACCGGCGCTTGGCGAGATGAATAGAAACCAAACTTTGCTTGCCTCCATTGGCCGCATCTGACCTCCGGCGAGGCAGACGACTTAACGTCCGGAGCTGCCCCGCAGCAAGACGACGACTGCCTGTCACTCCGGCGGCCGGGGTCGGCAAAGAGACTTTTCTAACAAGACCCAGATCAGCAAAGCTTTCGAGGATTTCAGCGATGGAGGCTGCAACGAGCGAGGAATGTGACATGGTGACTGTCATAGGAGAGGTTCAGGACGGGTGGAGATCAGACGGTCGGCGTAGATGTTTCGAATGAGCGCCTCTGCGTCGATCGTCCCTTTCCATCCGCCGGCTGAACGGACAAACGCATCGAAGTCCC
This sequence comes from Deltaproteobacteria bacterium RIFCSPLOWO2_12_FULL_60_19, assembly GCA_001798595.1. Lineage (GTDB taxonomy): Bacteria > Desulfobacterota > Binatia > UBA9968 > UBA9968 > 2-12-FULL-60-19. Next base: position 16,638 of record MGSS01000085.1, on the reverse strand, counting down.
GTTCAGACGGAGCCCTCACGATCGTCAGCGTCACTTCCTTTCCCTCAGGAAGGTCAGCTTCTTCCAAGGGTCTTAAGAGTCCTTCTTTAACCACCGCGCGAATGGTCCGTTTCATAGTCGCCTCACACTATTACTAATACGCCGCATTTGCGCCTAGTTTGTGCCACCGACGGAAAAAAGTCAACCAACGCTATCAGCCCTTCATTTTCGTTCTGCGCCCGCCCGCGTGACGATCACGGCATCGACGGCCTTGCCGCCGTGGGGGAGGCAGATGAAGGGATTGATGTCGATGGATTGAATGAGATCCTTGCCGGCGGCGGCGAGTTCGGAGACCGCGACGACAGCGCGACAGAGGGTTTGTTCATCCATCGGCGGCGCGCCGCGAAAGCCGGCGAGCAAGGGGTAGCCTTTGATGCTGCGGATCATCTTCGCCGCCTCTGCCGGGCTGACCGGCGCCATCCGAAACGTCACGTCGCGATAAAGCTCGACAGCCGTGCCGCCGAGGCCGAACATCACGACGGGGCCGAATTGCGGGTCGTTATCCGTTCCGATGATCGTCTCGACCCCGCCTCGGACCATCTCCTGAACCAGGAAGCCTTCAATCGAAGCCCCAGGGTTGTGCGCTTGAAACGCAGCCTCTATCTCTTTACAGGCTTTCTCGACTTCTTGTGGCGTGGACAAGTTGAGTTTCACACCGCCCAATTCTGATTTATGCGTGACGCCGGCAGCGACGACCTTGACCGCTACCGGATAGCCGATCTCCTCGCCGAAGCGCGCGGCCTCGAAAAAATTCGCCGCCGGCCGTGCCGCGCACGCGGGAACGCCGCATTCGTTCATCACCTGGCAGGCTTCCCATTCGCTAAGAATTTTTTTGCCTGCCAATTTCTCGCGCACTCGCGCGCTTAAAGGGCCGGCCGCGACGCGCACTTTTTCCTGACGATAGGCTCGCATCGCCTCGCCGAACATGGCCAGACGCTTCATCGCTTGGACCATGTTCTCGGCCCCCTGCAGAAACGGTAGGCGGCAAGTCTGCTTGAACTGGAGAGCGTAGTCGTTGATGCTTTGCGCGACCATGGAAAACATGGCGAAAGGCTCGGGGCTTGTCTTGGAGATTTCGGCGAGCGCGCGAAGATTGCTTTGCTTGTCCGGGCGGATGTCGTTCTGCGGCACTTCTTCTTGCAGCGCGAGCAAATCGACTTCCGGATCGTCGAGCAGAAGATGGACGCATTTCAGATAGGTCTCCTGACTCGACAGGCCGCCCCATCCCGTATCCAACGGATTGCCCACCGACGAGCCGACGCCCAGCAGTTTGTGCAGCTCGGCCTCGGTCGCCGGCTTCAATTGGGATAGCTCCACTTCGGCGTCTTCAGCGAGATCGGACAGCAGCCCTTTCAATCCGCCCGAAAACGTGACAAAGGCGGTCTTCTTCCCTGGCGGAAGATGATTCAGGTTGAGAAACAGCTCGGCTGAGTTCAGCAGCTCGTCGAGATTGCGCACGCGGACGATCCCGTTCTGCGCGCAAACGGCGTCGAACACCCGGTCGTTGCCCGCCAGCGCGCCGGTGTGGGCCAGCGCCGCCGCGCCTGCCTTCTCCGAGCGCCCGACTTTAAGCGCGATGATCGGCTTGCCGAGCTTCAGCGCCTCTTGAGCCACCGCGAGAAATTTTTCCCCGTCACGCACGCCCTCGACGAAAGCTCCGACGACCCTGGTCCTCTCGTCGTTGAGAAAGTGATGCAGATAATCGGCAAGCTCGGCGTCGGCCTCGTTGCCGCTGGTGACGAGGTAGCTGAAGCCGAGGCCCCAGCTCTGCGCGGCTCGCACCAGGCTTCCGAGCAGCCCGCCGCTCTGCGAGACAATGGCGAGTTCTCCCTCGCGGATGTCCGCCATGCGCTGGTCGGGGAACAGCATCGCGCGCGAGCGGGTGGAGACCAGGCCCATGCAATTCGGCCCGCAGAAGCGGACGTTTTTCTCCCGCGCGTAAGCGCGCAAAAATTCCCGGCGCCTCAGGCCTTCGGGGTCGCCACCCTCGCCAAATCCTCCGCTATAAACCGTCGCGCTGCGAAATGGGACGCGGGGGCTCTGCCGCAGCAGATCGATCACGCGATCCGCCGGAATGATGATGACCGCGTGATCCACCACTTCCGGCAGCGCCTCCAGACTTCGGTAACACTTGACGCCCCACATCGTCTCGTAGTTGGGATTCACCGGATAGACTTTTCCCGGATAGCGGACGTGCTGGAGGTTGGCCCAGAGCCGCGCGGGCCAGCCCGCTTTGGGCGAAGCGCCGACGATCGCGACCGATTGCGGATCGAGGAGACAAGATAGATCTCTGAACTCAGTCATCGCGCAACCTTCACTACCGCCCGCCTGGGGGTCTCTCGGAGGGCCGATTCGCCTCTTTCAACGGCCTATTGCAGTTGGATGCCATAGCGGCGCGCGAATAGATAATAACCCATCGCCACGGTCAATAGAATCGCCGTCCAGACGACGCCGAAGGCCGCCAGCTCGCCAAGCTGCGCGTTCTCCCACAGCTCGAAGATCGTGACCGAGACGACCGGAGTCCGCGGGCCGGCGAGCAAGATCGACATCGCCAGCTCTTTAGCCGAGATGAGGAAGACAAACACCCAGCCGCCGAGAAACGACGGCGTGAGCAGCGGCAGTGTGATGCGGCGAAAACAGTTGAGCCACGAAGCGCCAGAGGAATACGCCGCCTCCTCCAGCTCGCGGTGGAGCTGGAGCAATCCCGCGTGGGTGTAGCGGATGCCATACGGGATATAGCGCGCGACGTAGGCGACGAGCAGGATCCAGAGCGTCGCGTAAATCGGGATCGGCACGATGAGATAGAAGCGCAGGATCGCCAGCCCCATCACGATGCCGGGAAAGACGAGCGGCAGCGTGGTCAGCAGGTCGAGCAGCCAGCGCGCCTTGAGCCGCGTGCGGACCAGGATCCATGAGGCCAGTGTCGTGAGCGCCATGACCAGCGTGGCGGTGCCGATGCCAAGCAGCATGCTGTTCCGGACCGCATCGAAGAGTTTCGGGAACTTGACGACCGTCTCGTAGTTGCGCAGCGTCAACCTCGACAGCGCCTCAAGCGAAGGATGGCTGTAAAAAGGCAACAGCGAGGCCCAAAGGACGATGAAAAACGGCAGAACCAGCAAGCAGAAAGAGTACAGCGCGATCAGGCCGGCGGTGAAATAGCGCCAGCGGCCGACGCGGATCAGAGCGGGCCTGTACCCCTTGCCCGTGACAGTGTGAAACCGCGCCGCCTCCCGTGTCGTTCGCGAATAGAAGTAGAGAGCCGCGGCGACGACCAGCATGAGAATGACGGAGAATGCCCCCGCCGTCCCGTATCTCGGCGGCATCCTGTGGGCGTCGAGATAGATCGACGTTGTGAGAACCTGGACGTCGCCCGGCAATCCCACCAGGGCCGGAATCTCAAACGCCTCGAAGGCGCGGATAAAAATTAAAAGGACGACGGAAAACAGCGCCGGCAGAATCAGCCTGAGCGACACCCGCCTGATCGTCTGCCAGCCGCTCGCGCCGCACGCCGTCGAAGCCTCCTCGAGCGCGGGGTCCATGGCGCGGAATGAAGCCGCCAGCATGAGAAACACCAGCGGAGACCAGAGAAACGATTCGATCAGCACCATGCCGGGCAGAGAATAGACGTTGAAAGCAGGGCCTGTGAGGTCGAAGAGGCTTCTGAGCCACGCATTCACCGGCCCCGACCTGCCCAACAGGAGCAGCCAACCGATAGTGTACAAAATGAACGGCGTGCCGAACGAGGCGAAGGCCGTGAAGTAGCCCAGTCCGCGTAGCGGCGTGTCCGTCCGGGTCACGAGCCAGGCGATCGACCCGCCGATGAAGGTCGACAGGACAGAACTCCCCAGGGCGAAGTAGAACGTGTTCGCCAGAGGAGCGGCGAGGCGAAAACCAAAAAGAACGTCGCGATAATGGCGTAGCGTCACCGCCTCGATTGCGCCCGCGAGCGTCGTGGTCGTCAGGCTGGTCTGAATCACCGAAAAAAGAGGCGGCACGACCAGATAAGCGGTAACGACCGAGACCGCGATCAGAATCCACATCTCCACGCTGAGATGCGGCACAGCGGAGCGTGGTCGCGCGGGAACTTTCACGTCGAAGCGCCGGGTGGAAAGGAGTCGGAAGCGACTATTTCACGAAGAGCTGTTGAAAGAGATCGATCCACTCGTTTCCTTTTTCAAACTGCTGCTCCGGGTTGAGGTAGTTGACTTTCTTGAATCTCCCGCCGCCGGGCTTCAACTCAGGCTCTTTGGCTGACACCTCCGGGTGGGCCGGCAGGTAGTTCACATCCCGAAAGACCGCCTGCCCTTTCTTCGACAGGACAAAGTCGAGGAAGAGCATGGCCGCGTGAGGATGCGGGCTGTCCTTGGCAAGTCCGATCGTGTTGAACGGAGAGGCCACCGGCTCCATCGGCTGCCACTCCGAAGGCGCGCCCGCCTTCTTGCTGATCACCGCGTGATGGTTGAAGATGTTGAGGACCAGCGGGTACTCTCCCGCGATCACCAAGTCCAACAGCGCGCGGGCGCTGGCCGTGCTCTTCGCGATACCCTGTTTCGCGAGCTTTTCCAGATAGCCCATGCCGGCCTCCCGCCCCATTGCCGCCAGGATATTGCCGATGAACACCGGAGCGCCGGAGCCGCGGCTCGTGGACCAGACGATCTGACCTTTCCACTTGGGATGCAGAAGATCGTCCCATGATTTGGGCACGTCAGCCGGTTTCACCATCCGCGTGTTATATCCTAAAGTCATGAAGTAGAGATTGGTCACCCCCCAGTAACCCTGCGGGTCTTTGAGCTCGGGCGGATATTCCGCCAGGTAGGGCGAGAAGAAGCGCTGCATAAAGCCCGCCTTCTTGACCATCGCCGGAGAGACGGTCCCGTCGACGACGTCCACGTCGCGCCTGCGCGCCTGATACTCTTCGATCACCTTCTGCGCCACGCGCTCGGAATTGCCGCGGAAGAATTCGACTTGAATGAAGGGATATTCTTTCTCGAAGGCCGCTTTGACGGGGCGCATAAGCTGGTCGACGATCAAGGTACCGTACCACAGGAGATTGCCTTCCTTCCTGGCGCCCTGCTCCAGGATTTTCTGCCGCTCCGCGCCTTTCATGAGCGCGATTTCCTCGACGGTCGGAGCGCCACCCGCCCCGGCCATAGTGCCTCCGCCCACGACGGCGAACAGGACGAACACCATCAAGAGCCGCAAACGGGCGGCGGATGTTTTCATGTTCTTCTCCCCCTCTCGGCCGCAAGGCGCGGTTTGCCGGCGGTTGAATCGGACTCTCCGAGACGCTAATCCTAGACGGGGCGGTCTGTCAAGTTTCATGCGGCGCTGCTGTTCGGTTAACTCACCGGGCGCGTCCGATGTTTTACCCGTAATATCTTTTCATTTGACGCTGGTATCGGTAATCCGTTACTGTTACCTGGGTGATCATAACCTAATCCATATTCCAGCCGGCATAGACATGCTAACCGGGAAACGTATGTTTCCGAGAAGGTTTATAGGCCCAAAACGCCGGCCGAGGGTTCTGCTTGTCCTGCCGGCGCTACTCTGTTTCGCGGGCGCAACTGCGTTCGCGCAAATCAGGACGGAGGTGCTCTCCCCGGAGGCCCGTCCCCTGACTCCTTTCGAAGTGTCGGCTGTCGTTGGCGAAAACATCAGCCCTCGCCGCGTTGAGCTTCTCTACCGCTCCGCAGTCACCGGGGATTTCAGGACAGTTATGATGGCCACAGAACCCCAGCGCCTCTACCGGGCGAGCGTTCCCGCCACGGATGTCGTCGCGCCGGGATTGCAATTCTTTGTCCGTGTCACCGACCAGGCTGGACAAGTACACACCGATCCGGCAGATGTTGCCGCCGGCCTGATTTATCAAATACCGGTGGCTCATCTTACACAGCCGGGGCGCCCGCCGCCCATTTCCAAAATCGATCCCCCGCCCGAAGGAATAGTAATCGGGAGGCAGCCGCTTATAGAAGTCACTCTCGCCCCGGAGGCGTTTCCGTTCACGCCGGGATTCTTTAACCTGACGATCGACGGCGCCGACGTGACCTCCCAGGTGGAGATCGAAGCGCAACGAATTCGTCTCCGCCTCGCATCGAGCCTGAATCCCGGCCTGCACAGAGCCGCTCTCACTTTCATCGACCTCACCGGCCAGCCGCTGGAACCGATAAATTGGGTATTCACCGTCAGAGACTATAGCGGCCTGGCAGAGACGAGTCTCAACGCGGATACTACGCTGAATGTGGAATACAGTCCCAACAAGCTCAAAGAGAAAGATCCGGGGTGGAAGTCAAGCATCAACCTGAAGGTCCAGGGAAGAGTCCAGGAAGGAGCGTTCTTTGCCTCCTCGGATGTCAACATGCGCTGGACGGAGCAAGATATAGCCCGTGGCGCCGCCGGCAAGGATGGAGATCTGGAGCTGACAAATGGTTTAATAACGGTTGGCTACGACAAAACTCGATTTGAGATGGGGGATGTTTCGGTAAACCAGAGCTTTTTCACCACAGGACCGTCTTTCGCCAGAAGAGGCCTTAAGCTTACCGGAGAACTTTTCGGCGCGCAGTTCGGTCTGTTCGGCGTGCGGCCCGCGCCGGCTACCGGCAATCGCCACTTTAGCGGAGTCGCCGACACGGAAGAGCGCGTAGCCGGCGCATCGCTTACAGTTCCGGTGATCGGCGATCAGGCTCTCCGCATTGGCGCATCGGTCGTCAACGGGAGAACGGAAAGCACGACCGCCGCAACCATCGGCTCGTCGGCGCAAGCAGGCTCTGAGGGAACTACCTACGGCCTCCAGTTAACGTCCAAGCTTTTCCAGGACAAGCTCAGAACCGAAGCGGAATGGGCGATGAGCGATGCCAACCTCGGCATCGGCGATCAGCTCGGCAAGCAAATGGATCAAGCGGCGCGTTTCAAGCTCGGCGCTGACGCGTTTGGGTTCAATTTCGGGGCAGAGTACCAGCGCTTGGGCCGCGACTTTATCAGCCTGGCGAATCCCGCGCTGATTCGCGACCGAGAGATGGCGACCTTCGACGTGGGCACGCGATTCGGCCCGACGATGTGGAAGTTAGCGTATACGTGGTCCCACGACAACGTGAGGAACGACCACGACCTGCCGCAGGCGACGCAAACGGGGCCAAGCCTGACGTTCGGCCTGTTCGTCCCCGACTACCCTATCGTCAATCTTACCTACGCAAGATCCCAGCAGCGCAGCCAGCATATCCCCGCCGGCTCCACCGGCATCGCCTTCGATACGGACATCGTCGGCGCCTCCATTGCATACGGCCAACCTACCTGGTCTGTGAGCTTTGCGCCCAGCTTCTCCATCCAGGACGATAGGGAATCGGCGGCAGATACGAACAACCTCAATTTAGCCCTCGGCCTCGGTTTCAGACCCACCCCCTATCTTAACATAAGCCCCACCTACGCCTTGAGTCGCCAGGTCAACCGGCAGACAAACAACATTATTTTTACCCACGTGCCGACGCTCACGGCACGAGTTGAGTTCATCCCGCAAACGCTGATCTTCGATACGCAGGCTCTATACAACATAACCCGGGACACGGACGGGACGGTTAATAATCGCATCTTTACGGGGCTTCTCCGGCTCTCGTGGCATCTCAAGCGGCTTATCGGGAGCGAACATCTGGCGCCCGCCCTCTCGCTGCGTTACAACTACAATCGAACCACGGACTTCATTTCATCGACCAATCGACGGGAAGAGCACGGCGTGTTTCTAATCTTTGATCTTTACGTTAAGACACCTCTGCTTCCCTCAACTTGGCTCGACCGGCTTTGGCCGCGCAAAAATGGGCCGGCGCCTGGCATCGGAGCTTCCGGGCCGGGGCCGCAGCGCCCATGATGAGGAGAGTTATGCGCATTCGCCCAGGTGAAGCGGTTCTCGGCTTTGTGCTGGCACTGAGTTCAGTCCAGTTGGACGCACAGGCCGCGGTCCCGACTTTGACCGCTGTCATAGTGACCCCATCGCCGGCCATCGCAAGATCGCCGGTCACGATAACGGTGAGCGGCGCGCCGACCGGTTCGTGCACGGTCACGGTGACCTTCGGAGACGGAAGCTCAAGAACGGTCACCACCGCTGTACCCTTCGCGCTGAAACACACCTACACCAAAACTGGAACGTTCACTGTCGCTGCGTTTGCGCCCAACTGCGCCGGAGCGCCGGTTGCGGCGCTCACGGTCAACACGGAAACAACCGGTCCCTTTGCGTTGAGGCGGCTTGAGCTTCGTTTCGCCAACGGCCGGGGCGAGATCACCGTTCCCAGAGATTCGCCCAAGCTAAAAGCGTATGCGGACATCCTCTTTAACGGCAGCGGACTCTTGACCGCCGCTTGGGAGGTCGATGGGCGCACCCTGGCCATCATCCACGAATACCTTACCTTTGGCTCGAGGAAGGTCATCGAGAGTCCCGATACGCCGGAGTTTCCGACGTTTGAACCGGGGCTCCACCGTATTACATTCAGAGTCATCAGCCCCGTGCCTGGCTTTACGGTCCCGACCATCAACTACTACGTGGAAGGTCGCCCCGCCGCGCCCGCGCCGATCGAGCTTATCTCGCCTCCCGACGGCACGACGCTGCCCCAATCGCCCGTGGCCTTTCGCTGGAAGCCGACATCTCAAGCTGCTTCCTACCAGGTTGAAATCTACGAGGAGGGGAAAAAAGAACCTATCTTCAAGGCGCTGACCAGAGAGCCGACCTACACATTGCCCGAGCACAACACGCAGATCTTCGCGATAGGGAGAGGATACTCGTGGCAGGTGAAGGGTCTGGACAAAGACGGAAACCAGATCGCGCAAAGCGAAACCAGGAGATTTACCTGGCAACCGGAGCCCGGGGCGGGCACTTTTGTTCCACGCCAGTTGCTGGCGGGCCTGAGACTGGCCCCTCGCGCCACGATCGATCCGGTCCTCGCAGAGCTTGAGGGACGCCACGGCTTGAGGCGGCTCGACGTCTACGATCTCCGCTCCATCGACACCACTCTCGTGTTGTTCGAGATCGTGCGCCCGCAAACCGTGCAGAGCATTGTCGCGGCCTTGTCGGCCGATGCGCGCGTTCTCTTTGCCCAGCCCAATTTCCTGCACGCCGCCACGGCGGCAAGGAACGATCCTCTTGCGGGTCTTCAGAGCGGGCTGTCGCTTATCGGCGCCCCATCGGTTCATCATCGCGTTTCAGGCAAGGGCGTCAGGGTAGCGATCATCGACACGGGCGTGGAAGCCGCCCATCCCGACCTTGCCGGGCGGATCGTAGAACGCGCGAACTTCATCGAGGGTGACGGCAGCATGGATGTTCACGGGACGGTCATCGCCGGCATTATCGGCGCCACTGCTGACAACGGACTTGGCATCTACGGCATTGCCCCCCAGGCGGAGCTCGTTGCGATCAGATCGTGCCGTCCAAAATTTGCCGGCCAGGCCGAGGCGATTTGTACGGCGCAGGCGTTAGCCAAAGGGCTGGATTTCGCTATTTCGACTGGGGCGAAGGTAGTCAACATGAGCATTGGCGGCCCAAAGGACATCCTGATTCCCAAGCTGATCGATCGGGCGGTGTCCCTAGGCATCGTGGTTGTGGCCGCGGTCGGCAATCGCGGGCCGAAAGGTGAGCCGGTCTACCCCGCCGCCTTAAGCAACGTCATCGCCGTCACCGCGGTGGACGCGAAGAATCAGCTTTACCCGTATGCCTCCCATGGCGACTACATCGA
>MGSS01000085.1:0-6874 GCA_001798595.1 Deltaproteobacteria bacterium RIFCSPLOWO2_12_FULL_60_19 | reverse complement strand
CATCGACGTCGCGGCGCCGGGGGTAAACATTCTGAGCACAAGCGGCGGCGGAGTTTACAGCACTTTTTCCGGCACCTCCGTGGCCACGGCGCATGTGAGCGGGGCAGCCGCCCTCCTTCTTGAGGCCAGGCCCGCTCTCGACCCTCGCGCGCTGCAGAAGATCCTGGAGACGACAGCCCTGGACGTCGGCCCTCCGGGCAAGGACCCACAGTTCGGCAGCGGGTCTATCAATGTCTGTCGCGCGCTGGCGGAACTTGTCGGCGAGAAGTTGGCGTGTCAATGATCCGACCGGGTTGAACCTGCAGCCGTAGGCTGGCGACGTATGAGTGGGGGAGTGAATTCGGCGGTGGAAGCTGACGATGAACTCCTTGGGGGGATCGCCCGTGGAAATCAGCGGGCGTTCGAGACGCTCTACCGCCGCTTTGAAAGTAGAATCTTTCGCTATGTTTCAGGCCTTTTGAAGGACACGACCGTGGCCGAAGAAGTAACCTGCGAGGTTTTTTTCGACCTATGGCGCAACGCCACGACGTTTCGCGGCGAGTCCGCGGTTTCCACCTGGATATTCTCCATCGCCCGGCACAAGGCGCTGAGCGCGCTCCGAAAGAAAGCGCCGCCTCACGAAAGCGAAGACGTTATCGAACGGCTCCCAGGCGAAGGAAGCGACCCCGAAAAGACGGCCGCGGCGAGCGATCTCCGCGGCAAAGTTCGACAGGCGCTGGACCTCCTTTCGCCGGAGCACAGAGAGGTGCTGGAGCTGAGCCTGTATCACGATCTTTCCTATGAGGAGATCGCCGGGATCGCCGGCGCGCCGGTGAATACCGTCAAGACGCGCGCTTTTTACGCGCGCCAAGAGATGAAAAAAATTCTGAGGAGCATGGGCATCGAGCAAGCATGATGGAAACGGGACAAAACCAACCGCCGCCGCACGAAGCCGAGCTTTTGCTGCCGTGGTACCTCAACGGCACGCTCCAGGGTGACGAGGCGCGCGAGGTCGAGCGGCACATCGGCGGTTGTCCGAGCTGCCGGGTTGAGGCCGCAGAGTTGCGGAAGCTTAAGGGCGAGGTGCGCTCTGCCGTCGAAGCGCGGCCCGCGCCGCCGCCGGAACTTTTCCAGCGCATGCTGGCGCAAGTCAAGATTTACGAGGCGGAGCGGCGAGGCGCAGCCGGATTGCAAGCTCGCGGATGGGAAGGCATCGCGCAACGGCTCTTCGATCTTCTTCCTTCGCGCCTCGCTCCGTCCATCGCCGTCGGCTTGATCGTCATTCAATTTACCGCTCTCGGCGTGATGGGCGCGATCCTCTACCGAACCGTAGGACAACGTCAATATGAGACCTTGACGGGACCGGAAGTCCAAAATGAAACGGAACGGTCTGCTGGCCGTTTAAAAGTGGCATTTGCCGAAAAAGCCACTGAGCGGGAGATCCGCAGTCTCCTGCAAAAGGTTCAAGCACGCATTGTTGACGGCCCATCCCCTGAGGGCTTTTACGAAATTCAGATGGCGACGAGAGCTGAAGCGGAAAAAGCTGTCCGGGAAATGCGCGAGAAGGATCTTCCGGTTCGCTTCGTCGAGTCCATGCAACGATGAACCTACAAGGCTATAGAGGCGACATAAACGTCGGCGCCAACAAAAGTACGGCGCTAGTTTGCCTTGACCTTGCCCGTTCGGTTGAGCAATATTCGTCCTGGGGTAACGGAAGGCCTGTAAGAGGTGGGCGAATGAAAAAGGTCAAAAACCGAGTTCTGCTCTCTTTCTTATCCGGCAGTCTCGCGTTGCTAGTGGCGCAAGGCATGCTCCACGCTCAGCAGCCGGGAAAATTTCCGCCGCCTGCGAAAACTCCATCATTCCCTCTGCCGCCGCCGAAAGCCCCGACTCCACAGCTCCCACCGGCTCCGTCCGACTTTCTCTACACGGCCGAGACCAACGAGTTGGCGAAGAAGCAGGGCCTGGTGAGGGTTGGGAATTTCAGTTGGGGCTGCCAGGGCCTGCGCTGCGTTGCCAAGAGCGCCTCGCCGACGCCTGACATCGCGGGCTGCAGAGCTTTAACCGAGCAGGTCGGCTACATCAGATCGTACGGGCACCCTGGAAGGCAGTTGACAGCCCATGAACTGGAACAATGCAACGCCGGCATTGCCACCGGCGCCGCGCGAGGACTGACGCCGCCGCTCATTCGACCGCCGATAGCCAGTGGACCGCGACCGGCGTCGCCGGGACCGCGCTTTCCGAAGCAAATCACCACCGGCGAGCTAGCGATGACGGGACTACGATTTCAATCGAAAGAAGTTACCACGGGGGAACTAGCCATGACGGGGCTGCGTTTTCAGTCGAAGGAAGTTACGACCGGGGAACTTGGAATGACAGGGTTACGTATTCAGCCGAAGAGCGTGACGACGGGAGAACTGTCGATGACGGGACTTCGTTGACTCGACGCGCCGATCAAAGCCAACACTTTCAAAGGAGGACAAAATGAGAAGAACTACTTTTCTGTTGATACTCGCTGCATTCAGTTTTGGAACGACGGCTTATGCGACAGAGATGGCGATTCCGCCGGCGGGCCCACCGGTGGCGCGCGGGCCGAGCATATCCCGCCCCCCGTTGACCTTTACCGTGCCGGTCCGGTTGAGCAACGTTCGTCCTGAGGTAACGGAAGGCGCTGTAAGGTGTTTTGCCCTGAAGGGTCCCGCGGGTGGGGGCCAAGTCGGGTCGGGCACAACGAGGTTCTCGATCCCTTCTGACTCGGGCGGTTTTTCGGGCAACGTCGTCGTAAACGTTGCCGAGGCATTTGGAACCCCCGGTCAGGATGACCTTTCGCTTGCGACTCACTACCGTTGCGAGCTGCTCCTCAATGATCCCGGAAAAGGCCTGGTCAATCCTGAGACTTAGACAGGGGACCTATAGCCGTAAGAGCCAGAGCAGGTGCTCGGCTCGCCGTCGATGGCGCATTGCCGTAGATTTGCAGCGTTCTGCTTTTGAGGAGGTGAGCAAATGAAAGAGATTAAGAAGCCGGTCAGGCTCTCTCTCTTATCGACCTTTCTCGCATTGCTGTTAGCGCAAGGCACGCTCCACGCCCAGCAGCCGGGAAAATTTCCGCCGCCTACGAAAACTCCATCATTCCCTCTGCCGCCGCCGAAAGCCCCGACTCCAAAGCTCCCGCCGACTCCGTCGGACTATCTCTACACGGCCGAAACCAACGAGTTGGCGAAGAAGCAGGGCCTGGTGAGGGTTGGAAATTTGAGTTGGGGTTGCCAGGGCCTGCGCTGCGTTGCCAAGAGCGTTTCGCCTACGCCCAACGTTGCGGGCTGCAAAGCGCTGGCTGAACAGATCGGGCAGATCAAAGCGTACGGCCATGCGCAGAGACGGCTTTCGCAAGGCGAACTGCAGCAATGCAACGCGGGCATCGCCGTGGCATCCGGAGGGAGTCCTCCGCCGCCGAGCCCGATGACCCCGCCGATCGTCCAAGCCCAAAAATCGCAACAGGGCTCGGGGCAGCAACAAGGCGGATCGGACCCGAATCAGCCCGCTAAAACTCCGGCAGGCCAAGGTTCGCAATCGCAGCAGAGCTCAAGCCAGCAGCAAGGTGGCTCCCAGTCGAGCTCGTCAGGGAGAGCGGTTTCCTCTTCAACTCCGGATTCAAGCGGAGGCGCTTCAGGAACGGGAGCGTCTTCGACGGGCGGAACTTCGTCAAGCTCGTCGAGCTCCTCCGGCTCGTCCGGCTCCAGCTCATCGAGCGCATCCGGGACGCCTCCGCCGCCCGATCGCGCCAGCACTCCGGCCCCGGCGAGCGGAACGCCCTCCGGCTCCTCGAGTTCATCCGCTTCGTCCAGTTCTACGCCGCCGCCCGATCGCGCCAGCGCTCCGGCGCCCGCGACCGCCCCGGGGCCGTTCCGCCCGGTCACCGTCGCCGCCGCCGGCTTCCGTCTGACCGGCGGGCCGCTGCCGGCGGCCGGTTCCGGCCCCACGGCTGCGACGCCGTTCCGGCCGGTCACTGTTTCGGCGGCGGGGTTTCGCTTGACCGGCGGCCCGCTCCCCGCGCCCGGTTCGGGCCCTACGGCCACGGCTCCATTCAGCCCTGTTACTGTCACGACCGCGCCGTTCAGACTGCGCGGCGAATAAATAATCGATTGGAGGTGCCACATGACCCGTTTTATTTTTTCTGTGCCGGTGTTCCTGACGTTGATCGCAGCCGCACCGGCGGCCGCCGTTGATTTCACGATCAATATCCCGGTCACCCTAGAGAACATGCCCGCTGCGCGGCGAGTCGAGGTGAACTGCACGGCCCAACGGACCGCAGACGGTTCGACCGAACCGGGTTCGATCGTCGGCTCGGGCTCGGGCTCCGCGGCCGTGAGCGACGGCCGCTTCTCCGGCACGATAACCGTTGCATTCAACGCCAGTGCCAGCGCGCCGCCGGGACTGGCGCGGTCGTACTCCTGCATTATCATGGTCCACGGCATTGCGTCCGACGGCCGCGCGTTCTTCAGCAGCTATAACGGGTTGGCGGATGCCTGGGTGGCCGCGACGGGCCAGCGCATCACCGTCGAGCCGACTTGGGTAAGCGGCCGCCTCGTGCCCTGAGCCGATCCGCCGCCGGGCACGATCGCCATTGGTCGGTAGTGAGAAAGTAAACAATGAAACAGCGTAGGGTGCTTGCACTCGTAGCCGTCCTGTTTGCAAGCATTGTCACAATGGAGTTGGCGCAAGCGCAGCAGCCGGGAAAGATTCCGCCGCCTGCGAAAGTTCCGTCATTCCCTCTGCCGCCGCCGAAAGCCCCGACTCCACAGCTCCCGCCGACTCCCGCCGACTTTCTCTACACGGCCGAGACCAACGAGTTGGCGAAGAAGCAGGGCCTGGTGAGGGTTGGAAATTTCAGTTGGGGTTGTCAGGGCCTGCGCTGCGTCGCCAAGAGTACGGCGCCTACGCCCGACGTTGCGGGCTGCAGAACGTTGGCTGAACAGGTCGGACAGATCAGATCGTACGGCTATCCAACGAAACAGATCGGGGCCGAAGAGCTAAAGCTCTGCAATGCCGGCATCGCCGGCGCGGCGGGGACGCCTACTCCGCCAGTGAGTCCCGGCACCATTCCACCACTGAGCCAGTCGCCGCTTCTCCCCCAAGTGCAGTCGCCGGAGAAACCCCCGATCTCGAAATTGGATCAGCCGGCGCTGACCGCGCTTCTTTCTCCGCGGGTGTCGGGTTATTCTCCGGGGCGAGTCGTGGCCGGAGACACGGTTACCGTATTGGGCAGCGGTTTTAGCGCGAGCTCGCCGGCCCACGTCATGAATATCGGCGGATAAGGTTACGGTCGCACCTTGACGGCGACATCATGGTCACCCAATCAGGTTCAGGTGCGTCTGCCGGCCGACATTCCGCCCGGCCGGTATTATGTAGGGCTGGCTGAAAGTTCAGGCCGCTGGTTAAGCAACCTCGAGCGAACGTTGGAAGTGGTCGATCCTCTGCGTCGATTGCCGATTCATCTTGACGTGCGGCTCGGATGCGAATTCGATGTCATCTCCTCTGCTCCGTCGGTCGGAATCCAGTTTACCCCTTCAGCGGGCGCCGGTCGGAGCCCCGCGGCGCTCACGCTTCGACCAACCGGCTCGCACGGTGGTCCCGAGGGTAGCATGATTTACCAGTATGAAGGCTCTGTAGAGATTCTCGTCGGCCAGTACGGGGCGTCTGCGACCGACTCCAACTTTAGTGTGGACTTTTGGGATTATATCAACGGGAATTCGGTCCCCGTCTCGGGCGGCGGTCGCTACTACGAACGGACCAACTGGGAAGATTGTCACGCGCGCCGGCGCGTCACGTCGCGCGCGAGCCGGCTGCCGGGCCCGGAGCGCAAGCAATTGCAGGTTCGCATGACCGACACCGGCGCGCGTATCGCGGTCACGCCCGAGACGCGCGAACTTCGTCTAATCGGTTACCCCGGCGCGGGTGGCGGCGGGCTTGGCAGCCTGCCTACGCCCACTCCCGTCGATTTCTAGTAAGTCAGGAAGCCGTTACTATTAAAGATAAACGCCGACAAACTACGAGACGAACATGGACATACTGCACAACCTCGAGACATTCTGGTCACAGTCGGTAGCCGTCGCCCTGTCCGGCCGGGTGATACTCGCCACCGCGGTCTTATAGGCCGCGTCGTATCTGCTGCGCGATCGTAATGGATCGCCGGTATCGTGGGCGGCGTTTCGTCGCTATGTGTTTCCGCGGGCGATCTACGCCCACCGCTCGGCGCGGCTGGATATCCAGGTGTTCATGCTCAGCATTGTTCTCGGCGCCGTGCTGCTGACACCGTTGCTGGCCATATCGACAATCACGGCCGGCTGGACCTCGATGACGCAAGGCAGATGTTGACGACTGATGTCTATCGAGTGCTTAGCCGGACTTCGCTGGACCAAGCTCAAGGATACGCACGTCATGAGATTGAAAGGACGCGAATACGCCCTTTAGATGATTGAGCACGGCCGACCTTTGCGGCTCTGGAGTTGTTCTCCATCACGAGGTCTGTAAACTCGCACAGGAGTTCCATGCGCTCCGCAACAGAGAGCGACTGGAACCATCGAGCCTTCGCCTCAAGGCTTTCGTCGTCGCGGCTATGAGAAATGGCCTCGTTCATCGATTTTTATTGTACCACAAGGCAGGTGTCGCGCGTACAGCCAAAACCCGACCCCACCACTCATGATCCATTTGCGATCCTATTGCCCGCGTGCTTAACGCGACGTCGCCCGTTGAAATCAGTGCCCGGAGACGCTAAGTCTGGAACAGGCACCTGACCAACATTTATTATGCGCTGTATCGGAATCGACATCGGGGGCACGAAAATCCGGGCCATTCTTTGGAACGGGCGCAGAGTGGTTCGCGCCATGGAATCCCGCAC
>MGSS01000084.1:5515-6940 GCA_001798595.1 Deltaproteobacteria bacterium RIFCSPLOWO2_12_FULL_60_19 | reverse complement strand
GGTTCGTATTAAAGACGTCGCCTAGAGTCTTGCCGCCGCGCGCTTCCGTCACCGCCCGGGCCACCAGTTTGTCCGCAGTGGCATCCACATGATTGATCTTGATGCCCGGAAATCGCCTTTCGAAAATCGGAAAAAATTTTTCGGCGTTGATCTGAGCGATCGAACAGTAACAGTTGAGAACCCCTTCTTCTTTGAGTGCCTTCTGATAAACCTCATCGATAGTCTCGCTTGCCGCAGGCGAGTAGGAGAGAAAAAGGAAATAACCGACGATTAGACCCCCAAATACCGCACCGCTGATGCGTTTGGTGTTTTTCATAAAAGCCTCCTTTTCTTACGGTTACCCGATACCTCACCTACAACAGAAGTCTTAGCAGGTCAATACCCATGGACATAACATCCGATACTCCCGGTCGCAGCGATTCTTGACAGCCGGGCTGCGAGACTCTATGGTGGCCCCGTTGATTCGAGTTGAAATAAGAATTTGAAACTGGCGTCGGACTCGCGATTAATTGCCATCGCTAAAAGAAAAAGAAGAGGAGAGCCTACGATCGAAGGACTGCAAAACCAAGTGGTCATCGTCACCGGCGGCGGCCACGGTATTGGAAAGGCCTACTGTTTGAGTTTCGGCAAAGCCGGAGCGCGCGTAGTCTCTGCGGATATCGACGGAGCGGCGGCCGAGCGGGTGGCGGCGGAGGTGGAGCGGGAAACGGGCGCGAAAGCGCTTGGCCTCAGGGTCGATGTCGCCGACGAGGGATCGACCCTGGCGATGGCCGCGGCCGCGCTGAAGCGATTCGGGCGCATCGACATTCTGGTCAACAACGCGGCGATCTTTGCCACGATCCCGATGAACCGCGGCGGCATCGAGACCATCGATCCGGCGGAGTGGGACCGCTTGATGGCGGTCAACCTCAAGGGACTCTTTTTCTGCTCGCGCGCCGTCCTTCCCGCCATGCGCGCGCAGAAATCCGGCAAGATCGTCAACATCTCTTCGAGCACGGTCTTCGCCGGGAGCGCCGGCCGGATTCATTACGTGACTTCCAAGGCAGGCGTCATCGGTTTTACCCGAACGCTGGCGCGGGAGGTCGGAGACGACAACATTCAAGTCAACGCCATCGCGCCCGGCTCCACGCTTTCCGAGGAGAATCCGACGGACGATATCCTCCGTTTCCGCCAACTCCAGGTCCAGAACCGCGCGCTCAAGCGGGTGCAGCTTCCGGAGGATCTCGTCGGCGCCGTGCTGTTCCTGGCGTCGAGCCTCAGTGACTTCATGACCGGTCAGACGCTCTCCGTGGACGGCGGCGCGGTGATGCGCTAAAAAAACGAACGGATTACGAAGGAGGCGTCAATATGAAAAAATCCTCAACTGTGCTCTTCGTGGCTCTATGCGTATTCGGTGCGCTGGCGCTGGCTGCGGCTTCTGCCTCG
>MGSS01000084.1:0-5494 GCA_001798595.1 Deltaproteobacteria bacterium RIFCSPLOWO2_12_FULL_60_19 | reverse complement strand
CGCCGGATCGCGTGCGGTAAGGGCCATCGCCTTTCGATCGTGGATCTCGACATGTCCCCGGACCCGGTGAATAAGGGAGAACGGATCCGGGCGTGGCGAGTGACCGTTCAGGTGGACGGGAGCGGGGAGTGCGACACGGTCTTCCAGATCCGGGAGCAAGGCGGAGATCGCCTGGTCGGCCAGGAGATGAAGCGGCTGCTGAAACCCGGCATCAACGAGATCGAATTCCCTGCTCGTGAAGGTTTCCGGTTTCGCACTCGCGAGCACTGTTTCGAAGTGATCGCGGATATCGAAGGCACGAAGAAACTCGTAGACGCCGGGCGGCGCTTCTGCGCCCGCGAGACGCGCGACGGAAAACGCTGGAGCATGAAGGAACGCGGCGACCGGCCGGTCCGCCGCTAGCCCGCCGCCTAGCGGATCTGCTTGCGGACGATGATTTCCTCCATGAGTTTATAACCCTTCTCCTTCACCTGAGGAACCTTGTCGTGGCCGAGGAGAAGCATGCGTATGCCCTTTTCCTCCAGGCCGGAGACCTCCTCCCACGCCGCTTTCGCTCCCTTGCGCGCCGGAAGCGATCCCGCCTTCGCTAGAACCGCCGCGCCTTCCGCACTGAGAATGTAGTCGAGATAGAGCGCCGCCGCATAGGGGTGCTTCGCGCTCTTGGCGATGCCCGCGTGGCTGCCGATGGAGCCGGGCGTCGGGTTGGGAAAAACCATATCGATCGGGCAGCCCTTTTCGTGTTTCATCTGGGCGACGCGCGCGGGATAGACTTCGACCGCGATTTTAGTCTCGCCGCTGCAAAGCAGCTGAACTTGCAGCGTGTGTCCCCTTCTCGGCACCGTGCCGTTCCGCATCAAGGCTTTCAGATACTCGGCGGTCTTCTCTTCTCCCCACTCGAAGAGCCAGGCGAAGACGGCTTGTTCCGGCTCGATATCGATCGAGACATCGTTCTTCCACTTGGGATTGAGCAGGTCGGAGTAGCTCTTGGGCGCTTCACCCGGCTTGACCAGGCTGCTGTTGTAGCCGATCACCACGAGCGTATAGTCGTTGGCGTACCACCGCCCCTCCTTGTCCCAAAAGGCGGCCGGATAATTTTTTTTCTCCGGCGACTCGTAGCGCGCCAGGACGCCGCCCTCGAGCAACTCGCGGATGAAATCGAAATCGACGCCGACCACGTCCGCCTGGAGCTTCCCGACCCGGTGTTCGAGCAGAATAGTCTCCAGCCCTTTGTTTCCCTGGAGGCGCGACGCGTCGATTTTCACAGAGGGGTATCTCTTGCGGAAGCCCTCCGTATAGGCGCGGATCGTATCCAGCCCCTGGTTGGAATAGACCAGGACGCTCCCCTCTTTCTTTGCTCCCTCTTCGAGGCGGCGCTGTCTTTCCGCCGCCGGAAGTTTATTGATTTCCGCCAACTGCTCCTCGACCGTCGCTCCCCCTGTCAGTGTTGCAGATCCAGCTACAAGCGAGCCAATGGCGAAAAACCTTCCGAGCTTCCAAAGCTTGTTCATAGAATGCCCTCCCTCGACTTCCAACCTATATTACTTTGCCGAACTCTTTAGCAAGCCGCCATCTACCCCCGCCGTTAAGCCTTCCTCTTCCATTTTTCATTCCTGATTTTCCAATTTTCATTTTTCATTTTGCAATTTTCATTTCGCCTTCGTTTCCCCCTTCCGTTGCACTCCCTTCTATTATCTGTGATCTTGCATTGATACAGAGTAAAACGGCTTCCGCTTCATGAAACTTCCACCCGCCTTGCGTCACCGGGAATTTCGTCTCTTCGCTTCCGGCTATCTCTTCGCCGAGACCGGGGAATACATCCATTTCATCGTCCAGAATTGGCTCGTCTGGGAGCTGACCCACTCGGCCTTTTACCTGGGACTGATCGGCTTCTGCGAGTTCGCGCCGCGTTTCATCTTCGGCCCGATCGGCGGCGTTATCGCCGACCGCATGGACCGTTTGAAGCTCCTCATCGCCGCCAGGGTTCTAAATCTCTTGCAGACCTTGATCTTTGCCTTCCTGATCTTTGCCGGCTTGCTCCAGCTCTGGCACATCGTGGTCTTGGTTATTTTCATGGCCATCGTCAGCTCCGTGAGCACCGCCGCGCAACAGGTATTGGTCGTCTCCCTCGTCCCGCAGGACTCCGTGATGAGCGCGCTGGCGCTGCACTCGACGACTCATAATCTAACCAAAGTCGTCGGCCCGTCCATCGGCGGTGTGCTGTTCGCCATGATCGGCGCGGGCAACTGCCTCCTCATCCAGTCGTTCACCATCCTGTTGATGCTGGTGACGCTCTTCTTCATACGTCCGCCGGCTTCGCCGTTTCGGCGCGGCGACGGAAATTTTGTGACGGAGATCGGGGAGGGTTTTTCGTATTTGCGCCAAAACCATCGCGTCTTGATCACCATTCTGACGACGTATTCCAACGGCTTTTTCGGCATCTCTTACACGCAGTTTCTCCCCTACTTCGCGCAGGAGGTGATGCGCGTCGGGGCCACGGGCTACGGATTTATGGTGTCGGCCCCCGGCGTCGGCGCGGTCGCCGTCAGCTTTCTGCTCTCCTCCCGCACGAAGTTGCGCGGCATGAGGCGGCTGCTCCTGGGCGCAAGCCTCATCTATGCGGCTGCGATATTTCTCTTCGCCGTCTCTCCGTTTATGTTTTTATCCATCCCCTTGCTTGCCGTCATCGGCGCGATGCAGATGAGCTACCGGGTCCTCGCCCGCGCGATCATTCAAGAGGAAACCCCGAACTATCTGTTGGGGCGGGCGATGAGTCTCTTTTTTATGGACCGCGGCTTCGGCTCTCTAGGCGCGCTCGCGCTCGGCGCCTTTGCGGCGATTTTTCCCGTGCCTTTCGCCGTCGCCGGCAGCGCCGTTCTTTCGGGTTTGACCGCCTGGGCGATCCCACGGATACCTGTGAAGCGAAGATAGAAGCGCTGCTGGAATCGGCCTTTTTACCGATGCAATCTTCTCGTGGCCTCCGCCGCGACTTGCTGCACGGCGGGTAGCGGGCAGAAGCCTTGGGATTCGACGGCGAAGACGGGATTGAACTTGCTGCGGAAATTCTCCAGGGCGACGATCGCGGCCAGCTCGACGAGTTCTTCATCTGAAAAGTGGCGCTTGAGGCGCTTGAAGAAACGGTCGGTCACCCGCTTGTTTGTGTAGGTCATGCGCTCGGCCAGCTCCAGAGCCGCGCGCTCGCGCTCGGATAAAAGCGGGCTCTTTCGGTAGTCGCCCAAAGCGGCTTCCACTTTCTCCGCCGACCCGCCGTGCTGCATCCCACTGGATGCGTTGATGTCCAGTCAATACGGGCAGCCGTTGATGCTCGCGGCCTTCATGCAAAGCAGATGTTTCAATTCGGGCTCGATCAGGCCGGAGGCTTGAATTCCGTCGGCTAACGCCCGGACCCCCTGCTGGATCGTCGGCCTTAATGCGTAAACCGGCGCGGTATTCAGCACCGAGCCGTAGCGCTCCTCCTGCTCCTGAAAAACGGCCCGTACTTCGGCGGAGGCCTCTTCCTTCGTCACACCTTTGATTCTCGCCATTCTATTTACTCTCCAAAAACCCCAGCCGCTCCGCCATCGGCGTCGTCGGAAACAGGTAGCCGCACTTTTTGCAGGTGCGAACGGCGGGGTCGGCGTTGAAGGTCTCGTAGACTTTGGTCACCTGCGAGGCGACGTCGCCCTGGACCACGGTTTGGCTAAGAACTCTCTCGTCGCAGTTCTCGCAGAACCAGACGAATTCTTCGTTCTCCTGCGAACTGCGCTTGCGCTCGATGACGAGACCCCACGTGCCTTCTCCGCGGCGGGGCGAGTGGGCAAGGCCTCCGGGGCATAGGAAGATCTCTCCTTCGCGAATCTTGACCGCCTGCCGGCGCTCGTTTTCCGGTTTGACGTGAAGCTCGATGTCGCCCTGGATCTGATAGAAGAACTCCTCGCCCGGCTCGATGTGAAAGTCAAGCCTGCTGTTTGGTCCGTGCAGGATCATGACGATAAACTCTTTGTAGTGCGCCAGGACGCGATTGGTCTTGTACGGCGGCTGGAAGAGATGCCGGTTGTCATCAATCCACCGTTTCAGGTCAGTAGGTGAAAAAAGCGTCATAACCTAAACAATTGGAGTACTGAAAAGCTGGAGTACTGGAGTGTTGGAGTATTGGTTAGAATCCAGACCCCATTCCTCCATTGCTCCATTACTCCATCACTCCACTGTTTTTATTTCCCGTACAGTTGCGCGACGAAGCCGCTGTCCTCAACTTCTTTCAGGAAGCGCGATTCGACGAAGCGTTTCGGATCGGCGCCCTTGGCCTTGGGATTGGTCTTGGCCAGATCGTCCAGGATCGCCTCCACGCCCTTGAGCGTGGGATAGGGAACCCGTGCCATGAACTTGATCGCGTAGGCATTGTAGGCCTCTTCCAACGCCTCCGCGTCGTCGGTCTTCATCAGCTTGCCGATCGTCTTGAGGCTTGCCGCCTTATTGGTCTTGTAAAAGTGAATCCCTTCCACCAACGCTTTGACCACCCGGCGCACCACGTTTTCCTTTTTTTCGATGACCGAACGGGTCGTGCCGAAGGAAGTTCCCACATAGTCCAGACCGAGGTCGACGAGGTCGGCAAGCCGATGGAAGCCAGCCTTCTGCGCCCGGAGAGTCAACGGCGGTTGAATCAAAATCGCGTCAACCCGCCCGGCCTGTAGAGCGACGTAGCGGTCCGGCGGGCCGCCGATCGAGACCAGCGCAACGTCCTTGTCGGGTTCCAGGCCCCATTTCCTGAGAGCCAACGTCGCGCCATAGTGATCCGCCGATCCCGGCCTGGCGACGCCGATCCGTTTTCCCCTGAGTTCCTCCGGCTTCTTAATCGCCGACTGCGCGAACACAGAGTGCTCCAGCGTATTGACGAAACTCATCAGGAGCGCGGTGTCGCCGCCGCTCAGGTTGGCGGCGACGGAAGCGGGACCGGCAAAGACGGAGAAATCGACGTTCCCCGATAGGAGAGCGGCGGTATTGATCGGCCCGCCCACGATGTAGATGATCTGAGGATCGAGATCGTATTTGCGAAAGATCCCGGCGTCCTTGGTGACAAACAGGACCGCCTGGGAGGCGGAGAGAGCGCTGTGGGCGATCTGAATCTTGTCTAACGACCACGCCTTGCCGCACAGTAGAAAAATCGTGAGCAAAGCGAAGACGTAAGATTTTACCGCTATGCCTGTCATCATCATCGACCTCCCTTGCCCGCGCCCTTGACGAATTTATTACGATTGCAGGCGATCTCGACCCGGTTCCCGTCGGGGTCCAGAAAGCTGACCGAGCGGTTGCGCGCAATCTCCAGAATCTCCGGTCCGCTGACGACAGGAATGCGCCGTCTCTTCAAAACCGGATAGATATCCTCCACCTCTTTGTTGCTTCCGACATAGACGCAAAAATGATGCAGCCCCGGAATTCCATCGCCGGCGCTCCGCTTCGCGCCGGGCGGCAGCTCCATCAGCGCGATATCGTGGTGCTC
>MGSS01000083.1 GCA_001798595.1 Deltaproteobacteria bacterium RIFCSPLOWO2_12_FULL_60_19 | reverse complement strand
TCCGCCGGCGATCGCGTTGCTGCACAGCCTCCAGTTCTACACAGGGGCCCGATGGTTCGACGGCGCCCTGCCCCTCAACGGTTCGGCCTACATCCGGGGAGAATACACGGCGCCGGGTTTTTTCACCGATGTCTTCAGCCTGAATCCCTTCTACAGCTTCTGGGTCATACCGGCGCTCAATGTCGCCCGGCACAAGCCCTATGATCACGACGGCAAATTCCAGGATCGCATAGACGATGCAATGACGCTGGGTTT
This sequence comes from Deltaproteobacteria bacterium RIFCSPLOWO2_12_FULL_60_19, assembly GCA_001798595.1. GTDB lineage: Bacteria > Desulfobacterota > Binatia > UBA9968 > UBA9968 > 2-12-FULL-60-19. The sequence goes on along the minus strand of MGSS01000083.1, from coordinate 4,812 downwards.
TATACTGGGGCTTAAGCATACCTCCGACCTCGCAAAATGGGGCTTGACTCTCGGCAGCGCCAGACTCCTGGCAAGCCTTAACTTTGGGCTCGGTTGGACCTACATGAGTTTTGACATGAAGCGGTTGGCGAATCCCGAGCCGCAGTTTACCACCGCCAAAAGTTTCGAAGCGAGCGACTCTGCGTTTCGCTGGGAGTTCGGATTCGGGATCGAAGCCCTGTGGCCCAACGGCTTCTCCCTGGGCCTTCAGAAGACCAACGGCTTCAGCCATCTGGACGTACTGAACGGCAGCAGAACGATGCGGGCTGACGGCAGCATCGGCGTTAAGATCGGTTACCGATTCGACATACCGGAGATGTGATCGCGGGGCACCTGGGGAAGGATCCTTCACTCCCTTGAGGTTTACAGGTCTACCGCCTGTCATTCTGCATTGAGCGAAGGATCTCCATCCCCTTTCGTCGAGTCGCGTCAACCTGGGTCCGTCCAACGAGCAGACGAGCAACGAGTTAACCCCCGACCGGCGCCATCTGCGCGCCCAGGTTCTTCCTCCTGCCTGACATACCGCCGCATTTCCGCCCGAAGTCAAGCGCATTTTCCCCCTTGACGCTACGGAATAGAGCATGGTAGAAGCCTGCGTAATGACGATCGGGCATCACATCGCTTCTGTCTCCACCTTCTTGAGGCGTCTTGCAGGCGTTCTCGCGGCCTTTGCGGCATCTCTACTGCTCGCCTATCCCGCCTGCCTGTCCGCCGCTGAAAAGACCATCACTCTGAGAGGTCGCGTGGACGTCGCTGGGCTGGAGGTTCCGGCGGGCGGATTTACGGTGCGAGCCCTACAGCCCCAGAAGCGGAGCAACGAGCTGGGGAAAACCGACAGCGACGGCAGCGGCAACTTCCAACTCACGGTGGACGAGGAGGCGGTGGGCGTTTACGGCGTCGTGGTGGAAGCGACGAGCGCCAATAACCGGAGCCTGGTTCTTGAAGCGCCGGTGTTGCTCATCCGGGAAGCCAAATCGCCGATCGTCGTGGACCTCTCCACTACGGCAAAGGCCGCCTTCGTTCACTGGAAAGTTCAGCGGCACCCGAAAGATATCGAGCCTGTCCGTCCTTTTCTCCTCGCCGAGTGGCTGAACCCGATACTGACGCTCAAGGCGAAAAGCGGGCTGAAACGCGCCGAGACCCAGTTGGCAAAGTGGGCCCAAAGCGCCGCCGCGCCTGCCCAGCGAAGCACCGCCGCGGTCCTCCAAGCCGCCGTCGGCGACTTCAAGCAGATCGGCAAACGCCTGAGCGCGCTCGGCATCGCCGCGGCAGCGATCGCTCAGATAGAAGAGATGGCGCGCAAGGATGCGAATGTCGCCTATATTCTGATGATGCCCTACTTCCTGGAGCTTTGAACCGTGGACGCCTTTACCTGTCGCTCATATATGACCGACAAGCCGACTTGTTCCTTATCTCGCGGGATGCTTGCCGGCGCGACGACGCTGGCGGCTGTGCTCGGGATCGCCGCGATCGGCGAGGCGCAGTTCGATTTCTCGAATGCGACGGCGGCAAAGCTTCGGACCTATCCCATCAAGCGGGACAAAGGCCGCCCCGCGCCGAGCAAAGACGGCATGCCGCAGGCCGAGGCAGTCAAAGGCGGCAAGCCTGCCAACCTCACGGAGTTCCCCGCGGTGCCGGTGAACCCGAATTTTCCGGGCGGATCGATCCTCGACGCCCTCCAGCATTATCAGAAACGAGACCCTGTCGCGGCGTTGCCCGCGATCCTCGCCCTTTTAAGCAACGGCTACCTGGAGGTGGAAATCGAGAAGCCTTGTTACACTGACCTAGTTAAGCTTCAGTACGAGCATCGACCCACTCAAGAGGTTCCGTCCGTTCAACAGGCGGGGCTTACCGTGCTGGCGGAGATTTTGGCCGATGGCGTAGCCGCTGCCGACCTCCTGCGGGCGCACGACCGTCTAAAGGAGAGCTACAACAACGGCCTGTCGAAGGACCGCAAAGGCGATCAGGAAAAGATGGCGGCACTCCAGCGGCTACGGCTCGGACTCGCGCTTCGCTATGACCCCCGCGTCGAAACGCCGGCCCTTGCCGGAGTGCCGCCGCGGCAGGCCAAGGAGCGGTTTAAGGCGGAGGTCGCCAAAGGCAAGCCGCTCGAAGGCGGCTTTACGATCGGGCCGATTCAGCTTTCCGTGAAGGCGAAAGTGGAGCGCACGCCGGCCAGGCCCAGGCCGCCTTCGTGCAAGTGAGAGTCGGGTCGTGGGGTGAGCATGAGGCCGACCGTAATCGCGGCGGCAGACCTCGAAAGGACCAAAGACGATGCTCCGTAACAAAGCGACGGCTGTTGCTTCCTTCTTATTATTGGCGGTCGTGCTCGCCGGAGTCGCCTACGCCGTCTGGACGGCCGGCCTCAACTACGCCGTCCACGATCCGATGGGCGACCCGACTCGCGACAGCCGCATCACCCTTTCTTCGGAATACAAGCTCAACTACGAGCTTGGACTGCGCTGGGACAGGGAGAAAGATCCGGAAATCCGTTACGACACGGGATACGCCGCCGCCGGCGGCCTTGAGTACAAATTGACGGACAAGCCGTCTTTGCGCTTCGGCGCGGAGTACCGCTGGCGGGGCGACGAGCTGCGCACCCGGCTCGGCGATACCGGACTGCCGAAGGACTCGCTTGAGCGCTCCTTGATACATTCCCCGTTAACCCTGGATTTCACGAAAATGACCGACGAAGAGTTCACCACCAGCATGCTGGGGACCGCCACCCTCATCGATCGCGGGTTCCAGGTCCGGGTGGATGACGGTCGGTATGTGACCGATCAATCCGGCACCGGCACTATTCCAAAGCTCGACCTTGGTCGCTACCTTACCCACACCACCTCCGGCGGTTTCACCTGGGCAGGGGACTACCCGATCATGGAGGGGGGCAACAGCCTCATGCTCCCCCAATGGAATTTTACGCGGGGAATTCTGAGCGGAGGCTGAATCAAAAGCCCGGACTCCGTGAGAGCCAACGACGAGTGGCCGAGATACAACTTTACGAAGATCGGACCGGACTTCGGCATGAGCGTGCAATGGTATGCGTACGGCGTCGAGATGCACGGCCTACGCGAGCTTGCTCCTTGTGGCGACGCTACCGCGGAAATCGATCCGGTATTCGACGCGGCGATCACTCCGAACGATCCCCATTTCGCCGCCACCGGCTCGTGGAAGCAGAAGTACGCGGATCAGTGGGCCCTTCACAAAATCGGCTTCAAGCCGCTCGAAGATAAGAGCAGCGCGTGGCATCTGACCACCGGGACCGAACGGCCGGTCGTCGTGGCGGTGATCGACACGGGGATCGACCTCACGCATCCGGACCTCCATATCAACAACATCTGGTTCAACCCCAAGGAGATCCCCGGAAACGGCCTCGACGACGACGGCAACGGCTTTATCGACGATCTGATCGGCTGGAACTTCCTCCACAACAACAACAATCCTTCGGACCTGGTCGGCCATGGTACGCACATCGCCGGGCTGATCGCCGCCCGCTGGAACAACGGCCGCGGCATCGCGGGCATCAATCGGGGCGTCCGGATCATGGCGCTCAAGGCGCTCAACGAGGTGGGCAAGGGCTGGGGCAGCGACATCGCGCGCGCGATTGTCTACGCCGTTGACAACGGCGCGCGAATTATCAACATCTCCGCCGAACACACCGGCCACACGAAATTCCTGGCAAAAGCCTTCGCCTACGCGCAGGAGAAAGGCGTATTGGTGGTGGTGGCGGCGGGCAATCAGGGCTCGGACACGACGAAGATCGAGCCGGCCAACCAGCCGGGAACGCTGGTGGTCGCGGCGACGCAGCCCGATGACAAGCGAGTCGGCTTCTCGAACTGGGGCCAGAAAGTCGCCCTGGCCGCGCCCGGCATAGACGTTCTGAGCCTGCGCGCGCGCGGGACCGATCTGGTTCAGACAACCGCCCTCGATCCCACCAAGACCAAGCCGCGAGAGGCTATCGTCGGCAAAGACCAGAACTACTACCGCGTCGCTGGGACGTCTTTCTCCGCGCCACTGGTCGCGGGCGTAGCGTCGTTGATGCTGGCCAAAAATCCAGGACTGACGGCCGCGCAGCTCGACCGGATGCTCCGCATGTCCGCCGACGACATCGAGGCGCCGGGATGGGACTTGCTTACGGGCTACGGACGGCTTAACGCTCGCAAGGCGCTGGAGGCCGACCCCGACTACTATCTCTATGCGGAGCTTCATCGCATCGCCGCCGCGCGAGAAAGCGGCAAGGCGGTTATTCAGGTATTCGGCACCGTCATGGGCAGCCAGCTCGGAGAGTATCGCCTGGAAGTTGGCCAGGGCGACAATCCGACGAGCTGGCGGGGAGCGGGCCGGGTCACTGGAGGTCCAATCAAAGACAACCTGGTTGGAACCTTGACGGCGGCGGACTTCGGTGGTACAGGCAGGTGGACGATTCGCCTCGTCACCCAGGACCAAAAAGGGCTCACGAGGGAATCGCGCTGGGCTTTCACCCTGAACTGAACCAGGGACAGGCTGACCTAAAAACTATCTCGAGGAGGAAGCCATGCAGAAAATCGGAGTGCTTGCTGTTATCAGAGGATCGGCGATCCTTGCCGCCGCGCTGATGCTTACGATCTGTTTCGCGGCGCGCTCGGAGGCGATCGTGGGCGACGTGACCTTCACCGGTCTCCCGCCCAATGAATCCTTTACTCTGACGGACGACAAAGGGAACACGGTCGGCGAAGGGAAAGCGAGCGACCAGGGCATAGCGGTCGTGCCTCTGACCCGAAGGAACCTGCCGGC
>MGSS01000082.1:1375-26393 GCA_001798595.1 Deltaproteobacteria bacterium RIFCSPLOWO2_12_FULL_60_19 | reverse complement strand
GATCCCCACGGAGTGGTTCCTCCAGGATATCCGGGACTGAGCGCCGGCAAAAACCCGCCCACACAAGTTTCTGGTTGAGGAAATCGCGAGGAGGATGAAAAACGGATTTAAAATCATGGACTCGGACATGCACGTTCGGGAGCCGGCCGATCTGTGGGAGAAATATATCGAGCCGGAGTGGCGCGATCGGGCGCCCAAGGTCATCAGCTCGCCGAATCGGAGCTCGGCCATGGTCCTGTTGGATGGGAAGATTCTTAAAGGTTATTCGCCGACCTATCGCGGCGGCATTTTCGACGCGACGCGGATCGATGGTGAGATTGCGGAGGCAAGGGAGCGGGGATTCGATGCCGCCTCGCAGCTTCAGGCGATGGATCGGGAGGGATTGGACGTAGCGGCGCTCTATCCTTCGATAGGTCTTGGAATCATGATGAGAGAGGAGATGGATCCTAGGCTCGCTGCTGCGATCGCGCGGGCCTACAATAACTGGCTCTATGACTTTTGCCGGAAGGACCCCAGGCGTCTCAAGGGCGTCGCCATGATTTCGCTCCATGACGTGACCGAGGCGATCAAAGAGGCGCGCCGAATCGTCGCGGAGCTTGGATTTGTCGGCGTGTTCGCCCGCCCCGAGCCGCTGCGCGCCCTGGCCTGGCACTCGCGATATTACGACACGGTCTGGACTGCGCTGGAAGATATCGGCGTCCCGATCGGATTTCACTCCGCCGCGGCGAGCGGCGAGGTGCCGCAGGCGGGTGAACGTTTCGGCGACGATCTCCTGCTGCGCCATATCTGCGGTCACCCGATGGAAAACATGCTGGCGATGGTGGACATCATTTGCGGCGGCGTGTTGGAGCGCCATCCAAAGTTGAAAGTCGCTTTTTTGGAATGCTACTCAGGCTGGGTGTCGTTTTGGCTCCACCGGATGGACGACGCGGTGAAGAAGTCTCGGAGCAGGCCTCTCGCCAAGATGAAGCCGAGCGAATACTTCAAGCGGCAGTGCTGGGTCGCGACGGAGGCCGAGCGGGAGCTGCCGATGATTGTCGAGCTGGTCGGCGACGACAACATCGTCTATTCCACGGACTATCCGCACGGCGACTCGGACTTTCCGCATGCGGTCGAGGAAATGCTGGGCCTGGCGAGCGTTTCGGACGGCTCCAGAAGAAAAATTTTTTGGGACAACTGCGCCCGGCTGTATAACCTGCAATAACCCGAGTCTGCGGTTTGGGAGGAAGAGAACTTGTCTTATCGAGTCGTCGGTAAAGCATTGCCCAGGATCGAGGGTGTAGGGAAAGTCACCGGTCAAACTAAATACGCGGCGGACTTTTCGTTCGAAGGCCTACTGTGGGCTAAGGTGCTGCGCGCTTCGGTGCCGCACGCGCGCATCGTTAACGTCGATACTTCGAAGGCCGAGGCGTTGAAGGGGGTCCGCGCCGTTCTCACCGGGGCCGACGTGAAAGACATCTTCGTCGGCACACGCGTCAAAGACCAGCCGGTGTTGGCTTATGACAAAGTGCGCTTCGTCGGAGACGCGGTCGCCGCGGTGGCCGCCGACAGCGAAGCAATCGCCGAAGAGGCGATTGGACTGATCGATGTTGAATACGAAGAACTCCCCCATGTGAATGATCCGGTCGAAGCGTTGAAGCCGACTGCGCCGCTGATTCACGAAGATCGAAACAAGTATAAAAACGCGCCTAAACTGCCGGAAGGCATGTCGGACCACAACCTGCAGTCGTTTGTCGTCTGGAAGAACGGCGATATCGAAGCCGGATTTCAAAACGCCGCGCGAGTCTTCGAGCACACGTTCCGCACGCCACTTTCCCATCACGGCTATATCGAGCCTTGTGCCTGCACGGTGCACGTCCACGACGACGGGAGCGTCGAAGTCTGGCCGTCGAATAAAGGGCCGTGGGGCTTGCGCGATCAAATGGCCGGAGACTTCGGTGTGCCCAAGGAAAAAATCAAGGTGCACATCGTTCACGTCGGCGGCGACTTCGGCGCCAAGGCGTCATTGATCGATGTGCCGGTCGCTTATTATTTGTCCAAGGCGACAAAGCGGCCGGTGAAACTGGTCTTCGACTACACCGATGAACTTCTCGCCGGCGGGCACAGACATCCCGCCGTCCTTTCGCTGCGCACCGGCGTCGATCAGAACGGCAATTTTACCGCCATCAAGGCGACAATTCATTTCAGCGGCGGCGCCTACGGCTCGCAAAAAGCGAATCCGCTGGTGACGGTGCTCGGCGGGCGGCGCCTGGCGAGCATGTATAGAGTGCCGGCGATCAGCTGCGAGACTTTTTGCTCGTATACCAATCAGGTTCCTTGCACCCAAACGCGCACGCCCGGCAGTCCGCAGGTCGTGTTTGCGTTTGAATCGCAGATGGATATCATCGCCAAAGAGATGGGCATCGACGCTGTCGAATTGCGCCGAAGAAATATTCTGCGCGACGGCGATGCCAATCCCATGGGTGAAAAGTGGAGCGATATTCTCATGGGCGAAGTGCTGGAGCGCGTCGTCAAAACTTCCGGCTGGAAGAAGGGCGGAGCGAAGAAAAACCGCGGCTGGGGCATGGCGCTCTATGATCGCGGCACGCCGGAAGGGAAAGCGAGCTCGGCATTGACGCTGGAGGCCGATGGCAAGGTCAACATCCTCACCGGCGTGCCCGATGTCGGTCCCGGATACTATACCATCAGCCAGCAGATGGTCTGTGAAACGCTCGGGCTGCCGCCGGAGAAAGTCGGCGTGGTTTTCAAAGACACCGATAGCTTGCCTTTCGATCCCGGCACGGGCGGCAGCAAACAGACGAATACTTCCGGTCACGCGGTCAACCAATCGGCCCATGAGGTGCGCGAGAAGCTGCTCAATTTGGCGGCGCGGGAGTTAGGCTGTCAGCCGGACGAGATTCGGCAGCAGGGCGGCAAGTTCACGGCGCCCAACAAAAAGTCGACGACGACGCAAAAGATGATCGAGCTGGCTGTGAAAGAAAACGGCGGCCCCGTCTTTCACCTGACCAATTTTGTCCCCAAGGACATGCCGAAGGTCACCGGTTTCGCCGCGCAAGTGGCTGAGGTGGAAGTCGATCCGACGACCGGCGGCGTGAGGGTTTTAAATTTGACCACGGCGCACGATACCGGCACGGTGCTCAATCATCTCACGCTGACGGGGCAGATCGAAGGGGGAGTGATTTCCGGGTTTGGCTTCGCGCTAATGGAAGAAAATCCAATGATTGACGGCAAGATCGCGACATTAACTTTAGGCGAGTCCAAGTTGCCGTGCATCGCCGACGTGCCGCCGTTGAAGACTGTATTAGTCGAGAGCCCCACCGGCCCGACGCCGTTCGGCGGCAAGGCGATCGCCGAGAACCCCAACGTGCCCACGGCCGCCGCCATCGCCAATGCGGTAGCCGACGCGGTGGGCGTGAGGATCTTCGACCTGCCGATCACGGCGGAGAAGGTTTACCGGGAGTTAAGGCGCCTGCCCGGGAAGGAGTAACAATGTGGCTTAAAGCTCGAGTGCAATTTTGGCTGGCCCTGTTTTCCCTGACGGTCGCTTTTCTCCCGAACGGCGCAAGCCAGGCTCAGGAAAGGAAATTGCTGCGCGTCGTGTTCGTGAGCCTCTCGTGGAACAGCGAGCTGCCGTTCCGAGCGGCGATGGCCAGGGGATTTTTTAAGGCGCAAGGGCTGACGATTGAGCCGATACTCATCCGCGGCGGGCCGTTGGCGCTCGCCGCGCTGGTGTCGGGTGACGTGGATTTCGGAAGCATCGGTGGGGCGCAAGCGCCCATCCGCAGCCGGGCGAGAGGACTGGATATCTCGATCATCGGCTCGGTTTCGAAAAGAACCAATTACACCGTTGTGGGAAACAAGGAGACGCGAACGATTGAGGCTCTCAAGGGAAAATTCATCGGCGTCACCGGGGCCGGCGCCTTCTCCGACTTCGCCATGCGCATGTTCCTGCGCAACAACGGCATCGATCCGGATAAAGACGTCACGCTGCGGGCGATCGGCGGCACCATCCTGCGCGCCACCGCCTTAGAGAAGGGCTTGATCTCCGCCGCGCCGTTCTCATCGGAAGAAACCGTGATGCTGCTGAGAAAGGGTTTCCCGATGATCGCCAATCTGAGCGAGTCCCTGGGCATTCCCCAGAGCATCATCGTCACGCGGGGGGAAAATCTGGAAAGATATCCAGAGACGAGCAAACGGTTTCTCAAGGGGTTGATCCAGGGCCTTCAGCTCGCGCGCAGCAACAAGCAGGAGGCGATCAAGGCCGGATATGAAGCCGGCCTAAAGGGTGACGCGGACACGGTGAGCCGCTCCTACGATCTCTACTCGCCGGGCTACACCTCCGATCTATCCTTTGCCATGGAGGGGATGCAGCTCATGCTCGATGAAGACATCCGCAACGGGCTCGTGGACAAAAATATGACCCTGGACAAAGTCATCAACGACCGCATCCTGAAACGGGCGCAGGAGGAACTCAAAAAAGAGGGACGGTTGAATCCGTAGCCCGTCCGCGGCACCCCGGGTTTGTAATCGGCAACCAACGAATCCACGGAAGGTGAAAATCACACGATGGCGATTCTCAAAGTAGAGCGTCTTTCCAAGACGTACAAAGAGCTTCAGGCCTTGGACGACGTCAGTTTCGAGTTCGAGAAAGGCATTCTCTCCCTGCTGGGTCCCTCGGGCTGCGGCAAGACGACGCTGCTGCGCTGCATCGCCGGGCTGGAAGTCCCGGATGAAGGCTCGATTTACATCGATGGCAAATTGCAGACCTGCATCGAGAAAAGCGTTCTGGTTCCGCCCTACGCGAGGGAGATCGGCTTTGTCTTTCAGAATTACGCCCTGTGGCCGCACATGACGGTCTTTACCAATGTCGCTTTCGGCCTCAAGCTCAGAAAGCTTCCCGACGAGGAGACCAAAAAGCGCGTGAGAGTGACGCTCGACTTGGTGGGCTTGCAGACGCAGGAAGACCGCTACCCGTCTCAACTGAGCGGCGGCCAGCAGCAGCGGGTCGCGCTCGCGAGGAGCCTGGTGCTCGAGCCGCGCCTGATCCTGCTCGACGAGCCGCTCAGCAACCTCGACGCGAAACTGAGAGAAGAGATGCGGGTCGAGCTGAAGAAGCTTATCAAGAAAGTCGGCATCAGCGCGCTCTATGTCACGCACGATCAGGAGGAGGCGTTCGTCATCTCAGATACCGTCATTGTCATGGATCGGGGCAAAATCCTTCAATATGCCGTGCCGGACGAGATCTACAACCGGCCCGCCGATCAGTTTGTGGCCTCGTTCATCGGCCATTCGGCGCTGCTGGAGGGAAAAATCGTTCGCGTTGAGGGCGACACCTGTCTCGTCTCGACGCCGGCGCTCGCCAACGCCACGCTTCTCTGTCCGGCGCCTCGTGGCGCGGCGGCGGGGGCGGCCTGCAAGATCGTGATCCGGACCGGCGAGGTGCAGCTCAGTAGCCATAGGTTTGAGAATTCGCAGAACGTGTTGGAGGGCGTGATGAGCAGCCGCGATTATCGAGGCGGGCTGACCGACCACAGAATTCAAATAGGGTCGAAGGAGATCGTGGTCACCTCGCACAAGCTCTGTCCGATGATCAACGTCGAGAGCGGCGAGGAAAAGATATTTTTGCATATCGATCCATCGGCCATGAGCATCATCCTCAAATCTTAGCGCAGCGTTCGGCAAGCCGGCGAAAGACCCAACCGCAACAGGAGAACTACCATTAACTGGAAACTGATCAAACTAGCCTACCGGCAGGGATCCCTTATCCCGCTTCTGTCCAGCGTGATCGCGGCCTCCGTGCTCGTCGCGCCCATTCTCATCGTGGTCTTCCGCAGCTTCACGACCGGGCGACTCGGCGTTTCCGTCGGCTTCAACATCGAAGGCTACCTGCGCGTCTTCAGCGATCCGCAGATCCTGTCGATGCTCAACAACTCGTTGGTCTATGCGGCCGGTTCGGCGGCGCTGGGAACGGGCCTGGGCGCGATGCTCGCCTGGATCGTCGCCCGCACCAACACCCCCGGCAAGACCCTCGTGGAGCTGATGCCGCTCTACCCGATTCTGATGCCGCCGATCATGAAGAACATCGCCTGGATTCTCTTGCTCGCGCCCAAGTCCGGCGTGCTGAACAGCTTTCTGCGCGAGAGCTGGGGGATCGAGGCGCACGTCTTTAATGCGTTTTCGATGGGCGCGATGATCTGGGTTTTCGGCCTGGCCTGCGTCCCGCTGGGCTATTTGTTCCTGCTTCCGGTGTTTCTCTCCTTCGATCCCTCCCTGGAGGAGAGCGCCTATATCGCGGGGAGCCGGCCGATGCACACCATGTCGCGGATTACCTTCCCTCTGGCGATCCCGGCTTTTCTGTCTGCGTTTGTCTTGAATTTTCTGCGCGGCCTGCGCTCGTTCGAGACCCCCGTCCTGCAGGGGAGCCCGGGCGGGATTCATGTGTTTGTGGCCAAGGTCTATGACGCCATGTCCGTCGACTTCAACCCCGGGCTGGCTACGGCCTACAGCTCCGTGCTGATTTTCCTGTCGATCGTCTCGCTTCTGTTCTATATCCGCGCCACACGCTTCTCCGAGCGCTACGCGACGATCACCGGCAAAGGCTATCGAGTCAAGATCATCGACATCGGAAAATGGAAGTACGTCACCTTCGTGGCCGTGTTCGCCTACTTCCTCGTCGGCATCGTGATCCCGTTCGTAGTGCTGATCGTGGTCTCGTTGATCCCCTATTACGACTACGAGACCTTCATGAAATTCCCCGCCAACATCGACCTTTCGAATTACGTCCGGGTGCTGAACCATCCGAGTTTTCTAAGCGGGCTATACAATTCACTCACTCTCTCTGTCTTGATTGCGTTGATCACGGTCCTCACGGGCATCATTATGGCGTTTACGATCTACCGGACCAAGGTTTTCGGCAGCAAGGTTTTTGAAGTCGTCGGCACCATGCCGCTGGCTTTCCCGCCGCTGGTGCTCTCTCTGGGCCTGGTCATCGCGATCATCGGGACGCCTCTTTACAATACGTTGTGGGGTCTCGGCATCGGCCTGTTCGTCGCCTACTTTCCGTACGCCCTCAGAAACGCTTCGGGCGCGATCGTCAACATCCACAAAGAGCTGGACGAGGCCGCCTGGGTCCACGGCGCGCGCTGGCGGCACGTCTTCTTCAAGGTCACACTCCCGTTGTTGAGACCCACCGTCGCGGGGGCGTTGTTCTATATCTTCATCGAGTCTCTCAGGAACGTCGACGTCGCGGTGTTGCTGGTGGCGCCGGGAACCGAGTACGGGCCGGTCACGCTGTTCGAATATTTCCGCGTCGGGCAATGGGCCGAGGCGGCGGCCGGAGGCGTGATCTATCTGATCATCCTGGTCGTCGCCGTTTCGGTTGCCAAACTCGCGTTCAACATTAAGTTTACGCTCTAAGCCCCATCGGGCTATTTTAGGGTTGAACCGCCGATGGCTTTGGTAGTATGGATCGTCTAAAGGGTTGCGATAAGGAGGGAATGCGATGTCACGAAGAATCATGTCGGTGATCGGGCTTCTGGCCGTCTCGGCTGTTTTGGCAGCCGGCGGCGTTGGATTCGCGGCGTCCGCCGCGGAGGACGTTTACAATAAAACCACGAGCGCCCTTTACGAGAAAGCCAAGCAAGAGGGCGCGCTGGTGATCTACTCGGTGTGGGACGTGGAGCACCTCGTCAAAATCACCGAGGCATTCTCCAAGCGCTTTCCCGGCATCAAGACGAGCTACTGGCAGGGGAGAAACCCGGAGATCATCACCCGGGTGATGACGGAGTTTCAAGCGGGACAAGGGAGCGTCGATTCGATCCTTTCCGACAACGCTCCGCCGGTGCTCCGGGCCGCGGGCGCGATCATGCCTTATGAAACGGTGCAAAAAGAGTTCCTGATCCTGCACGACCCGACCATGCCGGTAGTCAGCCTGCAGATCCAGGCGCTGGCCTACAACACCAAGAAGCTCAAGCCGGCCGATCTGCCGAAAGATTGGGAAGGCGTGACCAATCCTAAGTACAAAGGAAATGTTGCGCTCGACGATCCGATGAGGGCTGGGCCGCTCAGCACCCAGCTTGCCGCGCTTAAGGCGCTCTGGAAGGACGATGCGAGGTTCGCCCGCTTCGTCAAGGGACTGAAAGCGCTCGGCGTTCCGGTCCACAAAAGCACCAGCGCAATGTTCCGGCTCGTCATCTCCGGCGAGTACGCAATCGCGATGCCGGCGCTGCTGCACGACGTTATGAGCGAGAAGGAAAAGGGCACGCCGCTCGATTTGGTCAAGACAGTGCCCCCGATAGTCTTCGCTAGAAACGCGGCGGTTTACGCTAAGGCGCCTCACCCGAACGCAGCCAAGCTGTTGGGTGAATGGCTGATCTCTCCGGAAGGGCAGGCGGCCCTGGATTCGGTGGGCCGGGAAGCCTCCCGCAAGGGTTTTCCGTCGAAGACCTCGATCGACTCGGCATTCGGCCCCGGCACCAAGGCGATCGGCGTGCAAGACAAGCTCTTTCTGGAAGATCCCAAGAAGTGGCTGGACACTAACGTCAAGCCCCTGTGGGAGGGTTGATAAGAGGCCGCTCACAAGCCGGACCGGGTCAAAACCGGCGGCAACTTTAGCGTGGCATGCCTTGTAAGAAAAGCGCACCATACGGGCGGCCCCCTGACAAAAGGAGAAGAAAAGCGCATTCGCTGTCGAATACAGGCCTGCGCCGATCAACATCTCGCGAGCGGCAGCAATGACTGCGGTTGTAGCGCGACCGACCTGGTCAACGCGTTAAACAATATCAACGTAGAGTTCGACCAGTGCGGCAACGTGATCGAATGTCCTGCGTCTCAGACGACCGCGGGCGTTTTCAGCTGCCCCGTAGTCCCGTAACATTCATCTTCCTGAGACCTTATGATGGCAGGGTGGAGAGATCCCGCCCTGCCTTTTTTTTCGGAGGGTTTGAAACTCAACGCGCCAGCCGGTAATATCTTCTCACATGATCGTCGGAGTGGCACTCTTACTGCTGGCTCTTACACCAGCCCTCGCGCGCGCGGCAAGCGAACTGCTGGCCACGGTGGACGGACAGGAGATCACCGCCGACGAGGTGGATAAGTCCGTTGGCGCGCCGCTCATGAAGCTGCAAGAGCAGATCTACAACATGAGGCGTCAGAAGGTCGAGGCGGTGATCAACGAGCGGCTTCTGGCCAAAGAGGCGGCGAAGCGGGGAATCTCTGTCGCAGCGCTGCTCGACGCCGAGGTGACTTCGAAGGTCGGACTGGTCACGGAGCAGGAGATCGAAAAGTTTTACCAGGCCAACAAGGCCCGGCTGAAGGGCGAAGAGTCTCAGGTGCGGGACCAGCTAAGGACACAGTTGCAAAACCAGAAGCTGGCGGCCCAAAGGGATGTCTTCCTTCGATCTCTTCGGTCCCAGGCCAAGGTCGTGGTCAATCTGAAAGCGCCGCCCGTCTTCCGGGCGCAGGTGACGACAGACGGCGCGCCTTTCCGAGGAGGAGCTAAAGCGCCGGTGACCATCGTCAAGTTCGAGGACTTTCACTGTCCTTTCTGCAAGCGCTCCCAGCCGACGCTCGAAGAGATCCTCGCAAAGTACGGAGAAAGAGTGAAGCTTGTTCATAAGGACTATCCTATCGATCAACTCCATCCGGGGGCAAGGAAGGGGCACGAAGCAGGCCGGTGTGCCAATGAACAAGGAAAGTTCTGGCCTTACCACGATAAGCTCTACATCAACGCGCCCAAGGCCAGCCCGGAGAACCTCAAGGCTTATGCCCAGGAAGTGGGTCTCGATGTCGCTGGGTTTGAGAAGTGCCTGAGCAGCGGAAGATATCAAGTGGCCATCCAGAAAGACATAGAAGAGGGAACACGGGCGGGGGTAACCGGCACGCCGGCTTTTTTCATCAATGGCCGCGTGCTTTCCGGCGCGCAGCCGCTTGAGAGCTTCGTGCGCCTCATTGACGACGAGCTGGCTCGCGCCCGCTAAGAAAACTCACCGTTCTCGTTGACCTGCAAAAAAGCGTTCTCCGTTCTTCGCCATAATTCTGGCCTTTAGCATTCGCGAAGACCTTTGTTCAGTCGCGGATATTCTGCACAAACCACTCGAGCGGGAGCGGGTGGCCTAAGCCCTTCGCTTTGGCGAGGTTGTAGGCCGTGCCGCCGACGGCGGCGAATTGCAACCCCTGCGTTCCCTGGTTGTTGAGAAAGGTGATCTGCTCGTCGCCCGTGCGGCCTTTCCACTTGCCCGCGATGATGTCGGGAACGGTGCCGATCTTGGCGTTGTCGATCTCGCGCGACGGGGCGAGCGGGACTTTCTTCTTCTCTTCGTCCGTCCCGGCGAAATAGGAAAACATCCCGTCGCTGCCGACGATGGTTCCCGGCGGCGGCTTGTCCATCGCGAAAGTCGCGCTTCCCAGGCGCGCGATCACGTCGGCCCGCTTGAGCACATCCGCGCCGGCCTCGTTGTTGCGCACGTTGGTCACGTGCATGCCCGGCTCAAGCCACTCGGCTTTGATCACCGGAATCAGCGAGTCCGTGGTCATGGCGACGATGTCCGCCCCTTTGACCGCTTTCTCAGCTCGCTCCACCGGCTCGATAGAAACTCTCAGTTGATTCTCCATCTCCTTCGCGTAGTTCTCCCGGTTGGCTTTCGTCGGGCTGAAGACGCGGATCTTTTCAATCGGCCGCACCCGGCAGATCGCCTTCGCGTAGGTCCGCGCCATTCCGCCTGACCCCAGCATCGCCAGCGTCTTGGAGTTCTGCCGGGAGAGATACTTCGCCCCGAGGCCGGCGCAGGCGCCGACGCGCATGTGCTGGAGATAGCCGTCGTTCATCAGGCAGAGGGGCTCGGCGTTGCGCGCGCTCAACAGAAAGATCAGGCCGCAGTAGGTTCCGCGCTCGATGCAGTATTTGTCTTCGACGCGAAACTCCCCCTGCTGCTCCCAGGCCAGCATGTCGGACTTCATCCGAATGGCGAAGATGCCGAGCTTGCGCGAGACGCCTTCCATCGTGCCCCAGCGGTAATAGTGAGGCTCCTGCGGGACGTAAAAGTCGATTCGCGGCCGGTAGCCTGCCCGCTCTTCGTTCAACTCCCGGTAAGCCTCTTCCATCGCCGCCAGGCAGGCTGGCATATCGAGGACTTGCTGGATATGTTCGTTGGTGAGGAAAATCATCGTTACCTCCGGCCAGAGTTTGATTCAATCTAAACCCCGCCTCTTGAGGCGGGCACAAAGCCGATGGGGTTTCCAAAGGGGAGAAGCGGCAGCTCTCCCCTTTGGTCGAACACGGGGATTCAGACCCCGTGTTCGATACAAGTTGATAGACGCGGCCATTGATATAGTCTGTCGGGGGTGCGATGTAAACAGACCATTGCCACCCGGACTGTTGCTCCAGTCTGGACAGCGGGCGGCAAACGCGGTAAAAGTCGCATGGGCTCATTTACATGTCCGACGAGAGATGGATAAGGTTAGAGGCCACAGGGCTTTTCATTTTACGAGGAGGAATCACGATGACTAGAGAAATGGCTCGAAAATGTGTTCTTGCGCTGCTGGGTCTCTGCCTGACTGCGTTGCCCCTTGCGGTGGCGACGGCCGGCGCGGCGGACAAGCTCATCGGCATCCATTCCGCGCGTGTGATGTCGCAGTCCATGCCTTGGATCGCCCAGGAAGCGGGGCTGTTTAAAAAGCACAACCTCGATTTCCAACTGGTATACATCGCTTCATCCGGCATGGTCACCGCCGCCATGCTTGGCGGCGACGCGGAAATCTCGCTTACCGGCGGCGTTGGAAACGTGCGCGCCTATGTCCAAGGAGCGACGGACTTGGTCTTTGTCGGCGGGGTCAAAAATGTAATGACGCAGAGCATACTTGCGGGCGGAAACATCAAGAGGCCCGAAGATCTGAAAGGCAAGCAGATCGGCGTCAGCCGCATCGGCAGCAACACGCACTATTTCACGATCCAGGCGCTCCGGCGGTCCGGCATGGAACCGGGCCGCGACTTCAGTTTTCTTCAGACCGGCGGGGATCCGGAAAGCCTGGCGGCTCTGGTCAGCAAAAAAATCGAAGTCGCTACGATGACCGCGCCGTCGGACGCTAGAGCCATTGCCGAAGGTTATCACTACGTCATTTACGGTCCGGACCTCCGTATTCCGTATTCCGCCACGGCCTTTGTCACGAAACGTTCGGTGATTGCAAAGAGGCCCCAGGTCATGGGGCAATTCATGCGCGCCATGGCGGAAGCCGCCAAAGTCCTGCACAGCGACAGGGAGTTTACCTACAAGGTGCTAGGGAAATATCTCCGCGTGACCGACAGAGCCATCCTGGATTCCGCCTACAACGCCGAGATCAAGGCCTTGGAGCCGCGCCTGGCGATCAAGAATGAAGCGCTGCAGGCGATACTGGAGGAGGTGGCCCAAATCGATGCCCGCGCCAACAAGGTCAAGCCGCAAGAGCTGGTCGACATGAGATTTGTCGATGAGATGGAAAAGAGCGGCTTCTTCGACCAGATTTGGAAGCGGTAGCCCGAAATATTGATGGATTGGGAAGGAAATACTCTTTGCGCTCTTGGCGTCTTGGCGCGATCGAAAATAGGGATCGGATCGGAAGGATCTCGCGCAAAGGCGCAAAGGCCGCTAAGAAGGAGATTATATGCAGTCACTTCGAGAAGCGATGAAGGTTGTGGACTCGGACGGCCACGCTCGCGACCTCGACGAGCTGATCAAGCCGTATCTGCCGGAGCCGTATCGGAATCGGCGGCCGCCGTTCATCCCGCGCGAGACGTACGACCGCAACCTCGGCGGGACTTTGGGGCACTCCGGCGTGAAGCTCGAAGAGCGGTTGGCGGCGATGGACCTGCAACAGATCGACAGCGCAGTGCTCTATCCGACTTCCGGGTTGGGCATCGGGAGGGTGAAGGAAAAAGACTGCCACGTGGCGCTGTGCCGCGCCTACAACGACTTCATCTCGGACTACTGCAAAGGCTCGCCGCGGCTCAAAGCGGTGGCGAATCTGCCGGTCAATAGTCCGGCGGAGGCAGCCAAGGAGCTGAACCGCGCCGTGACCAAACTCGGCCTCGTCGGCGGCATGCTGGCGGCGCAGGCGCACGGCAAGAATCTCGGCAGCGCCGAATTCCATCCGCTGTACGAAGAAGCCCAGCGGCTCGACACGCCGATCGCCATTCACGCCTTCGGCGGCGACGAGGCGGGGAGCGAGATCTTCGACCAGTTCATCTCGATCCATACGACGGGCCATCCGTTTCCGGTGTTGCGTCAACTGACGGCGATGGTTTTCGGCGGCATTCCGGAATTGTTTCCGAAGCTCAGGATCGGCTACCTGGAGATCGGCTGCGGCTGGCTGCCCTACTGGAGCGAGCGCATGGATGAAGAGTGGGAGAAGCGCGGCAGGGTCGAAGCGCCGCAGTGCAGGAAAAAACCGAGCGAGTATCTGTTGAGCGGCAAAATCTATTACGGCTGCGAGCCGGAAGAAAAGATGATGGGTTACATCGTCAAGGAGGTCGGCTCGGAGACTCTGATGTATGCCTCGGACTATCCGCACTGGGACATGAGCTGGCCGGAGTCGGCCTCGGTCCTCTGGGCGCGCGAAGACCTGTCGCTCGACGCGAAGCGGAATATCTTGGCGAACAACGCGCGGCGATTTTACAACTTATCTTAGAAAGGAATGACGAAGATGGAAACGAAAGGGTTGACCGGAGCGCAGACGATGCTCCGCGTGCTGGGAGGCATGGGCGTGGATCGGATCTTCGCCTCGCCGGGATCGGAATGGTCTCCGGTATGGGAGGCGCTGGCGGAGCCGGGGGCGGAACGGTTGCCGCTTTATCTGAGCACGCGGCATGAAGAAGTCGCCGTGGGCATGGCGAGCGGCTACGCCAAGGCGACCGGCAAGCTACCGGCGGTGATGATCCACACCACGGTCGGCTCGCTGCACGCGACCATGGCGCTGCGCGGCGCGCTCCACGAGCAGGTGCCGATGGTGGTATTGACCGGAGAGTCGATCGCCTTCGGCGAAGACGAAGGGCCGGACGTGGGCGGACAGTGGCTCGCCCATCTGGCCGACATCGGCGGCCCCGCGAGGCTGGTCGAGCCGTGCGTCAAATGGAGTTATGGCTTGAACGCAAAAGCGCTCTTACCCGCAACCATCCAGCGCGCTTGCCGGCTGGCGATGGCCGCGCCGCGCGGGCCGGTTTTCGTCTCGCTGCCCATGGAGTACCTGTTCGACAAGATGACGCACAATCTCCCTTCGGAGAACGGCAGCGCGCCCGGGCCGACGGCCGATCCCAGGGGGATCGAAGAGCTGGCGGAGCTGCTCGCCGCGGCCAAAAACCCGGTCATCGTTGCTGAAGACGCGGGCCGTACCGCCAAAGCGGTTGCGTGTCTGGTGGAGATCGCCGAGCTCCTCGGCGCCGGAGTCGTCGAGACGAGAAGCACCGGCTGTCTGAATTTTCCGCGCACTCATCCTTTGCACGGCGGTTATGAGCCGGCGGAATACTTAAAGGAGTCCGACCTGATCCTGTTGTTGGCGACGAAGGCCCCCTGGCATCCGGCTTCGCGAAGGCCGGCGCTGCCGGGGGCGAAGATCGCCCTGCTGGATGAAAATCCGCTGCGCGCCGAGATGCCCTATTACGGCTACCAGGCCGATCTCTGTTTGACCGGAGAGATCGAGAGTTCGTTGGAACATTTGCTGAGCGTTCTCAAGAAGCGGGTCTCCAGAGGCGATGCGGAGCGCTCCCGCCGGGCGGATGCCTGGCAAAGCCGCAACGAGGCGCGACGGCGCAAATGGCGCGAAGATGCGCTGGCGCTGGCGAATACCAGGCCGATGGACACCCGGTGGGTCGCCCATGAAGTCAGCCATGCGCTGCCGGCCGACGCGATGGTCGTAGAAGAGACCATTACGCATCGGCTGGCCGTCCACCGTTACTTCGATTCCCTCAAGCCGGGATCTTTCTTCGCCGGCTGCATCGGCGGCTTAGGCACCGGCCTCTCCACCGCCCTGGGAGTGAAGGCGGCCAATCCGAAACGTCCGGTGGTTTGCTTGATCGGCGACGGCTCGTTCAATTACGATCCGGCGCCGGCCGCGCTCGGCGCTGCGCAGGAGCACGGACTGCCGATCCTGATCGTGATGTTCAACAATCAGGGCTATCTCTCGCAGAAATCGGGCGTGCCGAAATATTATCCGCAGGGCTGGGCGGTGAAGAGCAATAAGTTCGCCGGTCTTAACATCGCGCCTTGCCCGGACTACGCGACGTTCGCCAAGGCTTTCGAAGGCTACGGGGAAAAAGTTGAAGAACCGGGTGAGGTGAGGAAGGCCGTCGAGCGCGGGCTCAAATCGCTGGCCGCAGGGCAACTGGCCCTGTTGGATATCCGGCTTAAGCCGGTGGAACAGATCACCGATCGCGGCGAAGGCTAGGTATAGCCGTGTTCGTGATTCGTGTTCGTCACGAGCACGCGCAACGAGCACGAGCTACGACTTACCTGAGGCTCCAGCGGCGTCCCGGCCGTTCCCGCGCGCAGAACGTTCGCGCCGCGTCGACCGCCCGCCCCGTTCCCGCGATGTCGGCGATCACTTCGAAGCAGTGCTCGCTGCGGCTGAACCGGTAGCGTTCGACCGGATCGAAATCAATCTCATTCATGCCGGGTTTCAGGCGGTAGACTCTCGCCTGTCCGACAAGGTCTCCGTCGCGCCGCTCGCGGATGCGGAGCGTCGTCTGGCATTCTCCCGAGGCGTCGGCGCGAAGTCTCACGCGCCAGCCGCGAATCCGATCGCCCTGTCCGACCGGATCGGGCGACATATCCAAATCCATGATGTAGAGCCGATGGTCCCTCCCGCAAGACACAAAGCGGTCGTCATAACGGTCTCTCCCGCCCCTTCGGTCCACGTCGGGAACGACGCAGCTTTGAACCGCTACGGCCAGGAACGTCAGCAACAGGGCGCGGTGTAATATCTTCATACGAGGTTTCCTTTCGAAAACTTTAGACGCAGCGTAGTTTACTTAATTCAAAACGGCCGTGTCAATGGCTTTTAGATCCTTCCCGATTTTCCGCTTGACAGCGCATCTCGTCTTATTTTATTGTGATAGTACTGTTATCACAATACGATAACCATGAAATCCCTTCACCGGGCCATCGATCTCCTGTCGGCTTTCCAAACTCAGCGCGAGCTGGCCGTTGAGGAATTGGCGAAAATCCTAGGCTGGCCGGCGAGCAGCGTCTATCGCTTCGCGCGGGTGCTGCGCACCCGGGGGTTTCTTTCCTATGTTGCGGAAAACAAAAAATACACGTTGGGCGGCGTCCTCTGTCAGCTAGGGCGGGCGAGCGGGCCGGATCTTCCGGCGCTCGCCCGGCCGGCGTTGGAGCGGCTGGCCAAAGAGACCGGTGAGACGAGTTTTCTAAGCCTCCGCAGCGGGTGGGAGGCCAGGTACACGGCCTGCGTCGAAAGTCCCGAGAGTATCCGCTTCACCGCCCCGATCGGGAGGCACTTCCCGCTTTACGCCGGGGCCTCCGCGAAAGTGATTCTGGCGTTTATGGAAGAGCAAGAGATGCGAAGTTATTTCGAGACCGTGAAGCTCAAGCGACTCGGCGCCTCGACGATCGTCGACAAGGCCAAGCTGGAAAAGGCTCTCTCGCTGATTCGAAGCCGCGGGTATGATTTCACGCAGGAGGAGCGTCACCAGGGGGCCTGGGGTTTGGCCGCGCCTATTCTCGACGCGGAAAACGTGGCGGTCGGGTCCATTGCGATTACCGGGGTCCGGTTTCGTCCGCCGCGGAAAAAACTGCCGCGATTCATCTCGCTGCTGAAGACGGCCGCGAGAGAGATTTCGGAAAAGCTCCAGAATGGCCGTTCGGTCGAAGCGGGGAAAAGTCTGCGCGCCGGCGGATAGGAGACACCATGGCTAAAAAACTTAAGGAATTCCTTTCTCAATTGGTAGACCGGCTGCCGGACGACCTCCTGCGCATCGACCGCCCGATCGACCCGGCCCATTTCGAGGTCACCGCTTTGTTGCAGCACCTTGAGAACCGGCAGCAATTCCCGGCTCTTCTTTTCGAAAGGCCGTTGAACCTCCACGGCAAGCCCTCTTCCTTCCCGCTCTTGAGCAATCTGTTCGCCACGCGCGCGCGCTGCGCCCTGGCGTTGGCTCTCGACCCCGAGGATGCAGGGCTCCCGTTGAGCCTCGAGTACGCCAAGCGCGAAGAGCGACTGATTCCGCCGGTCAAGGTGTCGGCTCGCGAGGCGCCGGTCAAAGAGGTTGTAAAACACGACCAGGAAGCCGATCTCTACGATTTCCCGATTGTGCGCCACCATGCGATGGACTCTGCGCCTTATATCGACATGACGCCGGTGATGAAGGACCCAGACGAAGGTTTCTACAATCTCGCCTTTCTCCGCAACATGGTGAAAGGGCCTCGACGGCTCGGCATTCATATGTCTCCCCGGCACAACTGGCAGATCCACCGCAAAAACGAAGAGAAAAAACGGCCCACGCCGGTCGCGATCGTGGTGAGCCATCATCCTTCCTTCTATCTTGGCGCGCTGAACGTTTCTCCGTTCGGCGTGGACGACTACGCCCGCGTCGGGGCCATCATGGGAGAGCCGCTCCGTCTCACGGCCTCTGAGACCTGGGGAGACGATTTTATGGTGCCGGCCGATGCGGAGATCGTAATCGAGGGGCATGTGCTTCCCGATGTCAGGGAAGTGGAGGCGCCCTTCGGGGAATTCCCCGGCTACTACGGCCCGCAACGACTCCGTCCGGTGATCGAGGTGACGGCGATCACCCATCGCCGCGACGCCGTCTTCCAACATATCTTCGTCGGCCACCGGGACAACTGGATTCTGGGCGGAATTCCCAAAGAGGGCAGTCTCTTCAACCTGATCCGGGGAATCGTTCCGACCACCAAGGGGGTCCATTTTCCCATCTCGGGCTGCGGCCGATTTCATTGCTACGTCTCGATCGACAAAAAAATCGACGGGGAAACCAAGCAGGCGGCGCTCGCGGCGCTGGCGGGGTGCGATTTTGTCAAGCATGTGGTGGTCGTGGATGCCGACATCGATATCTACCGGGAAGAAGAGGTCATGTGGGCGGTCGCCACGCGGGTCCAGGCGGACCAGGACGTGGACATCATCAAAAATGTAAAGGGGAATACGCTCGATCCGTCCCAGACCGACGACATCATGACCGCCAAGATGATCATCGATGCGACACGTCCGGTGAAGCGGCCGTTTGCGGCCCGGCTGGAGGTGCCCAAAGAGGCCATGGCGAAAACCAGGCTCGACGAATTTGTTGCGCCCGCGGTTCTGGAGCGCCTGCGCAGGAGCTGAAACGAAAGGGGGAGAATCATGGCCGGGATTTTCTGGGTGACCTGTCCCGAATGCCGCGGCGAGTTCTATTGCCACGCGCAAGAGCTGCGACACAAGGGCATAAAGCTTCTCTGCCCCTATTGCGGCCACCAGTTTCTGGACGAGGAGAGTCCCAAGATCGTGGAGTAGAGCGAAGATTTTGTGGAAGGAGGGCTTGCGTATGACTCGCATTTTAATCATCACCGGGGACGGTTCTACTCCTGATCTGGATTACGCGGTTTTCCGCATGCGAGAAGAAGGGTTTGAGGTAACCATCGCTGCGCCCAAAAAGAAACGCCTACATGTTGTCATTCATCAGCAGGAGGAGGGTTGGGATACGTATATCGAGAGGCCGTGGTACGCAATGGACGCGGATGCTTCTTTCGACGAGATTGATCCCTCCACATTCGACGGTTTGCTGCTGCCAGGAGGTCGGGCCCCAGAGCATATCCGGAATATTGAGCGCTGCGTCGAACTTGTCCGCCATTTCGTTGAAACCAACAAGCCCATCGGAGCCATTTGTCGTGGCCCCCTTATTCTTCTTGAGGCAGGTGTGAAGGGGAGGCGATTGACTGGCAACAGTCTTATTAAGCCTCGCGTCGCTATGCGCGGAGGCATCTATGTCGAGTCGCGAGGTGAAGCCGTTGTAGACGGGAATATTGTGACGGTAAGCGGGAGACCTTATTACCATGTATGGATACGGGCATTCCTCTCTCTGCTGAAAGGAACACCTGTTACCGCAGGGAAAGGAGCGCTTAATAGCGCCCGTATTCTTATGATTATCGAGGAGTCTACCAGCTCCGGCCATCATGATTACGCCTATTTCCGCATGCTGGAAGAAGGCTTTGATGTAACCGTCGCTGCGCCCGTGAAGAGGCCTCTTAGAACTGTCGTTCACATGCCGCATGGCTTGGATGGCACCTGGGATACCTTTCAGGAACTGCCCGGGTTCATAATCGTGCCGGATGCGTCGCTGGATGAGATCGATCCTTCCACGTTCGATGCTCTCATCATACCGGGAGGCCGCGGCCCGGAGCATCTGCGGGTCGATAAGCGTTGTATTGAGATTGTCCGCTATTTCCTTGAACGCGACAAGCCGATGGCGTTTATCTGTCACAGCCCCCAAATTCTTACGGAGGCCCTTGTCTCATTAGGGATAAAAGGGAAGCGATTGACTGCGATACATCATTCGGTGAAGGCCGACGTCATCGCGGCCGGATGCATCTGGGTACATACGCCGCGTGAAGCGGTAGTAGACGGGAATATTGTCACGGCGGCGAGGAGACCTGATTACGATGTATGGATGCGGGCCTTCGTAACCCTGCTGAAAGAGCGGGGTATCAAAGCCTCATAAAGGAGTAACTAAAAATGCAAAACCGAATTTTTAGAGGCTCCCTTGTGTCTATTTTATTCGTGGTGGCGCTTCCAGGACTAACCGGATTGGGGCAGGCGCAAGACCGATTTAATATCAGCCACAGCGCGCTCACCGGCTCCCAGGCAATCCTATTTGTCACCCGGGATGCCGGCATCTTCCGCAAACATAATCTCGAGCCCCAGATCATTTACATCGCCGGGGCCCCTCCGAACATCGCCGCGCTTGTGGCAGGGAGCGTTGATTTCGTCGTCTTTGCCGGACCGGCCGCTATCACGGCTAACCTCGCGGGGGCCAATACAGCTATTCTGATGAGTTTCGTCAATACGATGGAGCATTCTATTTTCTCGCTTCCGGCCATCAAAACCCCGGCCGACATCAAAGGAAAAGTGATCGGCGTCAGCCGGCCGGGGTCATCCGATGACTACGGCGCGAGGGTCGCCGTCAAAAAATGGGGGCTTGAGCCGGATAGAGACGTATCATTTGTCTCCGTGGGGGGACCACCCGATCGCTTTGTCGCCCTGCAAACCGGGAGAGTTCACGCGGTTTTAATTCAGCCGCCGTTGACCGTCAGGGCGCGCAAGGCGGGTTTTAATGAGCTGGCCGCACTGGCCGATCTTGGCCTGGATTATCTAGGGACTTCTCTGGTTACCTCGCGTTCCGTGATCGATAAGAAAAGAGAGCTGGTGCGTCGCGTCGCCACGGCGTTTGCCGAAGGAATTCACTTCTACAAGACGAACAAGCAGGCGAGCCTACGCTCGATTGGCAAGCTTATGAAAATCGACGATGCGGAAGCGATAGAGGAATCCTACAACGCCTACGCTATCAAGTTTATGGCGCGGCTCCCTTATCCGGATCCCAAGGGAATTGAAGTTATCCTGAAGGATATTGAAAAAACCAATCCCAAAGCCAAGGGAGCCGATCCGACATCATTCTTGGAGCCGCGTTTTTTAAGAGAGCTCGAGGACAGTGGATATATAGCCAAGCTGTACGGAGATAAAAAATAACCGGAGGAGGGGAAAAATGGCGTTTTCCGACTTACGCGAGTTCATCACCATGCTCGAGAAATCGGGCGATCTGGTGCGGATCAAGAAAGAGGTGGACTGGGACATGGAGGTGGGGGCGATCAGCCGCCGCGTTTTCGAGCAGGCCGGCCCCGCGCTGCTGTTTGAAAAGATCAAGGATTATCCTCCAGGTTACGCAATCCTTAACGGCCCGGTGGCGACCTGGCGCCGTGTTGCCCTCGCGCTGGGTCTTCCGCCGAACAGCTCAGTTCGTCAGATTTACGCAGCTTATGAGGAGCGGCGCGACAAGAAGATAAAGCCGGTAGTGGTCAAAGCGGCGCCTTGCCAGGAGAACGTCATGACCGGCTCCGAGGTGGACATCTATCGGCTGCCCGCGCCTATGGTGCACGATGGGGACGGAGGGCGCTACGTCGGAACATGGGACATCGTAATAACGAAGGACCCGGAGACGGGATGGATCAACTGGGGCATGTATCGTTTCATGACCCACACCCAAAATCTGCTCACCGGCTGGCCCCAGGCCACGAGCCAGCTTGCGATGATGATGAAGAGCAGGTACCTCCCCCTCAACCGGCCCATGCCGATCGCGATCGTCGCCGGCTGTGAGTCGCTTTGCCACATGGTGGCGACGGATCCGTTTAAACCCGGAGAGAATGAAGTCGAATATGCCGGCGGGCTGAGAGGCGCGCCGGTAGATCTCGTTCAGTGCAAAACCCAGGACCTCATGGTTCCGGCCCATGCTGAAATCGTGATGGAAGGAGAGGTGCTTCCGGACAAGATCGCCCACGAGGGACCGTTCGGCGAATACCCCGGCTATCGCAGCGGCACCATGAGCGAAGGCGTTCTGGTTCAGCTCACGGCCATCACGCATCGAACTAATCCCATTCTAACTCTGAGCACCCTGGGCGTTCCACCCGACGACAGCTCCATTGCCGCTTCTCTCACCGCGGCCATCGCAATGAAGCGCGGGCTCCAGCGCCGCGGGGTGCCGGTTCGGGAGGTCTATGTCCCGCCCGAGGGAGTAACTCATCTCATCGTAGTCAGCGTCGAGCGCGGCGGCAGCCGTGTGGCGCGCCAGGTGCTGGACTTTTTTACCGCGCGCCGCGTCATGGTCTCGAAAGTGATCGTGGTGGATAAAGATCTCGATCCCTTCGACATGAATCAGGTCATCCATGCGTTTGCCACCAAGTGCCACCCCGCGAAGGGAATCACGGTGGAGCATTATGAAGGGCGGGCCAACGCCCTGACGCCGTGCTTTAGCGCCGATGAGCGCCGGCGGCTCAAGGGCGCCTCGGTGGTTTTCGACGCCACCTGGCCGGAGGACTGGGAGGAGGAATCCATCCCGGTTAAGTCGTCGTTTGAAACCACCTATCGCGACGCGGTGAAAGAGAAGGTTCTGGCCAACTGGGAGAGTTATGGGTTGGGAGGAAAATCATGAAGCGGGAATATGTGACTTTTGTGCGCCGGTTGAGCGATCTCAGCGAAGGCAAACGCGCGCTGTTTATCAAGGATCTTACGCCGGGTCCGCGTAAATACGATACGAAATTGGTTCGCGCCGAGCTGTCGCGCGACGCGGCGCGGCTCCCTGATGGGGATACCCTTTGGATTCGTTCCGAGACCGGGCGCCTTCAGCCACAACCGTGGAGCATGAAGGTATTGGAAGAACTTCCCCCGTACGTGCCCGGGCAGCCGTGGCAGGATGTCTTTACTTCCCTAAGGCATCTCGGATAACAGCGCGCCGGTGCTGAGAATGTCTCGCCCTACTCGCCTGACAGACGAGATCGTCAGGGATTATTTGATTCGGGGTGTGTGGCAGCCGTTTACTCTCTCACACTACTGGGAGCGGAATGCGGCGCGCAACCCTGAAGGCACGGCAGTCACCGATGGGCAACGTCGTCTATCGTGGGCTGAGGCCAGGCTATGGACGGATCGCGTCGCCTTAGGCCTGATACACCTGGGAATAGGCCGCGACGAGTTGCTGGTCGTCCAACTGCCCAATCGTGTGGCGCTGCCGCTTATTCGGCTTGCATGTGAGAAAGCGGGCATAATTTGCCTGCCGGTTCCGCGGACCCTGCGGCAAACCGAGATGGGCTATTGCCTGCGTCACACCGAGGCGACGGCGGTGGTGATCCCGTGGATCTACCGGGACTTTGACTACTTCGGCATGATCGTGGAACTGAAAAAGGAGTTGCCCCGCTTGCATCGTATTCTCGTTGCAGGAGAAAACGTGCCCGAGGGAGCGCTTTCGTTGGATGAACTCGCCGCCACTCCATGGGAGGAAAGAGTCTCGCCAGCGACTCTGCGGCAGCGTTTTTTTCAGGCCGACGAAGTCTCGCTGATCAATTCGACCACGGGAAGCACGGGTCGTCCTAAATTTTCGGAATACACGGCGGCGGCGCGGCTGCTCTACGGACGGAGCTACATAGACATCCTCAACCTCTCGGAAAAAGACGTGATCGCGGCTTTTTCGCCGGCGGCAGGGGGGCCCAACATCCCGGTCTACTTCGCCGCCCCGCAAATCGGCGCGAAGACCGTTTTTATGAATCACTTTGAGGCCGAAGCGGCCCTCGATCTCGTTCAACGGGAAAAAGTTACCGTGGCTTGTGTCGTTCCCGCTCAACTCGCCCTCATGGCGCACTGTCCGCGAACCGACCGTTACGATCTATCTTCGGTCCGCTTTTGGCTCAGCGTCGGCGCGCCTCTTCCGGCTCCGTTGGCGCGGGAGGCGGAGCAAAAGTTGGGAGGCATCGTGCTCAACACCTATGGCGCCGTGGACTGGGGCGGAGTGGTTTTCACCGCTCCGGACGATCCGAAAGAGAAACGCTATCGCACGGTGGGCAAACCCCGCGTCGGCACGGAAGTCCGCGTCGTAGACGAGACGACAAAAGAGGTCGCTCCCGGCGAGATCGGGGAGCTGCAAGGCCGGGGTCCTACCTGCTCCAGTGGTTTCTATAAGGATCGCGAGGGCACCGACAGGAGCTGGACCGGCGACGGTTGGCTGCCGCTGGGAGATCTTGCGCGGTTGGATGAGAGCGGTTATCTGGTCATCGTCGGACGAAAGAGCGAACTCATCATTCGCGGCGGACAGAACATCCAACCCGGCGAGATCGAAGAGCATCTCCTTGCCTGTCCCAAAGTCAGGCAGGCGGCGGTGATCGGCATGCCGGACCCCATCTTGGGCGAGCGGGTCTGCGCCTACGTGGTTCCGCGTGGGAGCGAGCGGCCCGCGCTGGAGGAGATCGTGGTTTTCCTTCAAGCGAAACAAATCGCCCCTTACAAGCTTCCCGAGCGCCTCGAGGTCGTCGAGAGCCTGCCCATGATCTCCGACACGAAGGTCGACAAGCGGTTGCTATCCGAAGATATCGCCGCCAAACTACTCTCAAAATCCTGAAATATTGTTCGACGGCCGAGCTTCAGCAATCGATGACGACGCAGACCTTTTGTTTCTTGCGCCCGACGATATAGGAGAGACAGCCGCCGGAGCGGATTTGCTCGAAGAAGATGTCTTGCTTGCCCATCGGTCAGACCAGGGCGATGGTCCCCTTTTCCATGTTGTAGCGGTGGCGCTCGATCTTCTCCAGATCGTAGCTGAGAAAGCGAAAGACCACCGCCGGGCCTTCGACCGCCTTCGTCGAGTGGATGTCTCCCGGCAGGTACGGTTGGACGACGCCGGGGGAGAGGCGGTGCAGCGCCTTTTTTTCCAAGGCAGCGCGTCCGGGCTCTTTGCCGTCGTCGGTCCTGCGGTAGAGGGTGATTTCCGTCACGCCGCTGTAAGAGCCGTAAATCACCCAGCAGGGGCCGTGGTCGTGCGGCAGGTTGCCGTGGCCCTGCGCGTGAACATGGCCCATCTGGATAAAGCCGCAGTCAGGGTCGCGATAGAGTTCTCTCGACGGTTTGGCCTCGCCGATAAGCCGGGCCATCCACCCATCCTGTGGACTCGTGGAGGCGAAAAGCTTCTCCATCAACGCCTTCACTTTGAACGGGAGCTGGCCATCCTTGCCGTCGCCCCAAACCGAACGGACCTCGTCAATGTAAGCCTCAAACGTATCGCGCATTCGCGCCGCGCCGATTGCCATCGTCGTGCCTCCTTTCGATGACGCCCTCTTCTAACACTTTCACACGCCCTCCGTCCAGAACCAATCAAGTTTCGATTTTAGATACTTCGACTTAGCTCAGTACAGGTTTTGGGTTTTCGATTGAACCCGCATCTCGTATCCTTCCGCGGTTTGACAGCGGCTTGGGGCGTCTGTTAGCAGTGGTAAGAATCGGACGATCTGCATGGCCG
>MGSS01000082.1:0-1351 GCA_001798595.1 Deltaproteobacteria bacterium RIFCSPLOWO2_12_FULL_60_19 | reverse complement strand
GACGGGCGCGCCTTACGGGCTTACCGCCAACGCTTTCACCTCGCTGTCGCTAACGCCGCCGCTCGTATTGATCTGCATCGACAAGACTGTCCAATGCTATCCTCATTTTAATGAATCAAAGCTGTTCGCCGTCAACATGCTGGGCGAAGAGCAGGAGGAGCTCTCCCGTCGCTTCGCCACCAAAGGAATTGAGAAGTTCAACGGCATCCCCTGGCGCAAAGGGGAGAGCGGCCTCGCGCTGCTCGAAGGCGCGATCAGCCATATCGAGTGCCGGGTCGTTCACGCTTACGACGGCGGCGACCACACGATCTACGTCGGGCAAATCCTTTCCGCTTCCGCTTCCGGCGACCGCCCGCTGATGTTTTTTCAAGGGAAATATCACCGGCTGCCTAAGTAAGGGTAAAAGGCTCAGGCGCCGAGGGTCATGGGATTGACTGAACGCGATCTTCTCCCTACACTTGTTCCTACATTGTGCAGGGAGGTTACGCCATGAGCAAGCAGAGACCCAGCGAAAACGAAGAGGAGTATTTTGCGCGTATAGAGTTCGAGAGGAGGAAGAAGCTTGCGGAGGAGCGTGAGAAGCAGCTCAAGGAGGGGGAGCCTGCGCGACTTAAAGAGCTTCACTGGATGCGCTGTCCCAAGTGCGGCATGGAGCTTGCCGAGATCAGCTATCGCAAGGTTAAGCTTGATAAGTGCATGAGCTGCGGTGGGGTTTGGCTCGACGCCGGCGAGCTTGAGCAAGTGGCCGAAGGGGAGCACCCGGGCCTCCTGGGCGGCTTTTTCAAAACCTTCAAGGGATCGTGACCGGCCGTCCGAGCAGCAGCCGCTCGCCGCTTACTTTCATTTCACTAAAAACTGAACCCGATCGCCGGCGTCTAACTCTGTCACGTGGTCGTCGGCGACTACTTTTACCTCCAGCGCGTGACGGCCGGGCGGGATGCCGCTCAAGGTTCCGTTGTCGCTGATAAACATGCCCATCAACTCGCCGTCCACATAGACGTGGACGTGCCCGCCTCTTTTGCCTTTCACGAGGCGGAACTGAACCGGGACTTGATCGCCGCTGAAAACTTCTCCTTCCTTAGGCGCGACGATTTTCACGCTCGCGCCTTCGGCCGGGAGCGCCTGGGAACGTCGAGGTTCTTCCTGAGTCATGTGATCCGCCGGATGGCCGGAGACTTTATACTCGCTGTCGAGCTGATGTCGCGCCGGGGGGAGCTGCAAGAGAATTGCGACGCAAACCAGGATGGCCGACGCCACTCCGATTTCATAGGCTACGGTCTTGAAAAGTTTCCGCGAGGCTGCTTGATCCGATGAGAGCTTCGGCACGATGACGAACCGATTCAACGCGCCG
>MGSS01000081.1 GCA_001798595.1 Deltaproteobacteria bacterium RIFCSPLOWO2_12_FULL_60_19 | reverse complement strand
CGGCACCCGCCATTGGTCTTTATTCGCTTGTGCAAGTCTGAGCCTAGCCCTCGAAGCGCCGATCCCGGCTGCAGTGCATGCCTTGTCGGATCCGAGATTATTAGGGTGCGGCGTTCCATAGTCCGCGAATCGCTTCGCTTGAATACCACCCGAGCGACCAGCCGACCAGGATTCCGAGCCAATAACCCCAGAACCAACTCGTGAGGAGGAGCACAAACAGCGCCAATATCGGGATTCCGCGAGTCCCGCGCGTACGGATGAGGTAGTGCGGGAGCGCGATCGGCCAAAATCCTATGAGGTACCAAGCATAATGAAAGGCCGGCCAGTAGCCCGATGATTGAGAATCGTTCTGCGCCCAAAAGGCAATGTAGATTGGAACGCCCCACCCGGTCGCCATGACGACTACGTCGGAATAGTCGAATAGCGAAAGGGCATATCCGACCCAATAGATAGCTCCAATTCCTCCGAGAGCGATGACTCGGATAAGAGGGCCTGGCGCAACCCTTGACTTCACATATCCTCCGGTCTCGATATTTCCAATGGCTGCGGCGATTGTCCTGCCATTCACGGAGCCTGTCAATCCTGGATGGCACCGATTGTTGTCGGCAAAGGCCGACCGGCATAATTCAATCCGATTTAGGAAGAAGAAGACTTGTGAAACAGCAGCAGGGAGAACCATTCCTTGGGGTCGGTGAAGTGCGCCACGGGCTTGAGGCCGAACCATTGAAGCTGCTGCTGGAGGCGCGCGGGGTCGAACTTGCGGCTGATCTCGACGAGGATGCGGTCGTCCTTCGGCCATGAGAATGATGCGGCGTGGGACGGGAAGCGAATCTCCTGTGCGGCGGTGGAGACGGCGTACATTTCGATCTGCTGCCATTCGGGATTGTACCAGGAGTGGTAACGCATCTTCCGCGAGTCGAAGTTGGCGCCCATCAGCCGGTTGACGTTGGCAAAGACGTTGAGAATAAATTTCGCGGTGACTCCCTGGGCGTCGTTATAGGCTTTTTCCAGAAGCTCGCGTTTTTTGACGCGGTCGACGCCGAGCAGGAAGAAATCGCGCGGGCCCATGGAGTCGGAGAGGTGTTGGAAAAAACCGATGAGCTCCGAGTGGTTGAAGTTGCCGACCGTGCTTCCCAAAAAGACAAATAAGGTCGGCAGGTCCTTGTCGATGGCGGCGATTCCGTCTTGATATTTTCCGTGCAGGCCGTGAAAGGTTAACCGGGGAAACTGTTTTTTCACGGCGTCTCTGGCGACTTTCAAGCTGGACAGACTCACGTCGATCGGGGCAAACGTTCCGCCCCGTCGCTGCCTGGTTTGCTCCTTTAGAAGGTATAACGTTTTCTGCGACGTGCCGGCGCCGAGTTCCACGATGCAATCCACCTGGGCGATGCGAATGATTTCCTCGGCCTTCTGGGCCAGGATGGCGCTCTCGGTCCGGGTGAGATAATATTCGGGCAACTCGCAGATCGTCTCGAACAGCTTCGAGCCCGTTTCATCGTACAGGTGGTGCGCTTCCAACCAGCGCGGCTGGTCTAGCAGCGTCTGCAAAACCGGGAGAGCCGGATCCCGCCTGAGGCGATCCGCGTCGAATGTCCAGATGGAAGAATCCACCGCGCGCCAGAGATCTCTTTGGGCGGATGAAAAGATAGAAGGCCGGCTTTGCTTTTTCATTATCCCTGCGACTATAAAGGAAAAATGCGCGTGATGTCTAGTAGCAGCCGCGGCGGGAAATCGAGTTGATGGCGGAAGCGGATCGCCAAGCCATCGACTTTCGCGGCGTGAGCTTCCGCCTGCCGAACGGCAGGACGCTGCTCCACGCGCTCGACCTGCAAGTGGGCGCCGGGGAGACGCTCGTCCTCCTGGGCCGGAGCGGCTGCGGCAAGACGACGACGCTGAAGCTCATCAACCGCCTGCTCGATCCGACGGGCGGCGAGGTCGTCATCGAGGGAAAGCGGACGACCGACTGGGACCCGATCCGGCTGAGAAGGCGCATCGGCTATGTCATCCAGGAGATCGGCCTATTTCCTCACTTCACGGTCGAGGACAACGTCGGCGTCGTGCCGCGTCTCGAAGGTTGGGAAGGGGAGAAGATCCGCGCGCGCGCGCTGGAGCTGCTCGAAATGGTCGGACTCGATCCGGAGCGCTTCGCGGCGCGCTATCCGCGCGAGCTTTCCGGCGGCCAGCGCCAGAGGGTCGGCGTCGCGCGCGCGCTGGCGGCGGACCCGCCGATCCTGTTGCTCGACGAGCCTTTCGGCGCGCTCGATCCGATCACGCGGCGAGAGATCCAGGCGGAGTTCCGCTCGCTGCAAAAGCGGCTCTGCAAGACGATGGTCTTCGTCACCCACGACGTGGGCGAGGCGTTTCTTTTAGCCTCGCGCATCGCCCTGCTCAAGGACGGGAAGGTGGTGCTGCTCGGCAAGCCGGCCGACTTTCTCGCGTCGCGAGAGCCTGAGGTCCAGGCCTTCGTCGCCTGTCTGGCCAATCCCGATTCATCGGCGGGCGCGGCATGAATCTCTGGGAATTTCTGCTGCACCATCGGGCCGAAGTTCTGACGCTCACGCTCGAACATCTTTTTCTCGTCGGCGTTTCCACCGGCATCGCCATCCTGATCGGCGTGCCGCTCGGCATCTTGCTGACGCGCTGGCCGTCGGCGAGCAAGCCGATTCTGGGTTTCGCCAACGTCATGCAGACCGTGCCGAGCCTCGCGCTGTTCGGTTTTCTCATTCCGCTCAATATCTATCTCTTTCAGATCCGTCTCGTCGGCGGCATCGGCGCGCGCACGGCAGTCGTGGCGCTGGTGCTCTATGCGCTGCTGCCGATCGTGCGCAATACGTTCACCGGGATCAGCGGAGTCGATCCGGCGATCCGCGAAGCCGGAAAGGGAATGGGGATGACCGGCCGCCAGCTGCTCTTTCAGGTGGAGATCCCGCTCGCGCTCGGCGTCATCATCGCCGGAGTCCGCGTCGCGACGGTTATTTCCGTCGGCACCGCGACCATCGCCGCGGCGATCGACGCGGGCGGCCTCGGACGATACATCTTTCGCGGTCTCCGAATGAACGACAATACGCTGATATTAGCCGGCGCCGTCCCGGCGGCGGTCATGGCGCTGGCGGCGGACTTTCTCCTCGGCTGGGTGGAGCGCGTGTTTGGCAGGGGAGTCGGCGGTTGGCTGCGAAGTTGGCGAACGTGGATCACGCTCGGCGCGATCGTCTTGGCGCTCGCCGTTTGGCTGGCGCTGGCGATTTCTCCGGCGAAGACGGGAGACCGGATCGCGGTCGGCTCGAAGGACTTCACCGAGCAGATCATCCTGGGAGAGCTCGTCGCGCAGGCGATTGAAAACAAGACCGGGCTGGAAGTTCAACGCCGCTTCGATCTCGGCGGCAGCCTGGCGCACGAGGCGCTGCTGGCGGGCGAGATCGATCTCTACGTCGAGTACACGGGCACGGCGCTGACCGCGATCCTCAAACTGCCGCCGTTGTCCGATCCCAAAGAAGTTTATCGTCGCGTGAAAGACGAGTACGCCGCGCGCTTCGGCCTCGAATGGAGCGAGCCGGTGGGCTTCAACAATACGTTTGCCATTTTGGTTCGCGGCGCCGATGCCCGCCGGCTGAAACTCAAGACCATCGCCGACGCCGCCCGCTATGCGCCCAAGTGGCGCGCCGGCTTCGGCCAGGACTTTATGTCGCGGCCGGACGGCTACGAGGGGTTCGCGCGGAGCTACGGTCTTAAGTTTTCAGAGCTGCGCGAGATGGATCTATCGCTGACGTACCGCGCGCTGGTCGACGGGCAGGTCGATCTCATCGCGGGGAATTCGACAGACGGATTAATCGCGCGCCACGATCTGTTTCAGTTGGAAGATGACCGCCGCTATTTTCCGCCGTACGACGCCGTGCCGGTCGTGCGTCAGGAGACGCTCAAGCGCCGTCCGGAGCTTCGCGCGGCGTTGCAAGCCCTCGGCGGCCTGATTTCGGTGGAAGAGATGAGGCAATTGAACTTCGAGGTCGACGGCGCGCGACGGGCGGCGAAAGATGTGGTAGATGAGTTTTTACGGAAGAAGGGCTTCGACCCGGGCTCAGCCCAGGGGGCGAAAGGCGGAGCGTAAGGAGAAAGCCATGTTCGGTTATCGCGCCAGAATCGGGTACATCTCGCCGTCGGTCATCGAGCTCAACGCCTACGATTTCTACCGCATCGTACCCAAGGGTGTGGGGTTGGTCGGCGTGGCCTGCATGGTGGGCGGTTGGAAGGATGAAGCTTACAAGGAGGCGCTCGGGCAACTGGAAGCCTGCGCGCGCGAGCTGGGCCGGCGCTTCTGCGACTTTATCATCCACGGCGGCGCGCCGCTTGTGCTGTCTCAGGGCAAAGGCTTCGAGACGAGCCTCATCGGTAAACTCGAAAAGATCACCGGAGTTCCCTGCACCACCAGCATCGTGGCGGCGATGGACGCCTTCAGAGATCTTGGCGTTTCCCGCCTGGCAATCGTCAATCCCTATCCGCCGGATCTTAACGAGAAGCTGGTGCAGTATCTCAAGGCATGGAGCTTCGAGGCCGCGTCGGTCGTCAGTCTCGGCGGAAATTTCACGGAGACCAGCGTGGCTTCGACCGGCGACATCTATCGCGCGGCAAAGCGGGCAGTTGGGGAGGCGGGTCATGCGGACGGGATTTTCATCCCCTGCGCCAACTTTCCAGTCGTCGATGTGATCGAAGATATCGAGACCGATCTCGGCCTGCCGGTGATCGCGAACATCACCTCGCAGCTCTACGTCGCCTTCAAAGCGATCGGAATGCGGGAGAAGATCAATGGCTATGGGAAATTGCTGCGGATGCTGTAGCTTCGTGCCGGCGAGGTCGGTGCCTGCCTGATCCCCGCCAACGCTTCAAAAATCTATCCTAAGAAAACCGTTTCTCTCATTGACATGCCTTGGACCATCGGATAGTTTTTCTCGAAGCGAATCGAGACGAACGAACTGGAGGTTAGATGCAGGATTTTTATCAGAAGTGGTTGGATCAATCGGAACAAAACGACAAAACGGTGAATGAAGCGGCGCGCGTCGCGCGAGGGAACGACCTGACTTGGGTTCGCACCAGGCAGGACGCCAAGGCTGCCCTCATGATCGCCCCTGAGACCGGATTTCCCACGGGCGGCAGCCTGTTGATGAGGGCGGAGATTCCGGCCGGCTGGCACACGGGCAAACATGTTCACGGCGAAGAGGCGATCTACGTCGAGCGCGGCGAAGGCTTCATGATGCTCGACGACAACCGCTACGATTTTCATCCCGGCACGATCTTCCATGTGCCGCACCGTTCCACGCATCAGCTCTTCAACACCGGGAAGGAGCCGGTCGCCTACATCTCCGGCCTCGCCTGGCCGCTCGAATCCTTCATCCGCATGGGTCCGATGCGGCAGATCGAAGACGCGGGACAGAACGACGCCGCGGCGCTCGCAAAAGCGCCGCGTGAAGAATCGCAGTGCTGGCCGCTCGATGGGCGGCGCATCGCGATGCATCAGGAGCAATTCGAGAAGTCAGACGAGAGCAAGCACGGCGCGACCTATTTTCTCATGGGGCGCAGCGGCAAGCAGAACGGTTTTAAGGCGACGGCGGTGGCGATCAGCTCGATCTTCGTCGATCTGGCGCACACGAAGAGCCACAGCCACGCCCATCCGGAAGCCTATCTCTACGCGCTGGAAGGCGGCGGCTACTCGGAAATCGGCGGCAAGAGATACGATTGGGTGCAGGGCGACGCGGTGCACGTGCCGCCGGGGATGATGCACCACCAGCATTTCAACCCCAACGACGTCGACATGAAGGAGCTGAGATTCGAGTTCGGCGTCCGCTATTGGATGGTGGAGCAGTGGCGCGGTTATGTGACGGTGGATAAGCACATGAAGGCTACGACCCACATGGACGACTAATGAATTTTAGATTTTGGATTTTAGATTTAAGATTAAGGGAGTCGGATCCCCAATCGGAAATCTAAAATCGGCAATCGAAAATTGCATGGCCGACACGACGAGAAGCATAAGCGACCGCAACCGGATGATGCTCGGCTTCATCGTCCGCCGCTGCGCCCGCGACATCGGCCATCCGCCCACCCCGGAAGAGTTCGCCGAGTGGGCCAACAACCAGGGGGAGAACGGCGAGCGCTACAGCCTCTTCGGCAGGCCGATCTCGCCCTCCGCCGCCAGCATTATCCTCCGCCATCCCGGCCGTTTGGTGACGGCGCGACTGGAGGCGATCGTCAGAGGCTTGCGTTGAGGCGAACCATATTTCACTTTTCGGCCTTTTTGATCCACTTCGTGACCGCCCCGATGACCTTCTGCTCAATGCCGAAGAAGCCGTGGGGGGAAAGGGGATCGCAGGGGCCCGATAAGGGGGCGCTGCCGCCGGTGAAGGTCACCAGCTCGGCTAGCGGAGAGGACGTAAAGCGATTTTTGAGAGCCGTGGCGTCTCCCGGATTCGTTGCCGGACATGCGTCGCCCTGATGAGCCGCAATGAGAGCCGGAACATTTATCGATTCTATGTCAACGGTCTGCAAGTCTCCCGCACCGCTCGGTCCGGTGAGCGAGGAAGTGAGCACGATCCCGTCCGGCGGCGCGGCGGCGTAGGCCGCGGCCACC
The DNA here is from genome assembly GCA_001798595.1 of Deltaproteobacteria bacterium RIFCSPLOWO2_12_FULL_60_19. GTDB lineage: Bacteria > Desulfobacterota > Binatia > UBA9968 > UBA9968 > 2-12-FULL-60-19. The sequence goes on along the minus strand of MGSS01000081.1, from coordinate 53,177 downwards.
GCAGCGCCGATCGTTCCGCGGCTTGTTCCAACTGCCCATAAAGGGAGAGCACGGTAGCGGGTGCGGAGATCACTCATCACCGCTTCTAGATCCAGCAGGTACTTATCGCCGTGCAACTGGTGGGGCTGGCGATGTCCCGTTAAGCCTTCACCGAGGTCGAGAAAGTCCGAAGCGGCATCCACCAGGGCCACGACGTACCGTTCCGCCGCAAAGTGATAGCGGGTCCGCGCAACGAAGTTGGTCGAGCCGGTATTTTGCTGCAACAACGCTAAATTTAACTTCCCGTTGCCGCCGATAAACAGCATCAGGACCGCTATGGGATCGAGCGGCTCGAAGCCGTCGGCGGGCACCGCGTTGCTGGGGTCGATCAGCATGTACCGTATGAAAAGCGGATCCGGGGAAAGGTCAAAGCGAGGGCGGTACCCGCTGAGCTCCACGACTTGCACCAGGGGACCGGCATGGACCTCTCTCACAAACGCCGGCCCTCCTCCAACCAGAATGGCAGTCACGGCGAGCATGGCTAATGAATTCTTCATACCTGGCCTCCTTTCGGACCGTTTGTCGCGTCAGAGTCGGCCGACCCTGACGCTTGCACCGTAAAACGAACGTTTCCGCGTCACCTCCCGCCAATTCAAACAAGCGCGGCAAAATGGTTTAGAGATGCGCATTCGACCTCCTTCGATCCGGCTCATCGGCAACCAGGAACCGGCGCTCATGATCGGGCGTGGGCAGCACGCAGGATTGATGCTTGCCGAAGATCGCATATCGGTTAAGCGCCACGCGGTCATAGAGCCAATCGCGAATCACGCGCGGAATGAGCCACACAACACTGGCGAGTTTCCACGGCAAAGGGAACCGTGCCATGACGCGAATGAACGCGCTTGACTTTGCGTACATGTGACTGCCTTCGATCAGGATCATGCTCTCGCCGCTGTCGGTCGGCAAGCCATGCCACTCAAGTATCCTCTTTCCCTGATCGGACTGCATCGTCGCGAGCTTGAAGACACGCCGCCGATCGAATCGAATCAGAAATTTCGCCCACGCGCCGCACAAGCGGCAAACGCCGTCAAACAGCACCACCCGGTCGTTCGGACCCACGTTCGGCGCGCAAGCTTGGCCGGTGTCCATGCACGGTCCATTCATAGAAAACCCGGCGGATTATCGCGGACAGTTCTATAATCCATTTGACGCGGAAGCGGATGCAATATTCCTCATTTCCAAAAACTCTGTCAAGGCCTATCTTAACACAACTCGCCGAGGCGCGGATCGAATGGTGGGCGGCGAATTCAAAAGGGGAGTATGACGACGAGCATCGAGCGACGCAGAAGGCGGACAAAGACAGGTGTTGCTGCGGTGTTTATAGACTGATCTTTTCGACGTAGAGCTTTTCGACGAAGCCGCTGGCCTTCAGTTCTTCCAGAAAGCGCGAGTCGAACAGGTCCGACGGGTTGATCGTCTTCGATTTTACGTCCACCGTCGCGATCGCGTCGATCATCGCCTGCGTGGCTTCCTTGTCGGGAAGCGGCAGCGGTTTCAACTGGGCGGCGAAGGTCTCGTACATAGTCTCGATGGCGCTCCCCTCGGAGCTGCTCAAATACTTCTTGATGATCGCAATGCTTTCCTTTCGCCGCGTCAGAAAGTAGTGGATCGCCGCCACGTAGCCCTTCACGAAGCGCCGCACCGTCTCCTCGTCCTTCTTGATCATCGAGCGGGTCGTCATCAGCAGCGCGGTGATGATGGGAACCTCTTTCGGGTCGAGAATCTTGACGCCGAATTTTTTCGCCTCGGCGGCGAACTGGAAATTCAACGGCGCTCCCTGGATCAAATCCTTCGCCAGCGCCGCGACCCGGTTGGGGCCGAACCCCGCCGACACGAACTGCACGTCCTTGACCGGATCGAGGCCCGCGCGGCGCAGCATCACGCGGGCGACCAGATCGGAGCGACCGCCCACTTGCGAGACGCCGATGCGCTTGCCTTTGAGGTCTCGGACGCTCTTGATGTTGGATGAAACCCCCATCGCATACGGCTCCGCGCTCACGTGCGCGAGCAGGGAAACGATATCAGAACCGGAAATAATGGGCTGGATCAAGCCCAGCGGGTTGCCGAAGCCGACCAGAAAATCGACGCCGATCAAAGACTGAACGCCGCCGCCGAAGAGATCGCGGATGAAGACCTCCTCCACGTCGATGTCGTACTGCTTGAAGATGCCGCCGTCGAGCCCGACGTAGGCGATGGCAGCCCCCACCTCCCAGCCGACGTAGCCGAGCCTGAGTTTTTTGGGTTCCGCGCCGGCGGAAGAGGCGCACAACAGCGCGGCGAAGAACGCGGCGACCAGTTTCGAGCTTTGTAGGTTACGCATAGCGCCTCATCACGGGAATAATTGCAACTTAGTCCTTCCGCTCCGCGGTTGCAAGCTTGCCGCTCTGCGCCCGCCCTGGTATTTTCCTCACTATGGCGCCGGAGCGGGGAGAAGGGCGGTTTCATTTGCTGTCGGATTTCAAGCCGCAGGGCGACCAGCCGCAGGCGATCGACAAGCTGGCGCAGGCGATCGAGCAAGGACGAAAACACCAGGTGCTACTCGGGGTCACCGGCTCCGGCAAGACCTTCACCATGGCCAACGTGATCGCGCGCGTGAACAGGCCGGCGCTGGTGATGGCGCCGAACAAGACTCTCGCCGCGCAGCTCTACAACGAATTCAAAGAGCTGTTTCCCGAGAACGCGGTGCGCTACTTCGTCAGCTACTACGACTACTACCAGCCGGAAGCCTACGTGCCGTCGACCGACACCTACATCGAAAAGGACGCCTCGATCAACGACGAGATCGACAAGCTGAGACACTCCGCGACCAAGGCGCTGCTGGAGCGGCGCGACGCGATCATCGTCGCCAGCGTCTCTTGCATCTACGGCCTGGGCTCCCCCGAAGCCTACTTCGACATGATGGTCTATCTGGAAAAGGGGATGGAGATCGAGCGGGACCGCGTGCTGAGAAGGCTCGTCGATATCCACTACCAGAGAAGCGATTACGATTTTCACCGCGGGACTTTTCGCGTGCGCGGCGACGTCGTGGAGGTCTTTCCGGCTTACGAGGACAGCTCGGCGGTGCGCATCGAATTTTTTGGCGACACGATCGAAGGGCTTGTGGAGATCGATCCGATCCGCGGCCAGGCCCAGCGACGGGTCGCCAAGGCCGCGATTTATCCCGCGAGCCACTACGTGACGACCAGGGATCGGATGAGGCTGGCGGTCGAGGGGATTCGCGTGGAGCTGGCGGAGCGGCTGGCGGAGCTGCGCTCTGAGGCCAAACTCTTGGAAGCGCAGCGGCTCGAACAACGCACGCTCTACGACCTGGAGCTATTGCGTGAGATGGGCTTTTGTCCCGGCATCGAGAATTATTCGCGCCATCTCACGGGGCGGAAGCCCGGCGAAGCGCCGCCGACGCTGCTCAACTACTTTCCCGACGATTTCCTCCTGTTCATCGACGAGAGCCACGTGACGGTGCCGCAGATCGGCGGCATGTACCGCGGCGACCGCTCGCGCAAGCAGACGCTGGTGGAATACGGCTTCCGCCTGCCCTCGGCGCTGGACAACCGCCCGCTCAACTTCGAGGAGTTCGAGGCGATCGTGAATCAGGCGGTGTACGTTTCGGCGACGCCGGCGCAATATGAAATCGCCAAGAGCGAAGGCGTCGTCGTCGAGCAGCTGATCCGTCCAACCGGGCTGATCGATCCGGAAGTCACGGTGCGGCCGGCGCGGACGCAGGTGGACGACCTGCTCGAAGAGATCCGCAAGCGAGCCGAGAGCAACGAGCGCGTGCTGGTGACGACGCTGACCAAGCGCATGGCGGAAGACCTGACGGACTACTATCAGGATCTCAACGTCAGAGTGCGCTATCTCCACTCGGATATCGAGACGCTGGAGCGGGTGGAGATCCTCCGCGAGTTGCGCAAGGGGACGTTCGACGTGCTGGTCGGGATCAACCTCTTGCGCGAAGGGCTGGATTTGCCGGAGGTCTCGCTGGTGGGAATTCTCGACGCGGACAAAGAAGGATTCCTGCGCTCGGAGCGCTCGTTGATCCAGACCATCGGCCGCGCCGCGCGCAACGTCCACGGCGCCGTCATCCTCTACGGCGACTCGATGACCGACTCGATGAAGCGGGCGATCGACGAGACCAACCGGCGGCGCCGCCTGCAGTCGGCCTACAATAAAAAGCACGGCATTACGCCGCAGACCGTCATCCGCTCCCTCGGCGCGTCGCTGGTGGAAGCGTACGAGGCCGATTACGTGACGGTGCCGTTGGTGCAGGAGAAGGAAGAGAGTTACGACCCGAGAGAGACGACGCGGCTGATCGAGCGCCTTAAAAAAGAGATGAAGCAGGCTGCCGGCAATCTCGAATTCGAGCGCGCCGCCGGGCTGCGTGACCGCATCCGCGAAATCGAAGAGCGCGAGCTGGGGCTCAAAAATCCGCTGCTGGCGCGCGGAGTAGGGGATGAGGGATGAGACTCACGCCTGCTGTACCGCCGATAACTTCCAGGAGTTGGGACCGACGGGGCGGCTGAAAGTCCAGAACTCCTCAAACTCAACCGGCTCGGAGTTGCTGCCCTCGACCACCGCGCTGGTCGTTTCGTCCACGGTATAGTCCAACAGATTGGCCTGGAGGCGAACCGTAATATAGTCCTGTCCCGCCTCGGTCCAGGCTTCGGTGATCTCGCTGGAGCTGAGCGCGATATTGTCCAGGCGGTTTTTCCGCCCGCGCGCGTGGAGATTGGTCAATTCGCGCTGCCAGGTTTGCATCAATTCCGCCCCGCAGAGCGAGCCGAGCGCCGCCGTGTCCTGTCGATTCCATGCGCCCTGTATTTTGAAAAAGAGATCCTGGCCCGTTTTGAGAAACCGGGTTGGGTTGAAACTGCGGTCCATCATTTGAATGGTTCCAAAATCGAGCTCGGCGGGCCGAACGTCTTCTCTGACGGAGGCGTTGCCCATGACATAATCGCCGGTATTTTGATATCGCATCGCGCCGTAGCCGGTCGCGCCTGCGGGAGCGGGCGCGCGAAACTTGCGATAGAGGAAATAACCCGCGCCGGCGATCAGCAGAATCTCAAATAGGCCGAAGCCGCTGCCGCCCAACCCGCCGCCCCCTCCGGCGTGCGCCATGCCGGAGAACAGCATGGAGCCGAGAAATCCTCCCATGATCCCGCCGGCAAGGCCGCGCATAAAACCGCCGGATTGCGGCGCGAGCGCGCCGGGCTGTTGCGGCAGAGGAGTTGCTTCTCTACGAACTTGGGACGGGCCGGGCTGGGACGGCCTGGCCGGCGCCTGGTAACTCCTGGAGCCGCGGGCGCCGCCCGAAGCGCCGCCGCCGGCCCGGGCCTCAGCGTAGCTCTCCAGGCCGATTTGAGACAGCCCGGCCAGGGCGAAAACCGCCACAGCCGCGACGATCATTTTACGTTTGGGTTGATTCATGATTTCTCCTTGAATACAGTCCAGTCGATCCTAATCGAGAGCGGCCAAGGAAGCAATCCGGGCATGCACGTGTGGCGTGAAGGGATACGATGTCAAAGGCCTAAAAAAGCTACCCGGCGCGGGTGGGAAAATGCTATATAGCTGTCGCCATCATGCGCCGGCCTGATGTAGGGCACCGAGGTCGGTAAACACAACCAGCGATACAAGCATGCAAACCGTAAAGAGACGGTACCGGGAAATAAAGTCACGGCTTCAAGAAGTCGTCTCGCTCGGCATGGCCTTGCCGGCTTTGCTCGGCGAGCGGGTGACCGTGCAGCAGGCTGAAGATGCGATCAGGCGGGCGCTGGATCGCCGACATGAGAATTTTTTGGAACTGGCAAGAGCCCGCGTCTATGAGCGCGCGAACAGCCCTTATAGAAAGCTGCTGGAAATCGCCGGATGCGATTTCAGCGATCTCCAGGCGCAGGTCCGTCGGCACGGGCTCGAGGCGACTTTAAGCCGGTTGGCCGAAGAAGGAGTGTACGTCACCTCGGATGAGTTTCGGGGGAGAAAAGCGATCGTGCGGGGCGGTCGTTCTTTCTCGGTTTCCCCGGGGGACTTTGGCGCGACCGGATCGCCTGTCGGATTCGTCGTTCGGAGCAGCGGCACAAGCAGTCATCCGACCAGCTCTCACCGCACAGTCGATGAGCTTGCCACGGGGACCTTCCCGGTATGCGTGCTTTACCACGCCCATAACCTGTTGTCCCATGCTCATGCCGTATACGACCCTATCCTCCCCGCAAGCGGCGGCGTGAACAATCTGCTGCACAACGCACAGATTGGAATCGCGACCGACCGTTGGTTTGCCCGCAAGAACCCCATCCACAACCGGCTGGAGCACGGCTACTATTTGCTCGTCACGTATATGATGGTGCTGTTGGGAAGGTGTTTTGGCCCGGGGTTTCCAAGGCCGGAGTTCGTGGACGGCACGGACATGCGGCCGATTGTCCGTTGGGTCCTGCAGAAGCAGGCGGAAGGGAAGCCTTGCTGCATAAGAACCACAGCCAGCAATGCAGCCAAGATCGCGCGCGGGGCCTGGGAGATGGGAACGGCTCTCAAAGGAACGAAATTCGTCGTAAGCGGGGAGCCATTCACAGAATCAAAGCACGAGATTATCGAGCGCGTCGGGGCAAGCACGATCCCTCGTTATTCCTTTACCGGCGGAGGAAATGTCGGCCTCGGTTGCGCCAACCCGCTTCACACGGACGAGATTCACGTCAATGAACACAGGCTGGCGCTTATCCCCCACCCGAAGCCTCTTAGCGCTAACGGCCCCGCTATTCATCCGCTTCTCTGCACTACGCTCCACCCGTCCGCTTCGCGGGTTCTTCTCAATGTGGAAAACGGAGACTATGCGACGTTGGAGAGAAGAGAGTGCGGCTGCGCGTTGGAGAAATTGGGCCTGACCCTCCACGTTCACCACATCAGGAGCTTCGAGAAATTCACCAGTGAGGGGATGAACTATTTCTACGGCGATCTGTTCGAACTGCTGGAAAATGCGCTGCCTTCAGAGTTCGGCGGAGGACCGGGGGACTACCAGCTCGTGGAAGAGGAAGATCCGAACGGTCAGACGCGGCTGACCTTGGTCGTCCATCCGCAGGTGGGAGACGTGGAGGAGCAGAGGTTGCTTGCGCGGGTTCAGGAGGAGTTGGGCCGGGGCTCGCGGAGCAATCAGTTCCAGACGAAGATTTGGCAAGCGGCGGGAACGCTCAGAGTGCGACGGGCGGTCCCCCATGCCAGCCCGCGGGGAAAGATCCTGCCATTGCATATCCCGCGTTGATGCGAAAGCGAACCTTCCTCGTGCACGATCCCAGATTCTCACCGCACTCTACCATGCGGCAACCCGGCTACGCGTCGATCGTCTGGCCGCCGTCGATGACCAGGGCGTGGCCAGTGACGAAGGAGGATTCGTCGGAGACGAGAAAGAGGACGCCGTAGGCGATCTCTTCCGGCTGCGCGATTCTGAGCAGCGCCTTGTTGCTGCTTGCCATGCGGGCGCGCTCGGCGTCGGTAAATCCCGGGTTGGGGCGCGGCGGGAATCCACGGAAGCGCGGCGTCTCGACGCTGCCGGGGCAGACGCAGTTGACGCGGATGCCGCTCGGTCCGTAGTCGAGAGCCATCTGGCGCGTCAGGTTCACGATGGCGGCTTTGGTCGCGCAATAGGCCGGATATTTCTCGCTCGCCAGGAGTCCGAAGGTCGAGGCGGTGCTGACGATGTTGCCGCGCTTCATCTTGAGAAAGTGCGGGATCGCGGCGCGCACGCCGCGAAAAATGCCGTTCAGGTTCAAGTTGACGATGAAGTTCCACTCGTCGTCGGTAAACTCGTGGATCATCTTGCGGATGCCGCCGCCGGCGTTATTGAAAAGAATGTGGAGGTCGCCGAACTTCTCCAGCGCGGTGGCTACCATCCGGTCGCAGTCCGCCTGAACCGTCACGTCCACGCGGGCGAAGAGGGCCTCTCCGCCGTCCAGTTCGATGAGTTTGTCCACTCGGGGGGTGACGGTTTCCTGAATATCGCAGCAGACGACCTTCGCTCCTTCGCGCGCGAACACACGCGCCGTGGCACGGCCGATGCCGCTGTTGGCGCCGGTAACGATCGCCACCCGTCCCTTCAATCTTCCAAGTCCCGGCCGCAGTCCGGGATGTTCATCTCCATTCGTACCCGCCATCAATCCTGCCCCTCCCGATTTTCGATTTTGGATTTTAGATTTTCGATTTACCAACTCAAATCTGAAAACCTAGAACTCAAAACTCTTTCGTTCTCCCTACTTCTTATAAAGCTGCTTGAGAAATCCGGATGCCTCGATCTCCTGCGCCAGGCTCATGTCGACAAATGCCTTGGCGTCGGCGGCGGCGGCTTTCGGATTGCGCGGCGCGAGATCGTCGAGCATCGTCTTCACACCGTCCGGGGTGGGCATGAGATTTTCGGGAAACACCGTGTTGTAGGCCCTCCACGCCCGTTCCAGGCTCTCGGGGTCGGTGATTCTCAGATTCTTACTGAAGATCGCCTTGGCGCCTTCCTTGTCCGTCTTGATGAAGTGGACCGCCTCCATCATGCCGCGCGCGAATCTAGTGAAAAGCGGACGCTTGGCTTTGATAATGGCTTCGCGCGTCAGCACCGCGTTCCACCAAAACGGAATCTTCAACGAGCCGATGTCGAGCAGGTCTTTAAACCCCAGCTTCTCCGCCTCGCGCACGAACGGCTCGGGCATGATCGTGAACTGAACGATACTTTTGGAGAGCGCCGCGAAGCGCTCCGGATTTCCTCCCGCCGTGATGATTTTGACGTCCTTCTCCGGATCGACGCCGAGCTTTCGCAAGGCGAGCCTGAGTCCCAGGTCCGACGTGCTGCCCAGACGATTCACGCCGCCCATCTTTCCCTTGAGCTGCTCCACGCCGGTGATCGTCGGCAGGGAGATAATGTGATCGACGAAAGTGGGAACCATGCCGAGCACCATCACGATATCCGCGCCGGCTAACCGGGAGCTTACCAGCGTAGTGACTGAAGTAACGATCACGTCCACCTCACCTGCCAACATCGCCTGCAGCGCTATCGGGCTGGCGGAGATGCGGATGACTTCAGGCGTCAAGCCCTGCTTCTTCAGCAAGCCTTTTTCCTGCACCACCCAGATCGGGCTGTTGGCCGGGCTTTCTCCCGCCCAGGCGATGCGGATGCGCTCTTGCGCCAGGGCCGGGTGCGCGGAGATAAGCAGGCCCGCGCTCACGAAAATCGCAATTAACAAGGTTGCATAGGTTTTTCCCATGAGGTAGCCCTCCTGTCAGTAGCAGGACTACACCGCGCTTGTTGCTTCGTCAAGGCAGAAGGCTCCGCCGGAGGCGGATCAGCCTCCGGCTGAAGAAGGCACCTAACTTGACATGGCTTGATGACCGCTTGTAGTATCGGCCGTTCATACAAGCGCGGGTTTTTGGAGAGAAAAAGCATGAAGCTGTTCGGAGTGGGCTGCGTTCTCGTCTGTGGTTTGGCGTTGGCGCTCAACACAGCACTGGCGGCGGGCGTTGCGGATATTGCTCGTTACCGCGGCGCGGACCGGCAAGCCAAACTTGAACAGGGAGCCAAAAGCGAGGGAGAGGTGGTGTGGTACACCTCGATGTCGGCGGGCGACTCGACCCGAGTGGTTGACATGTTCGAGAAGCGCTATCCCACCATCAAACCCAAACTGGTCCGGTTGACGACCGAGCGGGCATTGCAGCGCTACATGGCGGAATATCAGGCCGGAAGAACCGTCGCCGACATCGTCGATATCGACGAGCCGCAGATGGAATTTCTTCGCCGCAAGAGCACGCTCCAGCCGTTTCACACGCCGGTGACGGAAAAATTCGATAAGCGATTCCTCCAACCGCAGGGATTTTGGGTGGCAAGCCGCGTCACCATGATCGTCCTGGGCTACAACACCCGGCTGGTCAAGGCGGCGGAAGCGCCCCGGCGTTACGAGGAGCTTCTTGATCCCAAGTGGAAGGGAAAGATGTCGCTCGAACGGGAGCAGACCGAGTGGTTCCTGACCTTGATGGAGCTTTGGGGGGAGGAGAAAGGCAAGTCCTTCTTCCAAAAGCTCGGGACGCAAGCGGCGAATATCAGGAGCGGCCACACCCTGATGGCCCAACTGATCCTGGCCGGGGAAGACCCGTTATCGCCCAACGCGTACAGCCACCACTTTCCGCGCGAGCAGCGCAAAGGAGCGCCGGTCGATTCGACCAATCTGCAGCCAGTCGTGGGAAAGGGAAACGCCGCCGCGCTTTCCAGGAACGCGCCTCACCCGCACGCTGCGATGCTCTTCGTAGATTTTCTTTTCGGTAAGGACGGCGGTCAGAGACTGATTCGCGAGGCCGGCCGGATTCCCACCCACCCGGAGCTGACTCCCGATCCTCCCAGTCTTCGGGAAGGATTCGAGTTCGTCCTAGTCGATCCGGTCAAGTACATGGACAAGATCGGGCATTACGAAAAGCTCTGGCGCCAGTGGGTGGTGAAGGGGCCGTAGAATCTCAGGGAGGCGGAGAGATATGAGCGCAATTAAAATCGTCGCGTTAGCCCTGATCGTCGCGGGTACCCTCGGATTGGTTTACGGGAAGTTCAGCTACACCAAGGAGACCCACCAGACCAGGCTGGGGCCGCTGGAATTTGCGGTCAAGCAGCAGGAAACTGTCAATATCCCGCAGTGGGCGGGCGTCGGCGCGATCGCCGTCGGCGTGCTATTGTTCCTTAAACGCAGCGGGCAATAAGCAGGCCGTTGAAAAAGGCCCAATCGAACCGTGCTCGTGCTCGGACAAATGCCGTGCTCGCGACTCTTGCTCGAACCTAAGAAACACGAACACGGGCGCGAAACTTGGGAGGGCGGCCTCGAAGTGACACGAACACGGTGTCTGGCGTCTCACGCCTATCTCTTATAAAGCTGCCTGATGAAGCCGGAGTCTTCCAGCTCTTTGACGAAGGTCAGATCGACGAAGACTTTCGGGTCCGCCGCCGCAGCCTTCGGATTGCGCGGCGCCATGTCGTCGAGCATCGTTTTTACTCCCTCCGGGACGGGGTAGGGCGTTTCTGGGAAGACCGAGCTGTAGTCACGGTACGCTCGCTCGAGCCCTTCCGGGTCCGTGATTCCGAGATTCTTGGCGAACATCGCTTTGGCATATTCCTTGTCGGTCTTCAAAATATGGATCGCCTCGACCATCGCCCGCACGAGCTTCATCAACAGAGGCCGCTTCGTTTTCGCGATGGCCTCCCTCGTCAGGATGCCGTTCCACCAGAAGGGGATGTTCAGCGAGCCGATGTTAAAGAGGTTTCTGAAGCCGAGATTCTCCGCCTGGCGTACAAAAGGCTCGGGCATGATGGTGAATTGCACCAGCCCTTTCGACAGCGCCGCGAAGCGCTCGGGGTTCCCTCCCACGGGGAGGATCTTCGCGTCTTTATCCGGCTCGATGCCCAGCTTCCTCAGCGCGAGGCGTAGCCCCAGGTCGGAGGTGCTGCCGAGGCGGTTGACGCCGCCAACCTTTCCTTTGAGCTGTTCCACCCGGGTGATGCCCGCCACCGAGACGATATGGTCCACGAACGTCGGCACGACGCCGAGGATCATCACCGTGTCCGCGCCCGCGAGGCGGGAGCTGGTCAGCGTGGTCACGGAGATGCTTGCCGCGTCGATCTCGCCGGCCAACAGCGCCTGGAGGACCGTGGGACTGGCGCTGATGGCGATGATCTCAGGGTTGACGCCCTGCTTCTGCAGCAGCTTCCTGTCCTGAATCGTCCAGATCGGGCTGTTGGTGGGACTGACACCCGCCCAGGCAAGCCGCATCCGCTCCTCGGCGGAGACAGATGCCGCGGAAGCCAGTAGCGCAAGGACGGCAAGGATTCCGGCTGAAACTCGCATGGAGCACCTCCGTTTACTGCTGCGCAGGCTAGCACCATGCTGTTAAGAAGGTCAAGGCGATGTCAGCTTGCAGCACGGACGCTCGCAACAGTCAGCCCAAGCGTTGTTAGCAGGTTGATGAGCCGCAGAACTCTGCTCTATGCTATAATTCGCTTAGCTGACAGCTTCTCCTATGGCAGTCCTCGAAGAAAAACTCGACACTTTGCCTTCCCGGCCCGGCGTGTATCTCATGCGCGACAAGGGCGGCAAGGTGATCTACGTTGGCAAGGCGAAGGATTTGAGGGTGCGGGTGCGCGCCTATTTTCGCAGCGGCGACGGGCGCTCGCAGGTCGCGTTTTTGATGCGGCGGGTCGAGGACGTAGAGACGCTGGTCACGGCCAACGAAAAAGAGGCGCTGATTCTCGAAAACAACCTCATCAAGCAGTACAAGCCGCGCTATAACATCCGCCTCAAAGACGACAAGAGCTACCTCAGCATCAAAATCAACGTGAAGCATCCCTGGCCGAGGATCGTCGTCACGCGGAAAATCGTCAAGGACGGCGGCCGCTACTTCGGGCCCTATTCTTCCGCCGTCGCCGTGCGCGAGACACTCGACATCATCGAGAAGCACTTTCTGCTCAGAAACTGCACCGAATACAATTTCAAAAACCGCGCCCGGCCCTGTCTCCAATATCAAATCAAGCGCTGTCTCGCCCCCTGCGTCCTGCCGGTCGATCCCAAGGAGTACCAGGAGAACCTGCGGCAGGCGATCCTGTTTATCGAGGGCAAGCGTCAGGAGCTGGCGGAGGAGCTTAGGCGCAGGATGGAAGAGCGGGCGGAGGCGTTGGATTTCGAGGCGGCGGCGGAGATCCGCGACCAGCTCCAGGCGATCGAAAAGACGGTCGAGAAGCAGCGCATGGTCTCGCACTGGGGCGCGGACCAGGACATCTTCGGCCTCTATCGCGAAGGCGGCTTCATCGAAGTCCAGATTCTTTTTGTCCGCCAGGGAAAACTTACCGGCAATCAGGCCTACTCGTTCGAGGATTTAGAATTTTCCGACGAAGAGGTCATCGAGTCGCTGCTGACGCAGTTCTATCAAGGAGACCGGTTCGTGCCGGAGGAGGTGCTGCTGCCGGTGGAAGTGGAAGACCGCGCCATTCGAGAAGAGGTGTTGAGCGAGCGCAAGGGGAGAAACGTCTCGGTCGTCTGCCCGCAGAGGGGCGACAAGCGGCAGCTGGTCGAGATGGCGGCGCAAAACGCGCGTCAGAGTTTTTTCGAGCGCCACGATCAGGACAAGGCGAGAGAGAAGATGCTCGTCGAGCTGCAAGAGCGGCTGCGGCTCAAGCACTTTCCCCAGCGGATCGAGTGCTACGATATCTCCAATATTCAGGGCGCGCACGCCGTCGGCTCGATGGTGACGTTCTTTAACGGCGAGCCGGACAAGAACCGCTACCGCCACTATCGCATCCGCACGGTGAGCGCGGATCCCGGCGGGAACGATTTCGCGATGATGTATGAGGTGCTCAAGCGGCGCTTCAGCCGGGGCGTCGAGGAAGGCGACCTGCCCGACCTGGTGGTCGTGGACGGGGGCAAGGGGCAGCTCGGCATGGCGCTGTCGGCGCTCGGCGAATTGAACATCCGCGACGACATCGATGTTCTCGGGCTGGCGAAGATGCGCGTGCAGCGCGCGGCGCGGAGCGCGGAGATCGAGCGCGTCGAGGAGCGCGTGTTCCTGCCGGGCCGGAGTAACCCCGTCATTCTAAAGCGCAACTCGAATGCTCTCTTCCTGCTCCAGCGGGTGCGCGACGAAGCGCATCGTTTTGCGATCACGTACCACCAAAAGCTCAGGGCCAAGCAGACCCTCTATTCGGCGCTGGAGAAGATTCCCGGCGTCGGCGGCGCGCGCAAGCGGGCGCTGCTCCGCGCCTTCGGCAGCGTCAAGCGTATCGAACAGGCGTCGCTGGAAGAGCTGCTCAAGGTTCCGTCGATCAACGAGAAGGTCGCCCAGGAGATTCTTCAATCTGTGAAATCCGCTTCAAGCTGAGAGCCGTATGAGCGCCAACGCCGCTTCACGATCTCAAGGCCTGCTCTCCCGCTACCCCTCCACCTGGCTTATCGTCACAACGCTGGCTATCCTTCTCGGCCAGGCCGTGGTGGTCGGCCCGGTGCTTCCTCCGCTCTCTTTTCTGCTGCTCCTCCTACCACTGCCGATCTTTTTCCGGCGCGGCGGAATCGCCTGGACGATTCTTTACCTGCTTGCCGCTTCGGCTTTGGCGTCGGGTTATTGGCGGCACGCACAAATCCTCAGCCCACAATTTCCGCCTTACCATCTGCGCTCGGTGATGCGGGAGGGAGAGCAGATCTACCTCGAAGGCGAGCTGCGCGCGGAGCCGGAAAAGCTGCCGCAGCGCAGCCGTTGGATCGTGCGGTCGCTGCGCATCTGGCAGCCGACCGGCGCGCGGGAAGTCGCCGGCGATCTCTTGCTCACGGTTCGCAACACGACCAAAGAGTGGCGCTACGGGGACCGGGTGCGTTTTTGGATAAGACCGCAAATCCCGCGCGACGCGGGCAATCCGGGCGGCTTCGACTACGCCGCTTACCTGGCGCGGCGGGAGATCTACGCGACCGGATTTCTCGTGAGCGACCAGGGGGTGGAACTATTAGGCAGAGCGCGAAGAGGGCTGTGGCAATCGGTGGAGCATCTTCGCCGGGAGATTCGCCGCTATATTGAAACCCGCATGACCGGCGAGAACGGGGCGCTGATGAGGGCCCTGGTGGTGGGCGACATGGCCAGCCTATCGCAGGAAGCGCGCGGGGCATTCACCGCCGCGGGCGTGAATCACGTCTTGTCCATCTCCGGCCTGCACGTCGGAATGTTGGGGCTGGTGGTGTTCTTCCTCGTGCGCTTTCTCGGCTCGCTCAGCGTCACGCTGCTGCTGCGCTGCAACCTGTTGAAAATCTCCACCTTCTGCTCGTTTATCGCCGTCCTTTTCTACACCGCGCTGGCGGGCGCGGCGATTCCCACGCTCCGCTCGGCGATCATGATCGGGGTTTACGAGCTGGCGGTGCTGCTCGACCGCGAGGAGGAGGTCTTCGCCAGTCTCGCGTTCGCCGCGCTGCTGATCGCTCTCGCCTGGCCCGGCGTGGTCATGGATATTTCGTTTCAGCTCTCGTTTCTCGCGGTGCTCTTCATCGTCTGGGGATCGCGCAAGATGCTGGAGTGGTGGCCGCCTTCGCCTCGCGAGGAGTTGCCGCAAGAGCGGAGCTGGCTCCGGCCGAGGCTCCGCCGGGCGGCGTTCTATCTGGCGGTCCCGGTTCTGGCCACGATCGGAACCGGACCGTTGATCGCGCATCACTTCGGCCACCTCTCCTGGGCTGGGTTTGTCTCGAATCCATTGGTGGTTCCGTTCGTCGGTTTTATCATCGTGCCTCTGGGGCTAACGATCGGTGGTTTCGCGTTGGTCGCTCCCGCCCTTGCAACGCCGCTGGTCTGGCTCGCCGAGCCGCTGCTGTCGGTGCTGAATCAGGTGGTGCGCTTCCTATCGCACTTGCCGATGGCGAACGTGGCGGTGCCGATCCCGAACGTTCTGGAAATAGGATTGCTCTATCTTGCGATCCTCTCGATCCTGCTGTTTCGCCGCAGAGCGCACGTCGTCGTCGCGGTTGGGGCGGTCTCTCTGTTGCTCGTCGCGGACATCGCCTATTGGTGGCAGGAACGATGGCATCGCAAGGAGCTTAGAGTAACTCACTTAAGCGTGGGGCACGGCGATGCCGCGGTGGTGGAGTTTCCGGGGTCGAAGGTGCTTTTGATCGATGCCGGCGGGTCGGCGAGCCCGGAGTTCGACACCGGGGATTTTATCGTCGCGCCGTTTCTCCGCTTGCGGAAGATTCTCAGGGTGGATTATCTGCTGGTCAGCCATCCGCGGGTGGACCACTACGGCGGAATGAAAAGCATCGTCGAGCAGTTTGCGCCGGAGGAGTTCTGGTCGGGGCCGGGAAAGGGACGCACGGCCCGTTATGAAGGATTGGAAGAAGCGGTCGATCGGGCCGGGATCAAGAAACTGTATCTCAGCAGCCGCGACCCGTGTCGCGTGATCGAGCAGGTAAAGATTTGCGTTCTCTATCCGGTGGACGATAAGACGGGCGATCTCTCCGCTGTCCTGCGCCTGAGCTTCGGCGAGGTTGATCTGCTCTTCGCAAGCGATATCGACGCGAAGGACGAGGCGGCGTTGCTCCGCACCGGCGCCGATCTTTCGAGCGCCGTCGTCAAAGTTCCGCGCCACGGCAGCGCGACTGCGAGCGCGGAGGAGTTCGTCTCAGCGGTCAGGCCCAGGCTGGCGATTTTCTCCGTGGGCCAGCGGAATTCTTTCGGCCTGCCGCGCGACGAAGTCCTGGTCAACTACACGGCCGCCGGCGCCGAAATTCTCCGCACCGATCGCGACGGCGCGATCACGATCGAGACAGACGGGCGAACAATCCGCTATCGAACCTACCGGAGCGGGACAACCGGGACGCTTTCTAAATCGTTTATTCGTTGACTCGTCACTCGCAATAGCCTTCACGGCTTCCAATGTGAGAAATCTAGTTGACCCTATGCCGGCGCTGTGCTTGGATGGGCACTGCTCGGAGGAAAAGACCGTGAGTGAAGCAAGCGATTTTCGGATTGCGGCGGCGACGGAGCGCGATGTGCCGGTCATCCTTAAATTCATCGTAGTCGCGATCGAAGCTTGCTTACCACTGTACGGAGAGGCCAGTGAGACCACCGGAAATTTTTGAAACGGACCGCCTGCGATTGCGCCGTCCGGTGATCGAAGACGCAGAGGCGATCTTTGCCGAGTACGCTCAGGACCTTGAAGTCACGATGTATCTCACCTGGAAGCCCACGGGGAAGCTGGAAGACACGCGCGAGCACTTGCGCGCCTCTGCCACGGCGTGGAGGGAAGGCGCAGCGTTCGGCTGGGTAGTCTTAAGGAAGGAGGACAATCAACTGTTGGGAGCGGTCGGAGTGCGGGTCGATGGCCACAAAGTGGAGTTGGGGTATGTCTTGGCTAAACGGTTTTGGGGCAAGGGCTACATGACCGAGGCGGTTCAAGCGGTGGTGAACTGGTCGATCAGCGAGCGGGAGGTATATCGCATTTGGGCCGTCTGCGACGTGGAGAACCCGGCCTCCGCGCGTGTAATGGAAAAGGTTGGAATGAAGCGCGAGGGAATCCTGCGCCGCTGGACCATGCACCCAAACCGGAGCGACGAGCCAAGGGATTGCTACTGCTACGCCGTCGTGAAGTAGAGCGTTGGGAGCATGCTCAAAGAGCTGAATAAATCCGTGACGATTCGCGCGCCGAGTCGTCGGGATGAGGCGACGTTTCTCGCGGCGGTGCGCCGCAGCCGGAAGCTGCACCGGCCCTGGGTCAGTCCGCCGGCCACGGCGAAGGCGTTTCGGGCGTATCTAGCAAGACAACGAACCACGAGTCATGCCGCTTTCTTTGTTTGGTCGCGAGAGCACGACGATCTGGTCGGCGTGGTGAACCTGAGTGAAATCGTGCGCGGCAACTTTCAGAGCGGCTACCTCGGCTACTATGCGTTCGCGCCTTACGCCGGACGCGGCTTGATGCGGGGGGGCTTGGCACAGGTCGTCGCTCACGCATTCAAGAGGCTGCGGCTGCATCGGTTGGAAGCCAACATCCAACCGGGCAACATCGCTTCGCGAAAGCTGGTTGGCAGCTTGGGCTTTCGCCACGAGGGTTTTTCGCCGCGGTACTTGAAGGTGGCCGGGTGCTGGCGGGATCACGAACGGTGGGCGATACTGGCGGAAGATTGGCCTAGGTCCCTTCGATACCGCAACGCGCCGGAGACTGCGCATGAAGAGTGATGACTTAGGTCTCTGTTTTATCGGCGACTCGTTCGTTCACGGGACGAACGATCCCGAGTGCCTGGGATGGTCCGGCAGGCTTGCGGTGAACGCGTGGCGCAGGGCATTCATCTCCGGCCTTGGCCCTCCCGAGATCGCGCGCTCGGTTTGACTCACGGCGGTTTCTCGGTTATTTCTTACGGCATTCCCTATCGAGGCCGAGCCGGTCCCTCCGACAAATGTTCTGAAGTCCTCAAGCAGAGACGGAAACGTGGCGCAGCGGGGCGATGTCCGAGCCCTCGATGGGAAAGTCAGTGTTCGAAAAACTTTAGCAGGGGAGAAGAATCATGGGTTATTCCGATGTGCGCGAACATCTTAAAAAGCTCGAGGCGCAGGGCTTGCTGCGGCGCATCCAGCGCGTGATCAACAAGGACACCGAGCTGCACCCGCTCGTGCGCTGGCAATATCGCGGCGGGATTCCCGAGCCGGAGCGCAAGGCGTGGCTGTTCGAGAACGTGACGGACGCCAAAGGCCGGCGCTACAAGTTTCCGGTCGTCGTCGGCGCGCTCGCCGGCAACCGCGCCATCTATTTTACGGGAATGGGGTGCAGCACCGTCGAGGAGATGGACGAGAAGTGGAAGCGGGCGCTGTCGCAGCCGATCGCGCCGGTCGTGGTCAAAGACGCGCCGTGCCACGAAGAGATCCACATCGGCGACGAGCTTCAGCGCGAGGGGTTCGGACTCGACGAATTTCCGGTGCCCGTCTCCACGCCCGGCTTCGACAACGCGCCCTACACCACCTGTTCCCACTGGATCACCAAAGATCCTGAAACCGGCATTCCAAACCTCGGCAACTATCGCGGGCAGCTCAAGGCGCGCACGCGCATCGGCGTCTTCCCGTCGGGCCTTGGGCAGGACATCTATCTCCATTGGAAGAAGGCGCAGGCGAAAGGCCAGCCGCTGCCCGCCGCATTGGTCATCGGCGCGCCGCCCGTCGTCTCCTACACCTCGGTGCAAAAAGTCGCCTATGGCGTGGATGAAGTCGCGATCGCGGGCGGGTTGGCCGGCGAGCCGATTCGCGTGGTCAAATGCAAGACCGTGGATTTATACGTTCCCGCGGAGTCGGAGATCGTGATCGAAGGCTACTTAAACACGGAGTGGGTCGAGCCCGAAGGGCCGTTCGGCGAGTCGCACGGCTACATGCATCCGCGCCAGTACAATCCGTTCATGGACGTGAGCGCGGTGACACACCGCAAGGACGCGATCTACGTCTCGTGGCTGAGCCAGGTGACGCCGAGCGAGTCATCGATGATTCGCAAGATCGGCTACGACCGGCTGATGCTGCTGCACCTGCGCGACGAGTGCCGCATCACGAGCGTGCTGCGCGTCGAGATGCACGAGCCGCTGACCAATACCTATAAGCTCGTCATCATCCAGATGCGGCGGCCCAATGAGGCGGAGGTCTGGCGCGCGCTGCACGCGGCCTGCTCCTTCCACCCCGGCGTCGGCAAGATCGTGGTCGCGGTGGACGAAGATATCGACCCGTCCAACGAGGCGGCGGTGTTCTGGGCGATGTGCTACCGCATGAAGCCGCACCGCGACGTCCACATCGTGCCCGGCATGGAAAAAGGCCACGCTCCACCGTTTCGCTACAAAGACGAGGTGCACGGGACGGATGTCGTTTCTTACCATCTGCCCGCGGACGAGTCCGCCATGCTGTGCAACGCGATTCAGAAGGAGCCGTTTCCTCCGGTGGCGCTGCCCAAGCGCGAGTACATGGAGCACGCGCGCGAGATCTGGGAAGAGCTGGGGCTGCCGAAGCTCACTCCGGAGATGCCGTGGTACGGCTACTCGCTTGGGCAGTGGGACGAGGAGCTGGACGAAGAGGCGCGCCTGGCGGTCCAGGGGCGCCACTATGAAACGGGCGAGAAGCTGGCGAAACTGAGAATAAAAGCGAAATAGGCTACCTCGTCTCGTTCCACAACTCCTCCATGTAATCCCTTAGCGCCGCTTTGAGCGGATACTGCGGCACGTAGCCCAGCTCGGCTTTGGAGTGGCTGAGGTCGAGCGGTTGGTCTTCATCGTCGTCGCCGGCGCCGACGAGTTTCACTTCGACTTTGGGGTTCAACTCGCGCGCGACCCGGGCGAGGTCGGCGGCGCGGGTGACGACGCCGCTGCCGGCGTTGTAGATTCGCTGCTTTAAGCTCTGCGCTTTGCAGGCCAGCTCGAGCGCCAGCGCAACGTCCTTCGCATAGACATACTCGTTGGAAAAATAGAGCTTCGCGTCGATCGTGAACGGCGCGCCTTTGATCACGGTCAGCGCGAAGTCGCGCACCACCTTGCCCACCGTCGAGCCGCCCACGTAATGGCCGCGGCCGAAGACTCCGGCGGGGCGGACGATGACGCTGTCCAGGTTGTACTGGTAGGTGTAGGCGTGAAGTAGATGTTCGGAGCAAACCTTCGTCGTCGTGTAGAGATTGTGGCCGCCGATGGGCGCGTCCTCCGTGACAGGCCCCGGCTTGATCTTCTCCCGATCGTAGACTCCAAACGTGCTGACGAAAACCACGCGTCGTAAACCGAGCAGCCGCGCCGCTTCGAGCACGTGGATCGTGGCCAGAATATTGTTCGTAGCGCCGGTGTAGGAATTCTCCGCCACTCTTTTGCCGATCAATCCGGCGGTGTGCACGACGGTATCGGCCTGGGATTGCTTGAGAGCATTCAGCAAGGCAGGCAAGTCGCGCACGTCGGCGGCGACGATCTCCGCGCGGTCTTTCCCGACGATCTTGTCGATGTAGTCTCTGTTGGGGGATAGGTCGTACAGCGCGACGCGATCTCCGCCGTCCGCCAGCCGTTTCGCCAGGTGGCAGCCGATCAGCCCTGCGCCGGTCACTAAAATATTCATAAAACTACCTCCCTGTGGCCAATCTTCGGTGACACCTTAGGCGATGGACACGCCGCTGTCAATCGAACTATTTCGCTTGCGTTTCGCATCCCTAAAGGTTAACTTCTACGCGCTTTTAGCAAGGAAAGGAGTACCGCCATGCGTATGTCTACGGTGAGATATTTGTGCGCCATGACGCTCGCAGGACTGGCCCTCGCATCGAGCGTAACTTGGGTTCAGGTCGCCGAGGCCCAAGGCATCAAGGTCAAAGTGGGAAGGACGCTAGGGGGAAGCGGCTTTCATATTCCCTCCTATATCGCGGTGGACAAGGGGCTGCTCAAGGCGGAAGGGCTCGACGCAGAATTCATCGCCGCGCAGGCGGGCGTCCTGGTCAGGGCCGCCATCGCCAAGGAGGTCGAGTTCGTGCCGATACCGGGAGGCGGCTCTGAGGCGATGCTCAAAGGGGCGCCGCTCGCTTTCCTCGTCGGGGAATCGCTCGTTTCTCAGTGGACGATCACCACGACTCCTGACATCAAGCGGGTGGAAGATCTCAAAGGAAAAACCATCGGGCTCGAGAGGCCCGGCCAGGCGGCGTATACCGAGGCTGTCGTCGTGCTCGGCAAATTCTTCAAGATGGAGCCCGGCAAGGACTATAAGGTCATCACGTTCAATGCCGAGACCGACCGGGTGGCCGCGCTGATCAACAAATCGATCCAGGGCGCGATACTCTCGTTCCCCCACGCCGCCAGGGCCGAGAAAGAGGGCATGAAGATTCTCATCAAGACCGGAGACTACATCCCGAGATTGGGAGGGACGTTTCTCACGCACAAGGACTTCGTCAAAGAAAAGCGCGATGTGGTCAAGAGATTCATCCGCGGGATGGTCAAGGCAAACGATTACGTAAAGGCCAACAAGAAGGGGACGATGGACGTTATTCAGAAATATTTCGAGATCAAAGACGCGGCACTGCTCGAGGGAATCTACAAGCAGGTGCAGAATGCCTTTGGACCGGAGATCCCGCACGACCTGCTCAAGGAGCTCTTCGAGTCGAGAACGACGCCCGAGCTGGGGTGGCCCGCCGGCAAGCCCTTGCCGGACATAGAGCAGTTCGTAGCCCGCGACCTCTTAAACGAGACGCTGAAGGAAATGGGGAGAACACCGAAGAAATGACTGAGTTTCTTGAGTTAATTGAGTTCTTTGGGTTGCTTGAGTTACTCAGATCGCAATGAACGCAACGAACCCAACGAACGCAACGAACCCAACGAACGCAACGAACCCAACGAACCCAACGAACCCAACGAACGCAACGAACCCAACGAACGCAACGAACCCAACGAACGCAACGAACCCAACAAACCCATTAGAACGTCTTCGCTTCCTCCAGACGCCAGCGGCTGAGCCTGGATTCCACCATCTTGACCAGGTGAGTGAGAATCAGCGAGAGGCCCATAAAGATGGTCACTCCCACGAAAACGACGTCGACTTTATAGTTGGTCGCGGCGGTGGCGATCATGAAGCCGAGCCCTTTGCTGGCGCCGAAAAATTCGCCGACCACCACGCCGAGCAGAGCCCTGCCTATAGCCAAGCGCAAACCAGCGACGATGTATGGGACAGAATTCGGCAGGACCACGATCTTCATCGTCTGCCACTCGTTGGCCCCGAACGATCTCACCACGTTGACCAGAACGCGATCGACGTTCTTCACCCCTTCATACGTATTGATGAGAAGCGGGAAGACCGCGCCGACAAAGACGATCGTGATCTTCGACCATATCCCGATGCCCAGCCAGAGCATAAGCAAGGGCAGAAAAACCAGCCTCGGCGTGGCGTTAAACGCAGTGATGAAAGGATCGAGCATGGCATCGATAACCTTCGACCTGCCCATGACGAGACCCAGCGGAAAGCCGACCGCGATGGCCAGCCCGAGCCCGACGATGAATTCCAGGGCGCTGACATAAACGTGGCTCTGGATCTCATTTGCCTCGACCAACCTGTAGAAGGCTTTGACCACCTCGACGGGCGTGGTGAAGAAGAGCGATATCCCTCGGGGGAGGCTGACGATGGCGGGCAGGGACTGCCAGGCTAGAATGAGCAAAAGGATGAAGCCCGCCCCCAGAATCGGCTGCTCTCTTTCTCTATAGAACCTCGCGAGCGCGCTCACCCCGATCCTAACCAGTGCTCGAGAATTTCGTTCAATTCTGGATTGCCCGGTATGTCTCGTAATGAGGTTAGGATCGGGGCTCATCTCGCCTCCTGTCCGATCTTCCAGGGCGCCAGAATGGTTTCCAACTTTCTCAAGCCTTCGGTGAAAATCACGGCCATGATCATTAGCAGCAGAATGGCGGCGAACATTTCCGGCAGCCTGTAGGTGTCGCCGAAGCGGGAGATCGCAAAGCCGATGCCCTCCGAGGCGCCGTAGAATTCCGCAACCAGGATGCCGACGATTCCCCGGCCGATGGCGATCCTCGCGCCCGCTACGATGTAAGGCAGGATGCTCGGAAGTATGACCTTGAAATAGATATCCTTTTCTTTTCCGCCGAAGGCCCGCACCACGTTGACGAGGAGACGGTCGGTGCACTTGACGCCGGCGAAGACGTTGAAGATGAACGGAAATACAGCCAGGAGAAAGATCAAAGCCACTTTGCCCGTGAGGCCGACGCCGAAAATAATGATGAAGAGGGGAGCCAGCGCAACCAGCGGGCTCGCGTAGAGCGCGGTGAGAAAGGGATCGAGGACATACTCAGCCCTACGCCGCCAGCCCATAAAGACACCGATGGGAATGCCGACGATCACTGCGAGGCTGAAGCCCCAGAGAAAGGCCTTGCTGCTGATCGCCAGGTCCTTCCACAGTTCTCCCGAGAGGGTCTGATCCTTGACGGCTACGCCGATGAGCGAGGGTTTGGTGAAGAAAAAGGGATCGAGGGGAATAAAATAGGTGTAGGCGATCTCCCACACGAGCGTCAGCCCGACGACGGAGGCCACGCCCAAAAGCGGCCGCCGATATTCGGAGATTGTTTCCTTAAGTGCCATTACCGGCGCCCCTTCCCAATAGCTCTTCTTTCAGAGCGTTCCATATCTCTGCTTTGATCTCGTTGAACTTGGCCGACAACCTCATCTCGTAATCTCTTGGCCGGGGGAGCTGGACTTTGATGATCTGCTTGATCCTCCCGGGCCTCGCGCTCGTGACGAGGACTCTGTCGGACAGATAGGCGGCCTCCTCGATGCTGTGCGTCACGAAGATCACCGTCTTCTTGGTTCGGTCCCATACCTGCAGGAGTTCCGCCTGCATCAGGTCTCGCGTCTGAGCGTCGAGCGCGGCGAACGGCTCGTCCATCAGCAATACCTGCGGATCGGTCGCCAGCGCCCGCGCCAGGCCGACGCGCTGTTTCATCCCGCCGGAAAGCTCGTGCGGGTAGTGGGTTTCGAAGCCCGCCAGGCCCGTCATCTGGATCAGCTCCATCGCCCGGCTCCGTCTCGCTGCGACGGCCACGCCTTTTAGCTCCAGGCCCAGCTCGACGTTCGCGAGCACCGTCCTCCACGGCAGCAGCCCGAACTCCTGGAACACCATCGCCCGCTCCTGGCCGGGGCCGGCGATCTGCGTTCCGTTCAGCCGCGTCTCTCCGGCATCGGGCTTGAGCAATCCGAGAAGAATGTTCAAAAAAGTGCTCTTGCCGCAGCCCGACGGCCCCACGATGCTGACGAATTCTCCCGTGGCGACTTCGATGGAAAATTCCCTGAGCGCGGTGACCGGCTCGCGGTTTTTGGGCCTGAAAGTAAGGCTGACGTTCGTCGCCTGAATACAGGGGGCCATTTGGGGGCGGAGTATAGCGTTTTTGGGGTTTGAGTTACAAGCGAAGCGGGGAAACAGCGAGGCGGGGAAACACGCCAACCTTTACAGCCGCGCGCCAGCGGGCTTATGGGGTGGGTTCTTCATCGCCATGGTTCATTCACGCTCAACGACGCCCACGGCCAACTGAGCCGACGCGCTTCGACCGGGCGCGGCCGTAGCCGGCGGCCGTTGCGGCACGTTGGCTAGACGCCTTATGCTCAAGCTCTTCCAGATCCTCGAACCGAATTCCATGTCCAGCGCGCAGGCTTGCGCGCGCAGCCTCGATACGACGGGTAAACCTTGGGTCGTGCTCCAGCCGGTAGTCAAACCAATCGTCCTCAGACGCAAAGCCGATCAAGATGCCAGCGGCCTTACCGTGTCGGGTAATGATCACATCTTCTTCTGCTGCTAGACGCAGGTATCTCGACAAGTCGTCTTTCACCTCTGACAGTGCAACCGATTTCATGACTTTTCACCCTCCTTGGCGGTTTTTCGATTTAAACGTAAGCGTGACGTTCGTCGCCTGAATGCGAGGGGTCCTTTGGCGGCGTAGCGTAGCGTTTTGAGGTGTCGGTTACAAGCGGCTCATAGAAAGGCTCATAGAAAGGCAGAAGGGCTTCTATGCTGATGCATTCTCGGTGAGCCGGCGGTGCCCGCCATTGAAATCTCGAGATGAGAAAACGACGTGCGATCACTCGCATTGGCAGCGACAGAATCGGCCTCAGCGCAGGAGTGGATATGACCGGCCGCGCGTCGATGCAAGGCGGGATGCCGCGCTTTCGCCGTTCCCGTGCCACGCTCTCTCGCTTCATCCCGTATTTCTTCGCAATCTCCCAGTCGGTGGTCTTGCCAAGCAGTGATACCATCTCTTTTGTCCATGAAATACGGCGATAGCGATAAAAGCTCGGGATGCCCAACCGCGTGCGCCGGCGCACAACCACTCCTCCGATTGTTCCCAAGCGCTCGGCAATCTTGCGATCGGAATCGGTGCCCAACAAAGCTATCTTTCTTTTTGTCCAGTTAAAGGCGCGCGGCTGGCGTCGCTCGGGGACGTCGCCATGCGACGGGATACCCAGCCGTTGCCGCTTGTGCATGACCAAGTACTCCGGCAAGCCGAGTTTCTCCGCGACCCTTGCATCGACATTCCCGCCTAAAAGTCGAATCATTCCGGCGGTCCACTGAACCGGCGGACGATGAGGCAAAGAAGGCTCGATTTTCTGCCGCCGCCTCTCGTCTCGGACCGCGTCCAGGCTCACGCCCATCTTTTTCGCCAGTGCGGTATCCGGCATCCGGCCTAAGAGCTTTAGGAATTTTGCGGGCCATCGCAGCTGAAGTGGGTGACGGGAGTCCCGTTGGAGCTTAGCCGGTCCGACTGCGTTCAGCTTCTTGCGCGACTTTTTCCGGAGCATCGCGTCGCCTCAGCTATAATACCCGCTGGCCTCCGGTTTTCTCCGCCAGCCCTCTTGCCACGGTGATAAAACCCGTGTGTGCGATCAGGCTGTTCGACGGCAATCGTCATTTCTCCAGATAGGGGAGTAGATCCGTGTGGTGTCCGATCATTTTCCACTTTCCGTTTTCTTTGCGGAATACGTTGGTGGCTCGGATGGACAGCTCCTGGCGCTCTCCTTTTGCATTGGTATTCACTCCCTTCTCGTAATTGTGCGTGACGGCGATATCATGGCCTACCGTAACGCGCATATCGACAGCTTCCACCTTGCCTCCGAGCTTCAAGGCGGCCTGCGCCTCCCAATTTTCCAGCACCTGCTTCCAACCGACCTGGAATCCTCCCCCGGGGCCCATGTAGGTGACATCGTCTGCGTGCGACCAGACCTCCTTCATCAGCTCCAGGTCGCCCGTAAACATGCTGTTCAACGCGGCATAAAACTGCGCCACCGCGCTCATAAGGGCTTTTCCGTCGTCCTCCGACGCTGGCTTAGACTTGGCGCAAGAAAAACTCACAAGCGCCCATAGGATCAGTGAGATCGAAACCGTCCTTTTCCCCTTCATCTTGATACCTCCCTGGTTCTCGTTATCAGGCGCCGTTTGCTCCCGCCGAAAGCTGAAGGCGTCCTCTATCCTCTAGCTCTTTCCGCCAGCCGTCTTGCGACGGTGATAAAACCCGTATGGGCGACCATGCGGTGCTCGGGGCGGACGCTCAAACCCTTCACGTGCCAGAATCGCTGCAAGGTTTCCATAGTTTCGATGCAGGCGAAGCCGCCGTGGTCTCTCAGAGACTCCACCGAGGTCTTTACCTGCACGATGGTTGGAACGTAGCTGAGCACGATTCCGCCGGGGCGGAGCGCATTCCAGGCGCGTTCGGTCACCTGCCAGGGCTCGGGCAGGTCGAGAATGATTCGATCCAAGTCGCTCTCTTCAAGGGACTGGGCGACGTCGCCGAGCTTGAGCGTCCAGTGCCCCGCGGGGCCGAGGAAGCGGGCGACGTTTTCCCGCGCCATGTGGGCGAAGTCGTCGCGCAGCTCGTAGGAGATGAGATGGCCCATCGATCCCAGGGCGCGGAGCAGGGCGATCGTCAGCGCCCCCGCGCCGACGCCCGCCTCGACCACGCGCGCGCCGGGAAAAATGTCGGCCCACACGAGGATCTGGCCGATGTCTTTGGGATAGATGACCTGCGCCTGGCGCGGCAGGTTGGGCACGAGCTGCGTGAGCGTGGGACGAAAGACCAGGAAGAGATCGCCCAGCGACGAGCGCACGAAAAAGCCTTCTTCTTTACCGAGGATATCCTCCGCGGCGATCTTGCCGCCGCGGGCGGAGATGGGTTTTCCGGCTTCCAGTAGCTTGAGATATTCTCTCTGCTTGCGGTCGGAGAGGATGATCGCGTCGCCTTCGCGGAGCGGGCCGGTTCGAGTCATCTGATTGCGATTCCTTTCGAGAGGGCTGAGGCAAGATAAGGGAGCGCGTGCGGGAAGTCAACGTAAGCGTGCCTGTCGTTCGTGGTTCGGCTCCCACGAACGGCGCTCTTTTACACCGTTCGCACTGAGCACGTCGAAGTGCGGGCGTCCTGCGCCGCTACCGATCGTTTGTTACCGTGCCCTGGTTGGTTTTTTGAGAGCGCGGTGATAACTCTGGCGAATCATGGCAGAGCAAACTCCGCGACACCATCACGAAGACTGGCACACGCCGAAGGGGAGGGCGATCCGGGAGATCATCTTCGGCATGAACGACGGCCTGGTGACGACGATCGGCTTTCTTGCGGGGGTGACCAGCTCCATCGCGCAGAGCCGCTACATTCTGTTGGCCGGGATAGCGGAGGTGGTCGCCGGCGCGATCTCGATGGCGCTGGGCGCCTATCTGGCGACCAAGTCGCAAAGAGAGTTTTTCCACTCGGAGATCGAGCAGGAAAAGTGGGAAATAGAGAAAACGCCGGAGAAAGAGGCCCAGGAGATTCGGGAGATCTACGGCGACATGGGGTTTACCCGCCCGGAGCAGGAGATGATCGTCAACCGGGTCACGTCGGATAAAGATCTCCTGCTGCGCTTCATGAAGCGCGAGGAGCTGGGCCTGTTCGACGAGCATCTCGACGACCCGCTCCGCGTCGGGGTGACGATGGGCCTCTCCTTCGTCGTCGGCGCCGTGCCTCCGATCATGCCTTATTTCTTCATCGACGATCCGCACAACGCCGTCGGGATCGCGATTTTATTGTCGGTGCTGTTTCTGTTCGGCGCCGGCGTGGCCAAGACGCGGCTGACGAAGACCAAACCGATTCGCTCCGGACTTGAAATGACGATTCTGGGAGTTGTCGCCTGCCTGATCGGCTATGGGCTCGGCTGGCTGGCGGAGAAATTTATCTGACCGTGTATCGCCGGTAGCCTTTGCGGTTCAGCTCCTCGACCAGCCCTCTCACTTCCTGCGCGCGCTTCATGTCGGCGACCAGCACGGCATCCGGCGTCTCTACCACCGCAATGTTTTTGAGCCCCAGCGTCACGATCAACCGGCTGCGCGAATGGATGAGGCAGTCGCTCGATTTCACGGCGAGCCAGCGGCCGACGCCGGCGTTCCCGTTTTCGCGCTTCGGCATCATTCGATGGACGGCCGCCCAGTTCCCGACGTCGCTCCAGTCAAAATCGGCTTGCAGTGCCAGGACCCGTCCCTTCGACGCGGCCTTTTCCATCACGGCGTAGTCGATAGAGATGTTGGGCATCCTGCGGTACTCCCGCCGAACAGTTTTCCGCAGAGATTTATGGCTCAGGCTTTTTCCTTGCGCGGCGCCGCGTATCCGATCGAGTCCGTTCGCAATGTGCGGGGCATAGCGCCCGAGCGATTCCAGAATGGTCGAAGCCCGCCAGATGAAGATCCCGCTGTTCCAGAGCGCTCCACGCCGCATCAGTCGCCGGGCTTTTTGCAGCCCGGGTTTTTCCACGAAGCCCGCGACGCGGTATGCGGCCATCGCGCTTGCCGCCGTCGCTCTTTTTTCCTTCAAGATGTAACCGTAACCCGTCTCCGGGTAGGCAGGTCGAATCCCCAATGTGATCAAGGCGTCTTGTCGTTGCGCCAATCGCGCGGCCGCCCTCAGCGTCCGGGAAAGGCGGCGCGGATCGGAAACCCAATGGTCGGCTGGGACAACGACCATGACGGCGCGCGGATCTCTCGTCATCAGCTCCGCGGCGGCAAGGCCGATGCAGGGCGCAGTATTTTTTCCCTGGGGCTCAACGAGAAAATTGGCCTTCGGGAGAAAGGGCAGCTCTTTCATGACCGCGCGGGCGTGTTCCTTGACGCAGACGATCACCGTGCGGCTCGGTCCGAATTCCGGCAAGAGGCGGTCGACCGTCTCGCGCAGCAGACTCTTTTCGCCGAAGAGACGGAGCAACTGCTTGGGATGACGGGGGCGGCTGAGCGGCCAGAAGCGCGTTCCCTTCCCGCCGGCCATCACCACGGCGTATGCATGCTCCTTCATTTCTTCACCCTGGTCGGGTAGATATCACATTATCGGGAAAGGCAGAAGGCAGAAGACAGAAGCCAGGAGGTGGAATGCAAAATGAAAAATGCAAGGTGCAAAATTAAAAATTTCCGCCCGGAACTTTACATTTTTCAATTTGCAATTTTCATTTTGCAATGAAGGCATCTTCTCCCCAAATTAGCTCCTGGGTCGTGCAGGGCGACCAGCAGGGGATGCGGCTGGATTCTTTCGTCCGGCGCTGCTTGCCGCACCTGTCTTTGCGCCAGGCGCAGAAAGCGATCGGCGAAGGGGCGTTTCGCGTCAATCGCCGTCGCGGAAAAAAAGGCGACCGCCTGCAGGCGGGAGATGCAGTCGAGTTCGACGGCGCCCCGGAATGGCTGGCTGCGACGCCGTTGCCGGGGGGAGATCTGAATGTCATTGTCCGCTACGAGGATGAATCTGTTCTGGTCTTGGACAAGCCGGCCGAGATAGCGACGCACGGTTTTTCCGGGCGCGAGACAAACAGTTTGGCGAATTTTCTATCCGCCCGCTACCCGGCGCTCCACGGCGTGGGCCGCAGCCGGTGGCAGCCCGGCCTGGCCAACCGTTTGGATCAGGGCACTTCGGGCCTGGTGCTGGCGGCCAGGGATCGGGCCGCATTCGACGATCTCCGGTCGCAGTTTCGCCGGGGGCTGGTCAAAAAAAAATACTGGGCGTTGGTTTGGGGGAGGGCTCCGAAGCAGGGCGTGCTCGACCTGCCGCTCGCGCACGATCCCGGCGATCGGAGAAAGATGCGCGTCGCATCCGCGCCGCGAGGGCGCGCCGCAAAAGCCAAGATTTGGCCAGCCCTGACGCGCTTCCGCCTCGCCGGCCATGCGGAAGAGTTCAGCCTGCTTGAAGTCGAGATCGGAACGGGCGTGACGCATCAGATCAGAGTTCATCTCCAAGCCGCCGGTCATCCCATCGTCGGAGATCCGCTCTACGGACGGGAGCCCAACCCCGTAGAGGCCAGTGGCCCACGGGGCTTTACTGGCCCGTTGGGATTGAGGCGGCAGTTTCTACACGCGTTTTTTCTCGACTTTCGCCATCCCAGAGACGGCCGCGAGATTGTCGTAGAGAGTCCGTTGCCGGAGGATTTAAATGAAGTGACGGAACGGTTGGGACTTCAGTTCTGACCGGCCGCGCTTTTGATTCCCTTGGCCTTGCCGCACGCGCCGCAGTAGTTCATCTGGTCCTGGGGGTTTTCGATCCATCCATCATCGAGGTTGTGGCAGATCTTCTTGCAGCCGAAGCAGACGAAGTAGATCCCGTCGATGCTCTTGTTGATCTTTTCCCGATTGAGCACGCGACCTTTGAGCTTCTCGACGCGTATGCCCAGCAGTTCTCCGTAGTTTTTCTTGATCTTGAGTCTGCCGGCTTCGTCGCTGGGAAGCCCTTGCTCGTCGGATTCATCGTGATTGTGCTCGTCCAGCGAGTTGTGGCTCCGCGCCCTGGCGGGAGCTGATTTCTTCTTGGTCCTCGGCATGGTGCGGTTCAATTCAAAACGCCGGCGAATGACTTCGAGCCGGCGTTCTGTGAATTCATAGTGAAGCGGCGCGCAATTGTCAATAGAAGCGCGCCCAGTCCATAATCCGTTGGCTCGTAACACCTTGGAAACCCTGGCCGTCAAGAAGGCGGCAGGTGCAAGCCAGTAAAGCCCCGTGGGCCACTGGCCTCTACGGGGACGGAGCGAGGGTTCGCACCGGAACGTACATCGGCAGTACGTGAGGATGCGAGCCCGAAGCGACAACGCAGCAAGCGCCCCTTATCGACGGATCAGGGCTCAGTAGCGCTTGCCCAGCGCCTTTAGGCCGAACCAGGCCTCCGTGTTGCCCGAATCGACCGCCAGCGCTTCGCGGTACTTCAGCTCGGCCTCCGCTGTCCTGCCGAGTTGGGCGAGGGCCTGGGCCTGAAGCACGCGCCACGGGGCGCTGCGGCGGCGGGTGCGGAGCGCCTGCTGGAACGCCTGAACCGCCTTTTCCCACTGCTTGAGCTCCGAGTAAGCCTTGCCGAGTTCGGCGTAAAATCCGGCGGAGTCTTCTTTCACATCTTCTTTGGTCCCCGCTTCTTCCAGGAAGGCGACGGCCTGGGGATAGTTTCCTCTGGCCGCCGCGAGCTTTCCCAGCGCGAACAGGACTGCGGCGTGCTTGGGCTGCATCTTCTCGGCCTCGCGCAGCCACTTTTCAGCCACGTCGAGCTGCTTGCGGTAGAGCGCAATGTTGGCCAGGCCCAGGTAGGGGAGGATCTCCCCGCGGCTCAGCGCCGCGGCCCGTTCGTAGATGATCTTCCCTTCCGAGGTGGAGAACTCTTCGGCCAGCGCCAGAACCTGTTTGATCTTGTCGGGCGCCAGCTCCAGGACCTTCTGCGCGACGATCGCGGCCTCCTTGGTGTTTTCCTGCGCGACGAGAATTTTCGCGCGCAGCAGATGGGCATCCGCGTCGCCGGGTTGCAGGCGCAGAGCCGCGTCGATCTGCTCCAGCGCGCGGTCCGGCCAGTTGCTCGCGTAGAGCGCTTGAGCGTGAAGGAAATGGCGTCTTGGCGGCTGGGCCCATAGGGCGTCTCCCTCCCACGGAGGGGGCGCCAGGAACGGCTCCATGATTTTCCGATTCAGCTCCGAAGTCGATTTGCCCAGGCTGCGCGGCGCGGAGAACTCCAGCCGCGCGTTGTCGTCGGTGTTGATCTCGGCGCGATCGGCCATCGCCAGCAGCTCTTTTTTTCCCATCCGGTAAAAACCGAGCACCGCATCGATATCGGTGAGGCCGAGATCCCGCAGATCCTCCCGCAGAGCGGCGCTGGTCGAAAAGATCCGCCGGGACCGGGGAAAATCGAATTGCAGCTCCCGCGAGCTCCCGACCAGCAGGAAATCGCTCTCCTGCATGTTCCACACCGAGATGTGCGGGAACGACTCGCCGAAGGTTCGGAGCACCATGCGGAAGTCGTCCGGCGACATGGAATAGTTGTGAATCCATTGGGCGAAAACGCCGTCGGGCTTGAGCTTGTTTTTGGCGACCGCGTAGAATTCTTTGGTGAACAGGCTGGCGATGCCCGCAATCCAAGGATTTGAGGGCTCCGAGATGATCAGGTCGTAGAGGCGCGGCACGGCCATGATATAGTTGCGGCCGTCGATGGGGATCACGCGGACGCGCGGATCGTCGAGAATCTTGCCGTTCTTCTCGCCGAAAAAACGCGCGGCTTCGACCATCGCCGGCTCGATCTCGAGCATCTCGATCTTGTCCACAGGGAAGGCGCCGACGGCCCGGATCGTCATGCCCGTGCCGAGCCCGATCACCGCCACCTGCTTCGCCTCCGGATGGAGCAGCATCGGCAGATAGCCGGTCATCAGCATCGTCAGCGCGTCGCCGTAGGAGCCGTCCACTTTGCCGTTGGTTTTAAGGTAGCGATAGTCTTTGCCGCTTTGATGCACGCTGACAGTCGCGGTCAACCCTTCGCGATAGTAGAGAATTTCGTCGCGGTGCATCTCCTCCAGCCGCAGCGAATCCGTCGGGATTTCATGATAGCGGCCCGCGTAGACGGTGACGCCGCTGGTGAGAATCGCCCGGTCCCAGAACGGAAAACGAAACGCGAGAAACGCCAGCGCCACCGCCACGACGCCTCCCAGCGCCAGGCGGCGGATTCTCCCCGGCCGCGGGTCGGCGATGAGCAGCGCCCAGCCGACCGCCAGATTCAGTAGCGCGCCGATCACGATGGCCTTCTGCATGCCGACCCTCGGCAACAGGATAAAGCCCCCTGCGAACGCCCCGACAATGGCCCCGACGGTGTTGGCGGCGTACGTGGTGCCGACGCCGCTGCCTACCCGGTAGAGATTCTGCGTGAACAGACAGACGACCAGCGGAAACGTCATGCCGAGGAGCAGCGCCGGCAGGAACATCACCAGAAAGGCCACTGTTACCTGAGTGGCGAGAAACAGATGAAAGGTGTCGCCGAAGCCCTGGTGGAGGCGCAGGAAAATCAACGGCAGTTTTTCAAACAGCGGGATGGTGGCGAGCGCGGCGCAACCGACTCCCAGCTCGAGGATGCCGAACACGCTCGCCCGAACCTCTCGCTTGCCCCACAACCGAGCGTAGAGATAGCCGCCGGCGGCCAGGCCGACCAGAAAGGTCAGCAGCATGGTGGTGAAGGAGTAGACCGAGCCGCCGATCACCAGCGCGAGAGCGTGAGTCCAGGCATTCTCGTAGACCATCGCCGCCGCGCCCGAGACGGCGATGGACAGGAGCAGCAGCCATTCGATGCCGGCGCGGGAGCGCGAACCCTCCCCCTCCCCGGCGGGCGCGGCCGTGACTGCGGCCGTATCGTCCGATTCCCGGCGCGGGAAGCCGCAGAAAATCATGACGGCGCCGATCAGCAGGTTCGCCGTCGCCGCCGTGTAAACGGCGCCGCTCATTCCCAGTTGAGGGATCAGATAGTAGCCGGCGATGGAGCAGCCGAAGACCGCGCCTAGCGTGTTGGTCCCGTAGAGGTCGCCGATCCGCTGGCCGAGGTGGCTGAAGCTGCGAACGCAATACTGGCTCAATAAGGGCAACGTCGCGCCCATGAGAAAAGTCGGCAATACGAGCAGGACAAACGACAGCGCGAAGAGCAGTAGGGTGAAAAGCGCAGGCTCGCGATCGTAAAGCCAGAATAACCGCGTATAAATTTCCAGCGTGGAGCCGAACAACAGCGGCGCCAGCAGGCCGTAGATGCCGATGCCGACTTCGAGCAGGCCGTAGAGATGCAGCAGGTTCATGCGGCGGGCCGCCAGCCGGCCGAAGACGTAGCTTCCCAGCGCGAGGCCGGCCATAAACGCGGCCAGTACGGTCGCGACGGCGTAGGCTGAGCTGCCGAAGATCTGCGTCAGCATCCGCATCCAGACGACTTCGTAAACCAACGCGGCCGCGCCTGAAAGAAAAAAGCAGATAAATAGTAAAGGGATCATAGTCGGCTCACGGATCCCTGAGGGATCTCAGACCGACGACCGGGGACCGGTCGTCCGTCTCCGGTCTTCCGTCATTCCTACACGCCTCGCAACCGCAACCCCACCCATACCGTGACGGCCGAGAGAGCGAGCAGTAGATAGGTCGAAACTGTCAGACGCTTCGTGATCCGCTCCAGCTCCTGTGGCGTGAAGCTGTCGCCGGCTTCCTGCCGCCGGACAAAGCGCAACCCGACTCCCATCGTTTGGTAGGTGCTGAACAGAATAAGGACGAATGCCAGAGCGAGCTTCCAGGCGAGCGTCGCGCCGAGCTGCTGCGCGAACGCGCCGCGGTAGACCGCCTTGAGTTGCGTGATCTGGAATGCGCCGGAGAGCAGCAGCACTCCGAGCGCGCCGGTTTGCAGGGGATTGTAAAGCTTAAGGCCGCGCGCGAGCAGCTCGGCGCGGCCTGCGTGAGTCTTCATCGCGGAAACGCACGGGAGCAAAATCACCGGCAGGCCGACGACCGCGCCGAGGTAGACGGCCAGGGCCGTCACGTGAAGCCAGGAGCTTAGCATCGATGGAGATCAACCCCAGCCGAACGGGCCGTTGCGCTTAGCCGCCGGCGTCCCGGGCGCGTCATAGCCCTGGCTGATCTCGCTGAGCCGCGCCTTCACTTTCTCCAGCGCCTGGCGCTCTCGCGCTTCAAAGCCGCGCAGCTCCGCCTCGTGCCGCGCTCGAACCGCTTTCAACTCCGATTCCCTTTTGGCGCGCAACCGCGCCAGGTCCTTTTCGCGCCGGTCGTAGAACTCCTTTAGCTCGGCGCGGAGGCGAAAGTTGAGATCGTCCTTGATCACGGTGGATTTGTGGCAGTGCGGGCACCACACGACGTTGCCGATGCGAAAGTGGCTCATGGGCAGCTCGTAGAGCTGGTCGCATTTATAGCAGCGCAGGGGAATCTTCCATGCCTTCATGTCGGGCAGCTCCGGCAAGAGGATTTCGGGCTCGTGGCCGTTCGACGGCTCGACGGCGGCGGGCGCCGCGGCCCGTGCCTCGGCTGGGGCGGGCCAGGCTTCCGCGTTTTTGGGGGCAGGTGCAGCCGGCGCGGCTTTGTCGGCCCCCTTGCGAAAGCGCGATTCAAACCCGTCGCTGAAGGCGACATCCTGGTGGAGCGCGCGGGCGCGCCCGATCAACGCCGCTTCGCTCTCGACGTTGTTTGGATCGGTGACGCAGCAGTCCACGGGGCAGACCGCGGCGCAGGCCTCGTAGTCGTGAAAGCCGACGCACTCGGTGCAGAGCAGGGGATCGATGACGTAGATCTCATCAGCCTGCGAGATGGCGTTGTTGGGACACTCGGGCTCGCAAGCTCCGCAGTTGATACACTCGCTCGTGATCATCGTCGCCATGACTTCACGCCTCCGGAATTGCTGGATTGGGTGGAGCAGAAATGACAATCATCCTAGAGGAAAAATTACACGGATGCAACTGATGCTCGACGCAATGCAAAATGAAAATTGCAAAATGTAAAAATCAAAATGTCAGAGGGGCTAAGTTCGGACTCCACGAACTTTGCATTTTTCAGTTTTCACTTTGCATTTTGCATTGAGCAAGGTTCGATCCTCGCCGGCCGCCGGCTACTTGAGCTTTATCAGCTCGATCTTGTAGCCGTTCGGATCTTCGATAAAGGCGATTTCCGAGCCGCCGTGCTTCATCGGGCCGGGCTCGCGCACGATCTTGGCCCCTTTGGCGCGCAGCGCCTCACAGGTTTTATAGATATCTTCAACTCCGACGGCGACGTGGCCGAAAGCGTTTCCCAGCTCGTATTCGCGCGTGTCCCAGTTGTGGGTTAGCTCGATCACCGCGTTCTCCGATTCCGTCCCGTAGCCGACGAAGGCCAGCGTGAAGCGCCCCGACGGATAATCTTTTTTCCTGAGCAGCTTCATGCCGAGCAGGTCGCAGTAGAATCGCACCGACTCGTCGAGATCGTTTACGCGAATCATGGTGTGAAGAATTTTCATAACGCCTCCTTGTCGCATCCCTTCACCGGGAATTATAGCCGTTCCCTGCGGGCGGGCAAGAGCGCCGGCGGAGCCGCGTCATTTTAGATTTCAGCCGAAGGACTGATCAGCCTTGGGCTGAGCCGATTTTAGATTTTCGATTAGGGAACAGATACAAAGATGGAATGTGTTAGCTCCGATTCTCGGATTCCCGCTCCGACAATCGAAAATCCAAAATCTAAAATCGAAAATCGGATGTTGATTGACAACCTCGTGGTCAGCATATAGAAGCCGTTGGAATGAAAAAATCGACCGTCGTCGCCGGCCTGCTCATCAAGGCGCTGGTGGGCCTGGGCCTGATGGCCTATTTTCTTTCCGACCTTGACCTGAGCCGGTTTCTCGTCACGCTCCGTTCGGCACGGCTGGACTATTTCCTCCTCGCGCTGGCCGCCTATCTCGCAGGCAAGCTCATCACCGCGGCGCGCTGGGCGCTGCTGGCCCGGCCGCTTGGCTTCGCCAACCCGCTCAAAGACTTCGTGCTGTTTTACTACATCGGCATGTTCTTCAATCTATTCGCGCCGAGCACCCTCGGCGGTGACGCAGGCCGGGTTTTTTATCTGTCGCGCAACAGGACGGAAGAGTCGCCCCGCAGCCGCGCGGAAAGCGCCGGATTGGCCCTGATTTCGATTCTCGCCGATCGCGCCATAGGCTTGATCGTTCTCGTCTGGGCCGGCGCCGCCGGACTGCTGCTGTTCCCGCAGTATGCCTCGCTCATTCCCCAATCGCTGCGCTTTGCGACCTTCGCCCTCGCGGCCGCTGCAATCCTGGGATGGGCGTTGTTTCCGCTCGGCGACCGCGTCGCCGCGAAAATAGACCTGCCTTTGGTGCAAAAGCTGCGCGGTGTGGCTCAAACCTACCGGAGCCGCCAGGGAGTCCTGTTGCAGAGCATCGGGCTGTCGTTGGTCTTTCATTTGATCCAGCTCTGGATCCAGCTCCTCGCCGGCCGCGCCCTCGGCTTCGATATCCCGTGGGCCTACGCGCTGGTCTTCTTCCCCATGGTGGATATTCTCAGCATGCTGCCGGTGAGCTTCAGCGGGATCGGCCTGCGCGAGGGGGCCTACCTGTTTTTTCTCGGCAGGCTCGGCGTCGGCGCGGAGCAAGCAGTGGCCTGCGGCACGCTGTGGCTGGCGATGTTGATCGTCAGCGGCCTTATCGGCGGAGTGGTTTTTATTTTGTGCAGAGGCTCAACGCAGCGCCCGGCGTGATACGCGATGCGCGAAGGGGACTGGCTGCTTTTTGGTATTATAAAAAGCTTCAACCTGAGGCTGATCCACCAAAGCTTTGTGGCGGAGCCTGTCCCCCTGCTTGACCGAAATACGAACCCCGTTACTTGTTGACCGCGACGGCGATCTCGTCGACCTGTTCCAGTACCGTGACAGGCCCGAGCTGTTTTAAGTTTTTTTGTTTGATGAAGACGAGGAGCCGGCGGTCCGATCCCTTCCATTCTTTAAAAAACTCGTCGAAGGTGAAAAGCACTTTTCCATAGCCGGCCGCCGGCGGCGGCTGCTCTTCAGCGACGTAGACGCTGCCCATCACGTTGCTCTTGTCACCCGACCATACATACCAGATCGGCGCGCGCGCGCGGAGATAGAACGGAAGACTGGCCAGAAAAGTGTCGTAGACGACAAGCTGGTCTCCGGCCTGGATCAGCGGCGCCGCCTTTTCGGCCAGCTCTCTGTAAGAACGGGTTTCGGAGAGCGGCTCGATGAAGCGGTTGATAAACGCGAAAGAGAAAAAAAACAACAACGCCGTAACTGCGAGAAATTTTCCCGGTTGTCGCGCGCGTACGAACCGGACGGCAAACGCCGAAACAAGCAACAACACAAGAACGACGCCGATAAGCGCCGAAACCGTTCCCGGTGACTGCAAGACCGCCTCGCGCATGGGGCGCGGCAAGATACCGGGCCGGATCGCTCCGACGGCGAAATAGACGACCAGCAGGTTTTGCGCCGTCCACGGGAGCGACAAGTGCCAGAGACCGCGTTTGGATGAGTCTTCGAGCAGCTCCGCGATGGTTTTCCCTGCAAGGATCGCCAGCGCCGGAAAGACGGGGAGGATGTATTCGGCGAGCTTCGAGCTTGAAAAACTGTAAAAGATCACCGGCACGACGGCCCACAGGATCAGATAGAGCGAGAGGTCGTCAAGCCGATACCGTCTGATCCCTTTGACCATCGCGGGAAGGAGAAAGCTCCAGGGAAGAAAGCCGACCAGCGCCACCGCCGAAAAGAAGTACCACCCTTTATCGCGCCGAAAGTGAGGCGTGAGAAAGCGCGTGAAATTCTCCTGCCCTAGAAAGTAACTCAGGTAGCCGGGATTGCGCATCTCGGCCCACGCATACCACGGCGCCACGATCGCGACGAACAACGGGATGCCCCACGGCAGCTCCATCTCCTTCAGCAGCGACCAGCGATTTCTCAGCACTATATACAAGAAGACGATCATCCCCGGCAGCACAAAGCCGATCGGCCCTTTGACCAGTGTCCCCACGCCCGCGGCGGCGTACATCAGCAAGTAGGCTGTCCGTTTCCGTCGCCTGTTCTCCTCTACGCTCGCACGGTAAAACGCGCAGAGCGCGAGGACGATGAACAGGCTCAGAGTCATGTCAAGTTTGACGATGCGGGAGAAGGCAT
This sequence comes from Deltaproteobacteria bacterium RIFCSPLOWO2_12_FULL_60_19, assembly GCA_001798595.1. Classification (GTDB taxonomy): domain Bacteria; phylum Desulfobacterota; class Binatia; order UBA9968; family UBA9968; genus 2-12-FULL-60-19. Next base: position 14,236 of record MGSS01000081.1, on the reverse strand, counting down.
AGTGCGCGATGCAAGTCGCCAGGACAAAACCGCTCCACAAAGCCGGCCAGAACCCCAGCGCAGAGCGAACAAAAAAGAAGATTGCGACAACCACGGCGAAGCCCGAGAGCGCCGAAGGCAGGCGGGCCGTCCACTCCGAGACGCCGAAAAGTTGGTAGCTCAACGCCGTCACGGCGTAGAAAAACATCGGTTTTTCCAGCCGAGGGGTGAAGTTGTAATGCGTCGTCGTCCAGTCGCCCAGCAGCAGGATCTCGCGGGCGATTTCGGCGTTCCGGCCCTCGTCGGGCTCGAACAGCGCCGGACCGCCGAGGTTGTAGAGCAGCAGCAAGAGCGCGAACAAAAAGAACAGGGGCGCAATCCAGCAGGATCGGCTCGCGCCGTGCGCGGGAGGGACGGGTTGGGCGACTTCCGCTCTCTCCATGGGTCACTCGTCGCTATCCGATGAAGAATCCTCGTCCTTCGAATCTTTCAGCTCAACCCGGGCGCCTTCGCCGACGGCGATCAGCACCAGGCGTAGCTTTGCGGGAACGATAGGATCGCCCGGCTCAACCAGGGTCACGCCGGCGATTTCACGCAGCCGTTGCCATTCCGCTTCCCGGGTTAACAGGAAGAAAGGAGGCTTCGCCGCGGCCGCGTCGACTTCGGGCGCGTTGAAGAGCAGCCGCCGGTAAAGACCGCTGGAAAATCCGCCCGCTCGGTAAATCACGAGCGGCGCCTGTTCGCCGATTCTCTCTTTGGCGCGGAGCATATAGGATTTAGGCGCCAGCTTGTCGGCGAGCGCGGGGTGCACCGTCGTCTGGAGCAGAAAGTAAAACCCTACCATCACCGTCGCGAGCGCGACAAAGCAGCCGCGCCACGCGGCCCTACGGAACGCGACCAGGGTAAAGAGCGCCGGGAGGGCGGAGAGCGTCGCCAGAGCAGTGACGGCAGGCCGGTTCACATCGAGGACTTGCGAGAACAGCGGCAGCAGATCGCGGCTGCGGCGGTCGAGTCGGCCGCCGATCGAATCGAGCGAATTCCAGCCGGCAAGCTGCGCGGCAAGCGCCGCGGCGAGCAGCAGGAAAGCGACGGCCGCCAAACCGGCGGCCGCCTGCGCTACGCCGGGCCGCGAAGCGCTTCCCTGGCTCAACTTCTGCCACCAAGCGCCGAGCAGCAGCGCCACAGCGGGATAGAGGGGGAGAATGTAAACCGGCCGCTTGCCGATCGAGAGGGAAGCGGCAACGAAGACGGCCGCAAACCAGATCAGCGGGTAGAGCAGCTTCTCTTCGTCGAGGCGCCGCCGCTGTTGATAGAGGAAAATCGCGAGCGACGGCAGAAACAGGCTCCACGGCGCCAGTCCGGCCAAGAGCTTGGGAACATAATAATAAAAAGGCTGATTGTGGCCGGCGCCGCCGAGCGGCGTCATGAGTATTTCATGCACGATCTGCCGCGAGAAAAATTTTTCTCCCCCTTGCCACAGGGCGAGAACATACCAGGTCGCAGCCACGGCGATGCCCACCGGCACGGCGATAGGCAAGTGGATCTTTTTGAGAAAGGCAAAGTCCCGCTTGCAGGCCAGGAACGCCAACCCCGCCATGCACGGTAGAATCGCGCCCACCGGTCCCTTGGCGAGCGTGGCAAGGCCGAGCAGCGTCGCCATCAGCAGGGATTTGAGCAGCCCCCGGCGGGATTGATAGAGATAGTAAAAACAGAGAAACGACGCGAGCATAAAAAACGTTAGCGTCATGTCGACGCGCGCCGTGGTGGCTGCGCGCCACCATTCGAAGCTGGTGGCGAGGACGATTGCCGACACCAGCCCCGCGACGCGTCCCCAAAGGACGGCGCCGGTGAGATAGATCAGCAGAACGCCGGCGGTGCCGAGCAGGGCCGACGGGAATCGCAGCGTAAATTCATTCAACAACCCGCTCGCTACCGCCGCGAGCGCCGCGAGCCAGTGAAACATCGGCGGCTTGGAGGGAATATCCACACCGCCGCGCAGCGGGAGGATCCAGTTGCCGGTGCTCCAGATGTCCCACACCACAAGCCCTTCGCGAGGCTCGCCTTTGTTGTAGAGAGGGACGCTGCCAAGACCCCAGAAAAAGAGCGCGAAGCAGAGGCCCAGGAGCAGCGCGATGTCCGCGGCGTGACAGCCAGGACTATTCGGCGCGGCGGCGGCGTTGATGGAGGGAGATGCGGCTTCAGGCATGGATCTCACTTCGGCCGGGCGGGCGGCGGTCAGAGTTCGACGGCGACTTTTTCTCCGCCGGCCCGCAGGGATTTTTCCCCGGCTTCGAGCAGGGCAAGAACCCGGAGCGAAAAGCCGCCGTCTGAGATCGGCGCGCGGCCCCGGCGGATGCTGTCGAGAAAGTCGCTTACGGCTACCGCCAGCGGCTCTTCCCGATCGATCCCTTCGAGCTTGCGCTCGGCTGTGATCTTCGACGGGATGGTGTTGGCTAAATCATTGCCCGTCGGGTCGGCGGTCGCTTGCCGGTCCGTCGCGTAGTCGTAGAGCGTCAACGCGCGCTTGTCGAAGCGCCCCTCGTAGGTCAGGAGTTTTTTGCTGCCGATCACGGTGAGCTTCGCGGTGTTCTCCGGATAGAGCCAATTGTGATGAATGAACGCCGAACTTCCGTCCGACATGTCGATCGTCGCCATGTTCAGGTCTTCGACCTCGCGCTGCAGGTAGCGGTAGCCTTGCAGCCGGATGGCGATGGGCCGGCCGGGAAGCAGATGCAGCAGGATCGAGACATCGTGCGGCGCCGAGTTCCACCAGACGTTGGAGTCGCGCTTGATGCGGCCGAGATTCAACCGCTGCAAGAAAAGGTGATAAATCTCGCCCAGTTCGCCTTTTCGGATCAGCTCCCGCGCCATGCGGATCGCCGGGTCGTAGAGAAAGGTATGGTCGACGAAGAGCACGGATTTTTTCGCCTCCGCAAGCCCGACCAGACGGCGACCTTCATCGACTTGCAGCGCGAGCGGCTTTTCGATCCAAACATGTTTCCCGGCCTCCAGGGCCTTGTGAGCGAGTGGAAAATGGCTTGCGGGCGGGGTGACCAGAAGCACCGCGTCGATGGTGGGGTCTTTCAAGACGGTGTCATAGGAGCTCGTCGTCGCGACGGCCGGAAATTTTTGTTTAGCGCCGGCGCGGAGCGCCGCGCTCAAGTCGCAGACCGTCTTCACCGAGCAGTCGGGCGCGCCGTTGAATTTAGGCAGCAGCTTCTGGCCCCAGTAACCGGCGCCCACTAATGCAACGGATATCTTCATAGTTTTGGATATTTACTTTGTAAACGTTTAACGGTGCGACTTCAACAAAAATGCTCGCGCCACGACGCCAGCGAACCAAAATCCGAAATCCGAATATCGAAATCCGAAACAAAGCCAAAGACTTAAATCCCAATTACAAAATCCGAAACCTGCTTGTTTTGAACTTTCTGATTGTTTGACCATTTGAAATTGTTTCGAATTTCGGATTTCGAGCTTCGAATTTGCAATTTTGTTTCTACTTGGCGTGCTTTTCGGCAATCTAAAATTCTAACGAAATTCCTTCACGCGAAAGGGCGGATTGGTCCGGGCCTCGACGAAGCGCGCGAGGTTCCGCGCGTTGGACCGCGACGCCAGGGCGAGAATGAAAGTTGCGATGGCCCACCAGCCGTGGCCCAGGATCGCCAACGCGACGCCCGCCGCCGACAGCAGCCACTGGAGGCGGCGAAATCTCGGGAGCCAATCTTCCACGCCGCGCACGGCGAACGGAATCGTCCACAAATCGCGGATCACTTCAAACACGCGCCCGAGACCGTAGTGCGAGCTGCCCGATTTTCGTTCCCGGTCGAGGATCTCGACCTCGGAAAATTCAGCCGCCCGGACGCCGAACACGACCGGAGAGAATCGGTTCATGAATCCCTTCGGCACATATTTCCCTTCCAGCACTTCGCGCCGGTAGGCCTTGAGCCCGCAGCCGCAGTCGTGGACGGCGACGCCGCTGACGAGGCGGATCAGCGCGTTCGCCACCTGCGAGGGCAGCCGGCGATCCCAGTAGCTTCCGACGCGGTTGCGCCGCCAGCCCGAAACGACGCGGTAGCCCTCGGCCAGCCGCTCCAACAGTGCGGGAATGTAGGCCGGGTCGTTCTGGTAGTCGCCGTCGACGGTCACGATGATCTCTCCCGACGCTTTGGAGACCCCGGCGAGCAGCGCCCAATTCTCGCCCACGTTCGACTCGAGATCGACGTAGTGAAAGCGGCCGTCGCGGTTGGCGATCTCCTTCATGACGTTGAGCGTTCCGTCGCTGCTCGTGTCGTTGACGAAAATAATCTCGTACGGCCGGCCGAGCCGGTCCATGCTGTCGCGAATGGCTTCATAGAGCGGGCGCGCGTTGCCTTCCTCATTGTGCATGGGCGCGACCACGGAGAGGTGAATGGGCTGCACGGGAGCGGTCAAGGCCTTGTCGAAAAGTAGTCGTTGACCGCGGTAATAATATAATCCACTTCTTCGTCCGCGAGCTCCGCGAAAACGGGCAGCGCGACGTTCTCACGCGCGTATCTTTCCGCCTCGGGCAGGGAGTACGACGGCAGAGCATGCGACCGCCAGGCCCGGTGATGGTGCAGGCAGAGCGGGTAGTAGATCCCGGTCCCGATTCCCCTGGCTTCCAAAAATTTTCTCAACCCGTCGCGCTCCGACGTTTCCAGCGCGTATTGATGATAGACGCTCGCGCGGTCGGAAAACATCGGCGGGGTCTTGACCGGCAGCCGGCGAAACGCCTCGCTGTAGCGTCCCGCGATCTCCCGCCTCCTCGCGTTGTCCCGGTCGAGCGTGGGGAGTTTGACGCACAGCGCGGCCGCTTGCAGCTCATCGAGGCGACTGTTCCAGCCGTAGATCCGGTGGTCGTACTTCTCCGCCTGCCCGTGAACGCGCAAGAGCGTCACTTTGTCCGCCAGGCCGTCGTCGTTGGTGAGCACCACGCCGCCGTCGCCGTAGCAGGCGAGGTTCTTGACCGGCCCCAGGCTCATCGGCGTCATCGCGCCGAGTCCCGCCGCCCGCTTGCCTTTGTAAATCGCGCCCTGCGCCTGCGATGCGTCTTCGACCACCAAAATATTTTTTTCCGCGGCGATCTTCTGGATCGGCTCCATGTCGCAGGGCAGACCCAGCATGTGGACCGCGACGATCGCGCGGGTGCGGGAGGTGATCGCGGCTTTGAGGCCTGCCAGGTCGGGGCCGTAGTCGCCCTTCGCCTTGTCCACCAGGACGGGAACGGCGCGGACGGAAAAGATCGGCTCGATCACCGGCGCCGGCGCGTGGGCGGCGAGAATCACCTCGTCGCCGGGCGCGATGCCGAGGGCGCGCAGCGAGAGCTGGATCGCGTCGGTTCCCGAGGCGACGCCGACGGCGCGCTTCACGCCGCAGTAGGCGGCGAATTCCCGCTCGAAGGCGGCGAGGTTCGGCCCGCCCAAAAGCTTCATCGAGGCAAGCGCCTCGTCCCAGCGGGGGCGTAGCTCGCCTTCAATCGCGCGGTACTTTCGGGTGAGATCGAGCAGCGGAATCTTCATCGCAATCGACGGCGGTTCTCCGGAAGATTTTGAAGACTTAAGACGAGACGGAATCTCGCTCACGGCATCAGCAAAACTACTACCTGAATTTTCATCAAAGCACAAATCTTGGCGGCGCGGATCGGCCGGCGCGGTTGCACTCGGATGGCGAAGCCACTAGAAAGAGCAAAGAGCTAAGCGCAACGCGATAAACGATGGCATCTTCAACACACACCCCGACGGGCGACCACACGGACTGGCTGCTCCTGATCAACGCCATGCTCGGAAGTTTTGTCGCCGGGTTGTCGACGAGGATCTTTATGATTTCTCTTCCGACCATGGCGGCCGGGTTGGGCACGGATATCCGAGGAATCGCCTGGGCGCTCATCTCTTTTCAGCTTGCGGCGATCAGCTTTTCGATTGTCTTCGGCCGGCTGGGAGACATCTACGGCAGGCAAAAAATTTACGGCCTCGGCTTCGTGACCCTTACGCTCGCCTCGCTGCTCTGCGGCTTTTCGCAGACGATTCTGCAGCTCATCCTGTTCCGCTTTGTCGAGGGCGTGGGCTCCGCCATGACGCAGTCGGCCGGCCGCGCCCTTGCGATGGATGCCGTCCCGGAAGGACGGGCCGGCAAGGCGCAGGGAATCATGACGATGGCGTTTCACTCCGGTTTTTTTATCGGCCCTCCGCTTGGCGGCCTGATTATCGACTACTTGCACTGGCGCGCCATTTTCTTCCTGACCTTTTGCTTCGGCTTGGCGGGCCTTGCGCTGAGCGCCGTGAGACTCAAAAGTCGATCAACCTCCCCGGCTTCCGCCGGTGGGGCTTCAGTCGATTACGCGGGCGCGGGCCTGCTGATCACGCTCACGTCGTTGCTGACGTTGCTGCTGGACCACAAAGCCGCCGAGTTGATCGGTATCACGAGAAAGGATGTGTTGCTCCTGGCGTTCGGCGCGGCGCTGTGGGCGTTTTTCACGCATGAAGGCAGAGCGCCGAGCCCGATGGTCCATTTGCCGCTGTTCAGAATAAAGATGTTCGCGTACAGCGTGATCAGCCTGCTTACGCTTTCGATCACCCGTGGGCTGGTCGGCTTTCTGCTGCCGTTCTATCTCCAGGGCGTGCTTCACCTCTCGGCGTCCTTTATGGGCCTGATCTTTTTAGCGCCGCCGATTTTTACGGTTAGTCTGTCGGCCGTCGGCGGCCACATGGCGGACAAGGTGGGGCCGCGCGCGCCGACGACGATCGGCGTGCTGGCCTCTCTCGCCGCGGTGTTGATCGGTGCGATGTTGCGAGTGGATTCTCATTGGCTCTGGCCGACGGCGATGCTCGCGCTCACCGGCATCGGCACCGCCTTTTTCAACTCCGCCAACCAGGCGGCGATTATCGGCTCGGCGCCGAAGGAGCATCGCGGACAGGCCAACGGCATGGTGCACACGGGCTTTGAGCTGGGGCATATGCTGGGGGTTTCGTTCGGCGGGCTTTTGCTGGCGCTGGCCTTTGGGTATTATTCCGGCACGCCGGGCGCGGCGCCGAGCGCGGAAAACGCTCCGGCGTTTGTTTCGTCGATGAACGCGAGTTACATCGCGGCGAGCGCGATCACCCTCGTCGCGTTGTTCACTTCGCTCATGCGCGGGAGCGGGATGATACGGGCGGCGGAAGGGAAGGGGCATTGAGGAAAAGCGGCGAATGACGGCTTGCGAGGAATGAAAGCGATGCGACAACGCCCGTCGGAACAAGCCTCTCAGGCCAAAGGCAATAGGGCGCTGATTTTTTCGACCCCTCGCGGTCAGTGCCTTTGTCCATCGAGGCTTGTCCCTCGGTCGTTGGAACCGCTGGTGCTGATAGTGTTGACAGAATAAATTTTTCGTGCCGGGGAACAGTAGGATAAGGAGATCGTTTATGAAGTTGGAAAATAAAGTTGCCGTTGTGACCGGGGCGGGGCGCAATATCGGGGAGGAGATCGTTAAAATATTTGCGGAGGAGGGGGCGCGCGTCGCGATTGTGGATTTGGACAAAGGCAGGGGCGAGAAGGTGGCGGCCGAAGTCAACGCCGCTCACCCAGGCTGCGCAATGGCGTTGGTGTGCGACGTCTCCTCGGCGGCGGACGTTGAAAAGATGGTCGGCGCGGTTACGCAGAAGTGGGGCGGCGGCATCGATATTTTGGTCAACAACGCCGCCTGGACCGACCGCAAGAATATTTTAGACTTGACCGAGCAGGAGTGGGACAAGGTGATGAACGTGACGCTGAAGAGCGTCTTTCTCTGCACGAAACTTGTCGCCCGCGTCATGGTCGATCAAAAGCGCAAAGGGCGCATCATCAATATCGCTTCGACCTCCGGCTATACGGGCAGACCCGACGCCACCGCCTACACGGCGGCCAAGGGCGGGGTGTTGAATCTGACACGCTCGCTCGCGATTCAGCTTGCTCCGCATGGGATACGCGTCAATTCGGTCACGCCCAACCGCATCGGCTCGCCCGTGGGCGAGGACGTGGTGCCGGAGAACCGCTACGTCAAGAATCTCGCCGGGCGCAGAGGGACGCCGAGGGATGTGGCTCAGGCGGTGCTGTTTATGTGCGGGGACGAATCCGACTTCATCACCGCTGCCGATCTCTTAGTGGACGGCGGCGCGATGGCCGGCAGGATTTAGCAGGCCGCGCGGCGCTCTCGGGGACGAGCCTCTCCGGGCGACGGCAACAGGTTTCTGCTTTTTTCGAACCTGCACGGTCAGTGCCGTCGCCCTTCGCGGCTCGCCCCCTCGACCGCAACCATCACTACCGCCCGCCTGGGGGTCTCTCGGAGGGCCGATGCGAGCCCTTCGGGATCTCAAATCGCAAATCTCAAATGGCAGATTTGAGATCTGAAATGTGCAATCTGAGATTCCGAGCGAAGCGAGGACATGTCGGCCCGGAGAGAGATTCCCAGGCGGGCTGACGGTGGATGGGCCTTTTTCAGCGGCCTGTAGCTACTTTCTCTTTTCTTTGACAAACATCAACAGAATCATTCCGGCGATGTACGAGCAGGCGGCGACGTAGAAGGCGGGGGCGAAGCCGTAGTGGTCCATGATGTAGCCGGTGAGGAGCGTCCAGATGGGCGCGGAGATGAAGCCGACGAAGAAGTAGATCGAGAAGGCGGCGTCGGCCAGCTCTTCCGAGGCAAAGTCGGCGATCATCGCCTGGGTGAGCGAGCCGCGCGCGTGGACGACGGCGCCGTAGAGAAGCAGGTTGACGAAGAATAGGACGTCCAGACCCGTGTGATGCGGGAGCCAAACGGTCATGATCGCGGAAAGCGCGAGCGTGATCTGAACGATGAATGACCGCTTCCAATATCTATCGGACAGCCAGCCGATCGTCAGCGGCCCGACCAGCGCCGCGCCTTGCAGCGCCGTCAACAGTAACCCTCCGGTCGGCGCGGAGACCGAGAACTGCTCCATGAAAAACGGCACCAGGTAGGTGGCGTTGACGCCGGTGCCGCGACCCGCCGCGCCGACCATCAAGATGAGAGAGGTCAGCATGAGGTTGCGGTCTTTCAAGCATTTGACGTAGGCGCTCAACCCGGCATGCGCTTTGGTTTTCTTGTTTTCCAGTCCGCCTTGAGGGCCCCAATCGCGAAGGAAAAAAAGGGCGAGGCCGAACAACATTCCAGGAACGCCGAAGATAACGAAGACCCAGCGCCAGCCCATGTAGAGGAGGAGAAACGATGCGAGCGCCGGGGCGACGAAGGATCCCGCGTTGCCGGCGGTGTAGTGGAAGGTCAGCGCCCAACCGCGCGCCTTCGGATAGTAGCGCGAGAGCAGGCTCGATCCCGTGGGGTGCTGCGGGCTGGAGCCGACGGAGGAGATCACCCGCATGAATATGAGTTGGGGGTAATTTCCAACCAGCGAGTGGAGGATGGTGGACAAGCCCAACACCACATTGCCCAGTCCGAGCATCGTCGTGCGCTTGAACATGCCGGCCAACAAGCCGTAGATCACCTGGAGCCCGTTGCCGGTCAGGCTGGAGACGGCCGAAAGGACGCCGAGCTGGAGAAACCCGAACCCGAGATCCCGCATCATCACCGGGAAGAGGACCGAGGTGAAGCTCGACTGAAGGTGATTGAGAGAGTGGCAGAAGCTGATAAGCCCGATGGCAAACCGCTTTTCGGTCTCGCCCGCTTCCGCCTCTGTTTCAGCCTGCGCGCCGATCGGCAGGGCTTCGGCTTTTTGCGTGTCGTTCATCGCAGTGTCGTTTTCCGCTTAGTCTCCTTTTATCGCCCGGTCTCAACGGATGTCAACGCCCCGGGCGACAGAATTTTCCTCTTGACGATCTCCGCTTAAGCCGTTAGCGTTGGGGCAAAATACCGTCCGGCGTCATCGCCGAAGGAGGATTGGATATGGCCATCACGCGGCGCAAGTTCGTAGTTGAGGTTGCCCTGGGGGTTGCGGCTCTGCCTCTTCTCGGCAAGAGCGCTCTGGCTCAGGCCAAAGGGAAAGTCGGCTACATGAAGATCGTCGATACCGCACCCATTTATGTGGCGATGGAGAAAGGGTTCTTTAAGCAACGTGGCCTCGACCTTGAACTCGTTCCGATGGCGGGAGGGGCGACGATCCTGCCCGGCGTAGCCTCGGGCGACCTGCAGGTCGGCTGGAGCAACGTGATCTCGCTCTATCAGGCTCACGTGGGCGGTTTCGATTTTAAAATCGTCTGCGGCGGCGCCATCAACATCAAGGGAAGCAACGATACCCACGCGCTCCAGGTGCTCAAGGATTCTCCAATCAGGCAGGCCAGGGACCTCGAAGGGATGACCGTCGCCGTCAACACGTTGAACAACATCGTTCACCTCATGGCGCTCGCTTGGCTCGACAAGAGTGGCGCGACCTCCTCCAAGGTCAAATTCGTGGAGATCCCATTCCCCCAGATGGAGGCGGCGCTGGTCTCCGGGAGGGTGGAAGCGATCAGCGCGCAGGAGCCCTTTGTGACTTCGTCCGTCGGCAAAGGCGTGACGCGCGTGCTGGCCCACACCTGGAGCGCAGTGGCGCCGAAGTTCCTCATCGCCAGTTGGTTCGCTTCGGAAAAGTGGATTCAAAAGAATAAAGAGATGGCGCGCAGCTTTGTGCAATCCTTAAATCAGGGCGTCGATGCCATTCACGCCGATATCCAGGGCACGAGAAATATCATTGCGAAATGGACCGGCTTAAGTGCCGACCTGGCGAAGCAGGTCGCCCTGCCGCTGTATGAGAAGGGCGTCTCCGAAAAAGACCTCCAGGTGACCATCGACCTGACGCATAAATACAAGTTGATCGATCGCTCCTTCAGGGCGTCAGAGATCATCAGCGATCTTGCGCCTAGGGGTTAGCCAACATGCGCGTGAGGCGCCTCACCCCTTACGCCTCACGCCTCACGGTTTCACCTTTCTATGGCCATTCTCGAAGTAGAAGCTCTTTCCAAGAGTTATCGCCAGGCGGGCGGGGAATCGACGCCGGCGATTCAAGAGATCTCGTTTCAAGTCGATCAGGGAGAATTCGTCTCGCTCGTCGGGCCTTCCGGCTGCGGCAAGACGACGCTGCTCATGTGCATGGCGGGCCTGCTCGCGCCGAGCGGCGGCCGGGTGGTCGTGAAGGGAGAGCAGGTCGCCGGCCCGCCGCGAAATCTCGTGCTGGTCTTCCAGGAGTATAACCGTTCGTTGTTCGCCTGGCGCACGGTGCTCGGCAACGTGCTGTTCGGCCTTGAGGCCAAGGGAAATTCCTCGCGGGATACGGAGAAAAAAGCAAAACATCTCCTCGGTCTGGTCGGTCTGGAAGGCTTTGAGCGGCACTATCCCTGGGAGCTTTCGGGAGGCATGCAGCAGCGGGTCGCCATCGCCCGCGCGCTGGCCTATGAGCCGGAGGTGCTCCTGATGGACGAGCCTTTCGGCTCGGTGGACGCGATGACGCGGCTCGAGCTGGAAGACAGCTTGCTCAAACTGTGGAAGGAGCTGTGCACGACCATTCTGTTCGTCACGCACGATATCGAAGAGGCGATCTACCTCTCCGACAGAATCCAGGTCCTCGGCCGCCGGCCCTCTCGTGTGATCGGCGATGTGGTGGTTCCTCTCAGCCGTCCGAGAGATCAGCTCGCAACGCGGGCGGACGGGCGATTCATGGAGCTGAGAAACGAAATCTACCGGCAGATCTCAGGAGATGGGGTGTCGTGAGTTTGTCGAGGCGGATCAACGCGCCGGGGCTTGCGACTTTCGCCGTCCTCCTCTTTTTGTGGGAAGTCTCGGCTCGCCTGAATCCGGTCATGGGAGCTTATCTTCCGCCGGCCAGCCGCATCGTGCAATCGCTTTTTCAGTTGGCGTTCTCGCGCGAGCTTTTCACGCATCTCATCGTGACCTTGGGGCGCTTTCTCGCCGGCTATCTTCTCGCGGCGATGATCGCCGTTGCCTTGGGAATTGTTCTCGGCTATTTCAGGCGCGCGTATAATTTGTGCGAGATCGTCATCGAGCTGCTCCGCCCGATGCCTTCCGTCGCGATCATCCCGGTTGCGATCCTCATGCTCGGCATCGGCAATGCGACCATCGTCGCCGTCACGGTCTATGCATGCGCGTGGCCCATTCTCATCAACACCATCGACGGCGTGAGAAACATCGATCGGATGCTGCTCGACACCGGCAGGACCTTCGGCCTCGGCCGCTGGAGAATTTTGCGCGCCATCGCTCTCCCGGCGGCGCTGCCTTACATCGTGACCGGGCTCAGAGTCAGCCTCTCCATCGCGTTGATCCTCGTGACCACGGGTGAGATGGTGGTCGGCTCCAGCGGCCTGGGATTTTTCATTTTGGACGAGGAGCGGTCGCTCAGGACGGGCAACATGTACGCCGGGATCGCGCTGGTTTCCTTCCTGGGATACGCGCTCAATCGTCTGTTTGTATGGCTCGATGCGACGGCGATGAAGTGGCATCGCGGGATGACGGCTAGGGAAGCGCTGTGAGCTGGAACCCGGAATCGAAACTGAACGGCGTGGCGGTGCTATTGGGCGTGGTCGCCGTCTGGGAGATCGCGTCGCGGACAGAAGTCGTCAATCCACTCTTTGTCCCGCCGATGAGCAAGATCCTGAGATCGTTTTTCACGCTCGTCGCCGCGGGGGATATCCCGGCGCAGATTTTAACAAGCATGAAACGGGCGGCGGCGGGTTATCTCCTGGCCGCCGCCGTCTTTATCCCGCTGGGGGTCGCGCTCGGGCTGTTCAAAAAGATTCGGCGCATGCTGGAGATCGTGATCGAGATGGCGCGGCCGATCCCGCCGCCGGTCGTCGTGCCGGTGGCGATGCTGCTCTTCGGCCTGGGGGACGGGATGAAGGTCTTCGTCATCTTTTTCTCGTGCGCGTGGCCGATCCTGCTCAACACGCTCGACGGCGTGAAAAACGTCGATCGGGTTCTGATTTATACGGCGCGCACTTTCGGCGTTTCGCGCGGCAGGCTCGTCACGGAGGTGATTCTGCCCGCCGCTTCGCCGCAGATCGCGACGGGCTTGAGAATCTCGCTGGGGATCACGTTAATCCTGGTGGTGATCTCGGAGATGGTGGGGAGCAGCGACGGGATCGGTTATTTTATTCTCGACTCGCAGCGCCGCTTCAAGGTCGATCAGATGTACGCCGGCATGCTGTCGCTGGCGCTGCTCGGATATCTGCTGAACATTATTTTCCTGCTGGCGACTAACACGCTGCTCTCCTGGCATCGGGGAATGACCAGTGAGGAGAAATGAGTGCTGAGGGATGAGTGCTGGGTGCTGAGTTTCCCCGCCTCCCTAGCTCAGTCCTCAGTCCTCGTTACTCAGTACTTTAGCCCTAAACCCTGCTCATCCCTCCGCCCGGCGGTGGCGTCGGCTGGTTCTTGCCCGGCATCCATTCGGCGTCCTTGCGCGGCCCCAGGCCCTTGACGAAGAATTTTGCCCTGCCCATCCTCTCGATTTCGATTTCCAACACATCGCCGCCGTTGAGCGGGCCGAGCCCCTCGTGGTAGGTGCCGGTCGCGATCACGTCGCCGGGCTGTAGCTGGACGTATTTAGTGAGCCATGCGATCTGGTCGGGAATCTTGTGCGCCATGAACTTGGTGTTGTAGTTCTGCCGCGCCTGGCCGTTGACCCAGGATTTCACCACGATGTTGTGCGGATCGGGGATCTCGTCCTTGGTTGTGATCCACGGGCCGCACGGGCCGAAGGCGTCTTGGCCCTTGGGGATAAATTGCGTGCGGCGGGTGAGGCCTCTGGCGGAGATGTCGAAGAACGGGACGTAGCCGAAGACGTAGTCCATCGCTTTTTTCTCAGTCACGTTCTTTGCCCGCTTGCCCATCACGAACGCGAGCTCCGCTTCCGGCTGGTAGACGACCACGGGCGGGATATCCAGCAGTTCCACCGTGCCTTCGGGTCCGACCAATTCCGGGGCTTTGTAGAAATACTCGTTGGGCAGCGTGTCCGGGCTGCGGTCCGGCCGATCGACATAATTCACGAAAGCCGCCATGCATTTGCTCGGCCGGGGAATCGGGACGAGCAGCTTGACGCTTGCAAGCGGCACGCCCTCCTGCTCGGCCACGATGCGCTCGAACCGGCGCCGGTACCGGCGGAAGTTTTCGATGATGTCTTCGACGACGCGTTGCGGCCCTTTGGCCTTGCGCGAAGGAACCGCGTCGCTCACGTCCACGACGTGAGTTTCATTTTTGAGCACGCCGATCCGGTCGTCGTTGAAGCGAAGAATTTTCATGCTGCTAACCTCCGATCTGTGAAAA